>JAYKJH010000211.1:0-31467 GCA_035285345.1 Nostocaceae cyanobacterium | reverse complement strand
TAATGGAAACAGGCAGATATCCGTATCCTAGCCGAAGAACTCTTAAAGTCACAAGGCTTCTTCGGAAGCTGAATTAATGGAAACATGTGACCTAGACCCAGACAAGGAAGAATTTACCGTCACAAGGCTTCTTCGGAAGCTGAATTAATGGAAACTCGGAGTAGCACAAGCAATTTCTCTTCCTCAAAAGTCACAAGGCTTCTTCGGAAGCTGAATTAATGGAAACACACAAACGTCTTCATTACATCCCTCTACTTGCGCGTCACAAGGCTTCTTCGGAAGCTGAATTAATGGAAACATAACCTCATCCCCTTCAGCAGCACCGTACTGCCGTCACAAGGCTTCTTCGGAAGCTGAATTAATGGAAACAATATTAGCCGCCGGTCTTGTAATCCAAATCAGGTCACAAAGCTTCTTCGGAAGCTGAATTAATGGAAACATTGACCATCCTGTATCCGTATTTTGGCGGGGACTGGTTCTAGTCACAAAGCTTCTTCGGAAGCTGAATTAATGGAAACCAACATAGGTAATAACAACACGAGTGCTGACGTTTGTCCGACTTTAGACTTCTTCGGAAGTTGAATTAATGGAAACACAGTAAAGCTTACACCCCCACCGTTTTGACCGATGTATACTTTAGGCTTCTTCGGAAGTTGAATTAATGGAAACTTTGTGACACGGGAGCGGGCGGCAGCGGGAGCGGATGCCTTTAGACTTCTTCGGAAGTTGAATTAATGGAAACCCTGCAGCGGATGAAAAACAGATGTAGCGGATAGGTTATTTGTGAAAAAAGCAAGTAACTTATCCGCTACATCCGTTACAACATCCGTTGCCACCGTTGCCACATTCGTCATTCGTATGACAACCCTTTGACAACCAGACTCCCTCGTCACAAGGCTTCTTGGGAATGACAGCTTGGTGTGATAGGTTAAAATTACACCTTTAGATTGAATCGTCTGTTGTGGGTAAGGATCGTTATCATCAAGTTGTTAAGACAGCTCTTGCTAAAGATGGGTGGAATGTGACTCACGATCCGCTTCAAATTAAAGTAGGTGGTGTAGATATGGAAATTGACTTGGGGGCAGAAAGATTACTGGCTGCAGAGCGAGGAGATGAGAAAATTGCAGTAGAAGTAAAAAGTTTTTTGGCCAGTGCATCGGCAATTTCTGAGTTTCATACAGCACTGGGGCAGTTTATTAACTATCGGGCTGCATTGCGTCGTGAAGAACCCAATCGCATTCTCTATCTAGCCGTACCCGATCTAATATATAACAGCTTTTTTCAACTTGATTTTCCCGCCTCAATGCTGCAAGAAAATTCTGTAAAAATAATTGTTTACGATATTGAATTAGAGCAAATTTCACTATGGAAAGAGTAACGGATAAATTAACTAACTATCAGCAAATAGTGCAGCAATTGTTGATGGGTTACGCAGAAAGTAAGCCAGCTTACGGAGAGATTGAGGTTGAGACTATTTTTGATACGCAGCGAAATCACTATCAAATTGTCCATCTAGGTTGGCACCATAAGCGCTGGGTGCATGATTGTGTAATACATCTTGATATTCGTAATGAGAAAATCTGGATTTTTTACAATTCAACCGAGCATGATATCGCGGCAGATTTAGTCGATTTGGGCGTACCAAAACAAGATATTGTGCTAGGTTTTCATCCTCCTTTCATGCGGGAAATGAGTGACTATGCAGTCGGCTAAGGGACTTCCAGAAAATAGTAGTAATTAATGGAAACCCTGCAGCGGATGAAAAACAGATGTAGCGGATAGGTTATTTGTGAAAAAAGCAAGTAACTTATCCGCTACATCCGTTACAACATCCGGTGCCACCGTTGCCCCATTCGTCATTCGCATGACAACCCTTTGACAACCAGACTTTTTAAGACAAGATAAAAACAACACCAATTGCTGGGGTAACACAATACCCTCATATATAGAACTAACTCGTGCAGAGGAATCAAACTGACCAATAATCCCTGACGGTGCAAACCCGTGATATTGACTATGGGGACAATCCAAAATCCAAAATCAAACTAACCAAGTAAACCTCGCTACCCTAATACCTGTGTCACAATATACAGCTATCACCTTTGCGCCCGTACAGGGGTTTATTGAAAAATCGCGCAAACTCCGAGACTTGTATGGAGCATCTTTGATACTCTCCTATCTCAGCCAGCAGATAGTGAAAGAAGCAGAAAAAACCACCAAAGTCATTTCACCCGCACTACCCAACGTGCAAAAAGGAATGCCCAACCGGATTCTTTTACAAGGTGAATTTACGGAATCGCAAGTAATAGATGCAATGCTATCCGCATGGAAAAACTTATTGCACGAGTGTCGCTGCTGGATAGAAAGAAAATTACCCCAGTATGAGTATCACTGGGAAAGGGAGTGGCGTAACTGGGGTAACTATACCTGGGAAATATTTTGGGGGACTGGTACTAGTGTAACTGCTGCCATGCAAGACTTAGAGAACCGCAAGCTTTCCCGTGGGTGGACAGCGATAAATTGGATTGGTGAAAGTTCTAGCTTGACAGGAACCGATGCGATCGCGTGGTACAAACTAGGTGCAGAAGACAGGAACCCCAACAATCGTAAATGGAGAGGGGAGAAAAATCAAATTGATGATTTTTACTTAGATTTAGCAGCAGTTATTGAGAGAACAGGGGAGAATGTACCAGAGGGAAAATTTTTAGCCTTGAACGAAAGATTAAGCATTCCTGAATTGGTAAAACGCCTAGTTACACTACCAGAAATTGCCAGAAAAATTGGCATGACTACCCTAGATAAAGGCTTTAAAGATATCTATCGTCGTCCAGAAGAAATAACTGAACAAGCAAAGGGACGCTGGACAGGTTGGTTTATGGGAGATGGAGATAAAGTAGGCGACCATTTAAAGCAGCTTTCCGAAACCGAAATTATCAACTTTAGTCATGCAATGCGCCAGTGGGGAGAAGATTTCAGCAAAACATTTCCCACTGACTTAGGAAGAGTTATCTATGCAGGTGGAGATGACTTTTTAGGAGTAATTTATAGCGACAAAGATAAAGTAGTAATTCAACCAAAATCCGCCTTTGAATGGTTAATGACACTACCAAAGAAATGGCAAGAACATGGTGAGAAAATTACTTTAAGTGTGGGATTTGTCTGGGCTGGACATAGCGTACCGCAACGAGACGTATTACAGCATTGTCGAGAAGCCGAAAAAGTTGCGAAATCTTTAGGCAGAAACCGAGTCACTATTAGAGTAGTCTTTAACAGCGGACAATATATTCAATGGACTTGCCCCTGGGATTATTTAGACATATTAACTAAATACCAAGATAGAGAAGGTAATTCCAACTGGAGCCATATTTATAGTGACCTAGCACAGTTAGAAGCACGGCGAGCTTTTCAAATTAACAAAGAAACCTTTGACGAAAAATTTGCTCTCTTATTTTTTGATATTTACTTTCCCGGTGAGGGGAAGAAATTTCGCGATTATAATTTCAATAAGCATGTGGTCGGTTTTAGTGATGATGATAATAACTATGAACGCGCTCTAGCTACAATTGACTGGATAAGCGATTTAATTAAAGTAGGATGGCAGCTAAGTAATTAACCAGGCATAATTATAGAACTCCTATTTAATTGTTAATAAAATCTTATTACCCATTACCCATTACCCATTTTCTAAAAATTGATGTTTAAATATTTAATCTCAATTAATCCCTTGGGCTTTATGTATGGTAGTGCCGGAGCATTTCTATCACCAGAAAACCTCGTAGGTAAATCTGGGGCGAAATTTCCTCCCGAAGCAGCTACTTTATCAGGTTTATATTTTAGTATTAACAAAATTCAAGAGCAATTTACCCAAGCAGAACTACGAGACAATTTATATGTTGCTGGACCGTTTTGGGCAGAATGTGATAATAAACAAGATTTCTATGTACCCATTCCTTGGCATAAAATTATTGCCAAACATGCTGTAGATGAGTGGAAATTTCAAGATAACAAATGGTGTCGCGAAACTGAAGATAAATTAGAACCAGATTATCGCTGGCAAAAAATTAGTACTTGGGGACAGCCTGTTAAGGCTTTTAAAAATAATAAAAATACCATATCTGATAATCCGTGGAAATATGTTTCTTTTCTCCATCCCAAGATTAAAAAAACAGAGCGTTGCGTGGAAGATGCAGATGGTTTATTTCTAGAAAACTCAGTGCAAATCTCCGAAAATATATGTTTAGTTTACCTGGCAACCTATCCTTTAGAAAGAGGCTGGTATCGGTTTGGTGGAGAAAATCACATTGTAGAAATTAACTGCGAAGAGATTAAACGTCAAAGAGTTTTACAGCTTTTACAGCAACCAATTCAGCGGAGTTTCGCGTTAATTACTCCAGGGGTTTGGGGTTCAACTCGCTTTTCCTATCGCTATCCCCAAACAGAGAATTTTCCTCAACAAAATGTCCAGATACTCACAGATAAACCTGTACCCTATCGCTATCGTGCAAAAGGACAATTAGGACGGGGACGCTATGCTGTTCCTGCGGGTAGCGTCTACGTTTTAGAAGCACCTATTAATCAACCTTGGTGGGAGTGGGATGAAGCATGGTTTCCCATAGAAGGATTTAATCTCAAACGTGTAGGAAGCGGTTTATGTTTACCCGTAGATATTAAAGGAGTGAATTGATAATGTACAAAAAAGCTTATGGAATTATCGAAGCCTTAGCACCACTACATGTAGGTGCAACTGCAGGGGAAGAAAGCGGTAATTTAAACCTAATTTTCCGCGACCAATTTAGTAAAACTGGTATCATTCCTGGTAGTTCTATTAGAGGTCGTTTGCGTTCAGAAATGCGTTCTGATAATGGAGAACAGGAAGCAAATTATTGGTACGGTAATGAAGCCGGTTCAGAGCAATCAAATGTCAATAACGAGTCAATTGTTAAATTTGAATATGCTTCTGTTGTCTGGATTCCTGTATTTTGTCCTGGACAACCTATAGTCTGGGTTAGCTGTCCCTATTTACTCAAACGCTACCAACGCATAGCGGGAGATGCGGTCAAGTTTAATGATAAATTCCTCAAAGATATCGATATTCCTGATATATACACAGGTTCAAAAAATTTAAAAGCACGGGAGTCTCAAGGCAAAAAAACCTTGTTTTTTAACTTAGGATTTTTGACTGTCAAACATACTAAAGATTTATCAGCTTGGTTTCCGAATGGTAAACAACAACCATCTGTAATTGTAGATGATAACGATATAGGGATGATTCACGATATGGCGTTATATCGTCAGAGCCGAGTTAGGTTAAAAGCTGACGAAAAAATCGTAGATGGTGGCGGATTTTTTAATACTGAAGCTTTACCAGAAGGAACCATTTTAGTATTTCCCATTGCTATTAAAAATGATAATTCTGGTAAAACCTGGCAACCTTTCAATGGTGATAACAACACAGATATTTATTTAGGAGGGTTAGAATCTATTGGCTTTGGTCACTGCAACTTAACTTTACAAGGAGTGTAACTATGACCTGGGAATCTTACAATCTCGACCGAGAAGCACAGCGTTTAGTTCTTAATTATCGTGACAAAAAAGGAGTAATCGGTCAATCCCATAAAATGCGTACCACAGTTGCTTATGGGTTAGAGAGATTTTGGGGTGAACAGTTACGCTTGCTGGGTGACAAAGACCAAAAAGAACAGCAAAAAGGCGAGTATTGGCGGGATACATGGAAGACTTTCGCCAAAATAATGGAAAGAGCAGGGATTAAATTACCCAAAGAAAATGTTAGCAATAACGAGACAGCCAAAATTCAAGAAATCGCGAATAAACTTTGGTCATTACCAATAGAAGACCAACGTATTTGTTTAGCTGTATTAACCCAATTTTGTGACAGCTTAGTTTGGTGGACACAACGATATAAAAAATCTGGAGCAAGCGATGATTAATATTAATGAAATTCCCTTGATGTTTCAAGCGCAAATTTCCAGTCGCGGTCAAATTCAATATGCAGGTAATCCTCAAGCAGCCGAAAGATGGGTAGATGAATGGGTAGAAGCTGCTGGAGATATTGCACCTGAATTTAAGAAGAATGTCCAAACTAGAAGTTACAAAATTACTTGGCGGTTTGTATCTAACAGCGGACAAGATGAAGATATAATTCGACCTGTGATTGCAGCCAGGGGATTTCCCTATTACCCTGGTGCAAGTATGAAGGGTGCATTTTTGCGTGCTTGTACTTCTGCACAAGCGCAACGCTACTGCGGTAGTATGGTTAGTACTAACGATACACATCCGGGAATTTTACGCTTTCATGGTGCTTATCCCCAAGATGCAGAGTGGTGTGATAGTCAGTTAGTTGATGTTGTCCATCCACAGCAACCTTGGCAAGTTGAAGGTAATGTTAATCACTCGGCTTTTCTACAAATATCTCTTTATCAACCGACATTGGTATTTGGTATTTCTAGTACTGTAGAACTTGCAGAGAGTGAGTGGGAAACTATTTGGGGTATTTGGGAAAGTGCGATCGCACGCGGTATTGGTTGTCGTGTTAGCGCTGGTTACGGTCAGTCTATCAAGCATCCAAACGCAAAATTGTTAACTGTAGGACTGCGAGGACAAGGCTTAGCATCGCAATTATTTGATAAAACAGGTGAATTCCGTCCCAACATGTTTAAAGCGGCTTTACGGGGTCACACGTTGCGGTTATTTAGTGGTGTGACTGATGAAGCTACAGCCCAGGAGTTAACTAGAGAACTTTGGGGAGGTTTTGCTGGACAAGATGGTGCGGTGGTGGGAATGTTAGGTATTGCTTTTCACGCCATTGAATTAGATATGGATGAGTATAGGTATGGTAATGTCACTATGCCTATTTATGATTTAACAGCGGGAAGTTTAAGTATTCTTTGCATGAAGCAAGTTTCGGAAGAATATAAACAACAATTAAAGCTTTTAGCACAGCAAATTATTAGATTTTCGATGTTATTAGGTGGCTTTGGTAAATCCTGGAGACGGGTTAATCATCAAATCTTTTTTCCAGATTATCTCCAACATAAACCGATGATAGGTTGTCACTGGAAATTTACTAATAAATCAACAAATTACTATTTTCCAGTTAATCAGATTAATCATGTCACAGATATTTTAAATAATGTTCAAACCACTCTACATAATTGGCTGACTTTTACCGGAAGACAACCGCATAATATTCCTAGCAATTGGCGAGAATCATGGCATCCTCAAACAGTACAAGTTTGGGGACGCATTGCTGAGGATAAAGATGATAGTGCCGCTGTGAGATGGTTTCATGGTAATTATCAAGGCAATAAAACTATTAAAGGTTCAAGCTTGACAGGTAAAATGAGCCAAATTGGGCGAATTTGGCATCGGATGTATCCTCATTATATTCGGAAACCAGATGGCAGTTTAAAGCGTAAAGGTAGAGAATTTGTGGAGTTACTTACAATATTTCCCAATAAGTCTGATAAACAAACTCAGGAGTTTTTACAATTTTTAGCAGACAGCAAGAAATTTACTAAACTGTGGGGGAAATGATAATGACTATTTGGATTATTACTACTGGGAACAGCGATGTTGCACTAAAGCATGATAAAAATTGGAGCAGTTTATATGATGAAGTAGTAGACACTTTGGAATGTCAACAATTTTCTTCTCCTACTCCCATAGACCCTAGTGATAAAAATGCTGGCTACACCCTTCCTGCGAGGGTATTAGGTCTAGTTTATGGTAATCAGGCTGATTATTATCAAGACTTAAAATTTCCCTTGCTGGATACTTTTAGAAAGTATTTGCAAAAGAATAAAATCAAGCCAGAAAAAATTATTGTTCTGTTGACGAACCAAGCACAAATATTTAATCAAGACCAAATAATTTACGAGAATTGTCCTTTTTGGCAGGATACTTGTACTTTACAGCCTTTGTTTGCTAAATACTTACAAGATTTTTACTGCCCAATTGAATTCCATGAATTAGCACCTATCTCCGGTCGTGGTATCGACCATTGGAATGAAACTTTGGGACTAGTTCAAGAAACACTAAATAAGATAGAAATCAGTCCACTAAAAACAGCATACATCAGCCATCAAGCTGGAACTCCTGCGATATCTTCTGCTGTCCAGTTTGTAAGTTTAAGTAGATTTAAGAAGGTTAAGTTTCTAGTAAGTAATGAATTTTTTGATGAAAATTATGAGCGTCAGTCGGAAGCTGAACCTATTGAAAGTTCCAACTACTGGCGAGGAATTCAAATTCAAAAAGCAAAGCAGCTAATTGTCAGTGGTTTTCCCGGTGCAGCACTGAAAGTGTTAGAAGACATCGAAGGAATTGATGAAAAGGCTATTACTGAATTAAAGGATTTGGTGGATTTATTCAATTTGAAGAATCAAGATGCTGATGATAGCCAAGAATTGGAAATTTATGCTGCTACACAGCGCATTGTTGACGCTCTTGATTTGATTGGTTTCTTCTTTAATCAACAGAATTATTTGCAGGGCATTAGTTTATTATCTGCTGCTCAAGAAACATTTTTGAAAGTTGCTATTTTGAATAAAATTGCTAATCTTAACAAGACTATTTCTTTACATGGTGGTGTTAAGCCAGTCTTTGAATTAGTAGAATGGGTTCCTTTAGGGTTATTTTTAAGTCAGTCTGTGAACAATGAAAGTGTGGCAATAAAAAAAGATATTTTGCAGAAGTTGCAGTTTCCAGTTGCCAAATATAACTTAAATTCTGATGAGGATTTTAAAATAACTAATCGGAATTTTGCTATGTTAGCTTGGCTGGAAAGTTTAGAGCCTAAGTTTAAAGCTTGGCATTTATTGAAATGGTATTGCAATAAAAAGAGAAATGGGGATGAAGATTTACGCAACCAGTATATGCATAATTTACGCGGTATGGAAGATAGTGATGTAATTCAATATTTGTTGGGCTATGAAAATTATTCGGTTTCCAGTGTCATGGATGCTTATACACAGTATGTGAAAGAGCCATTTATGCAGGGTATAGACTTGGTGAATTTGCCTTATAAGCGGGAGAAGTTGAAGAAGAGGTTGGAGAAGTTAGCTGATTCTTTGTGCTGAAAGATTAGCTGCTAAACTGAGAGAATTAAACGTTTGGCATCTTTCTCGCATTCGCGATTATTGAGATAGCCATTGTTCCAAATCATTATATTACGAGCAAACACACCTTCTTCACTTTGCGCCCATTGCAGCATCGCCGCTTGTGATACTGTTAATTTTACTTGCCCAACGTAGCCACCCTGCAACCAAGGTGGAACCGTCACCCCAGCCAGAAAACCTATACCCCAAACCGCCAACAGTACACCAGCCGCTGGCACTAAAGAACCCCAAAATCGCCGTGCTTCTTGTTGTTCGGCATTTAGAATTAAATCAGAAGCTGCTTGTGCGATCGCTAGCTTTTGGCGCTCAATCAACGAATGTTCTACCAAGTCGTAATTTTGCCTAATCTCAGCCGTCCAAGCTTTAAACAAGCGTTCCAGCGCTTCTGGAGTTTCTTGTAGCATTACTTCCAAGCGTCCTGTAGATATCAATAGTAAAAATATGGGGTCATTGGCAACAATCCCCACGAACAAGCCGCACGCACCGCCGCATACCTGCGGTATGCACCGCAGGACAAACTGCTAGCTCTAGCTGAATTTTCACGCGAGTTAGTAGCTGGAATTCGCGCTTCTTAAATTTTGTTGTTGCTGCTGATAACGATGCTTCTCAAATCGTGCAGGATGGCGCCGATACCGCCACCGCAATTAGCACCGCGATGGACGGGTTGTGGACGGACGTGCTGGGAGGAGGTTTGTATGCTGCGATTGCACAACTAGGGATTTTCTTTGGAATTGAATTAGCTCCTGGGGCTGGGGTAAATATCAGTTTTATTCCTACGGGCGAAACAGTTGAAAAAGTTTGGTTGGATAACCCGGCGATCGCAACTCTGGATGCAGATGGTTGCTTGAGCAGTTTGGCGGGAGCGGAGCAACCATCTGGTCGGCAATGCGATACCAGCGCACCTGTGAGCGTACTGCATCTACGACAAATCAACCCACTAATAATTCCTGGGTTGCCTAAATCTAGGACGGCGCTACTAACAGCAATTACAAATGGTCCGCACGGACGGCGCATATATTTGTTTAGAGTAACGACGGGCAAATCTCCGAGCTACAACACCGTTGAGGTGATACCCCTATTACCAGCAGTAACTAGTACAAATACTCTCGAACCGCAACAGCAAGCGAGGAGCGTCAAGGCTGATTGGCTCTCCTGGCAGCGGGTAGTGGCAAGACGTTCAGCGTTATCGACCCATTAATTCGCTCTGCATTTGACCAGGGCTTTCCGGTCTGTTTGTACGATTTTAAGTATCCAGCGCAGACTAAACGAGCAGTTGCTTACGCAATCAAACGAGGTTACACGGTGCGCGTGTTTGCACCGGGGTTCCCGGAGTCAGAAACTTGCAATCCCTTGGATTTACTGCGGGATGAGGAAGACGCCATAGCTGCTGGTCAAATGACCAGTGTTATTTCCCGCAATTTTGACCGGGGTGGTAGCGATGGCGATAAGTTTTTTGAGGAAGCTGGTGACAGTTTAGTAGAAGGAATTTTACTTGTTACGAAAGCAATCAAAACCCTGACTGGGAACGATAAATACTGCGATTTGATGATGGCGCAAGCGATTCTATCTTTACCTAATCTAGCAGCACGATTAGAAGCGGCTTCGAGAGAAAAACTGAAGGTATGGACAACTCGTCCGTTGTCACAGTTAATCAGCGTCAAAGATTCGGAAAAGACAGCCGCATCTATCATCGGTACTGCTCAAAGAATGTTTCAGCGTTTCCTGAAGCGCGATTTTGTGGGTGCATTCTGCGGTAAAACTACCCTACCCTTAGACTTAGACGGCAAGCAGTTAATTGTGTTTGGATTAGACCGTAATAACCGCGACATCGTGGGACCGCTGCTAGCTGCCATCTTGCACATGATTGTATCTCGTAACGTATCGCGTACCGTACCGCGCCAAGACCCTTTAGTAGTGGCGTTGGATGAGTTACCAACACTATACCTACCAGCCTTGGTAAACTGGCTCAACGAGAATAGGGAGGATGGCTGTGTAAGTATATTAGGCTACCAAAATATTTCCCAATTAGAGAAAGCTTACGGAAAAGAGTTAGCGCGGGCGATTCTAGGAGGTACGGCAACTAAGTTTATTTTTAACCCCCAAGACCCGGAAAGTGCCAAATTATTCTCTGAATACTTAGGTGAGATGGAAGTAAACTTTAAATCCAAGTCTCGCTCTACGGGTAAAGGAGGTGTAAGCACCAGCCTGAACGAACAGAACCAAAAATTTTCTCGCTTCCATCCAACATGAACAATTGGTTGAACGCCACGAGCCGTTACAATCCTCCTCGGTTCAGTTTTTAATCCCATTCGACTCTCATCCTGACATAAGTAACGCAATCGTTTGCCTTGACCAAATAGTTTTTGTAGAGCTAACAATGCTTGTGGGATGTTTTTTTAAACGTCTCTATTGCTTGTGGGTCTTGAAGAGCGCTACATGGTCGAGGAACTTTCAACTTAGCTTGGAGCTTATACAGCAGTTTGCAGCCAAATGAGGTACAGTAACAATTGCTGCATCAATTACGATAATGAAAGCTTACTCCACTGACTTCCCCTCAAAAATTGTTCAAGCCTACGAGAAAGGGAACACTTCAATTAGAAAAGTAGCCCAAAGATTTGATGTCAGCAAGAGTTTCGTACAGAAACTGCTTAAAATGAAGAAGACTATAGGTAATCTAGAGCCAAAACAGCAGGGTGGAAAAATGAAAAGCAGGTTGAGTGGATCTGAAATTCAGCTAGCTGATATGGTTAAGAAATACCCGGACGCGACTTGATCTGAATACTGTGAGTACTGAGGACAAATATCTGGTCAATGGGTGAGTAATAGTACTATGTGCCGGGCATTAAATAGGCAGAATTTGACAATAAAAAAAACTTTACGTAGCAGCCAAGCAGCAACAGAAAGAGTCCAGAGATTACGATGCGAGTATTGGGAGAAAGTCAAAGAAGTAGACCCAGAAAATCTGGTATTTTTAGATGAAATGGGTGTTCTACTTGGGTTGACAAGAACTAATGCTCGGAGTCCTCAAGGCACAAGAGTTTACGATTTAAAACCATTTTATCGAGGAGCAAAAATCACTGTTATTGGTGCAGTCAGTCTAAATAAAGTTTTAGCAGTAATGACTTTAAATGATTCAATGGACTCAAATGCATTTGAAGTTTTTATTAAAGAATTTTTACTGCCAAAACTATGGATAGGTGCAGTGGTTGTTATGGATAATGTTCCTGCCCATAAAAAAGCTTCTATCGAAAAACTAATTCAATCAGTTGGCGCAAGTATTCTAAATTTGTCCCCTTATTCTCCCGATTTTAACCCGATTGAACATTGGTGGTCGCAGCTAAAATCTTTTTTACGTCAGTTCTCCCCTAAAACGACGACAATGATTGATACATTAATCGCGAGCGCACTCTTATTTTTCAACCCCAAACATTTAAGAAACTGGTTTGCTAACTGCTGCTACTGTACCTCATAAACATGCAATCTGCTGTATCAATCAGCGTCGCTAAATGATAGTTTTTGCAGTTCTGTCATCATAAAAATTATCATTTGCCCAAAATAAATATTATTAATTTAATGTAATAAACAATAGTATAAGACCCTAAATACCAGAGAATATAAATCTGTGATGATTTATAAATATCAGTAGATTTATAATCCAATTATCAGCGATTTTCTTTCCTATTATTAACCATATATTCATAATGTCAACTGAAGAACAAATGAGCATCATAATTTGTCCAGGAATTCATGAATCAGCCATCACACAAAGCTTTATGGACGGCTGGCAATCCTTATTGTCGGATAGTTCAAAACCTAAAAACTCAGAGAATATACTGATTTTTCCAGCACAGGGTTTCTCGGCTTTATCGGGATTTCATATTGTGCAATTTATGTACGGACGCTTGGGCGATCGGTTAGAATCAACCGTGGTATTCATTAGCTTCAGCGCTGGGGTGGTAGGGTCAATTGCAGCAGCTTGGACATGGCAGTTACTGGGCGGTAATGTCAAAGCTTTTATTGCTTTCGATGGCTGGGGTGTACCCCTAGGGGGGAATTTTCCCATTCATCGGATTAGTCACGATGACTTCACCCACTGGAGTTCTTCTTGTCGGATTTTCGGGGGGGAAGATGATTTTTACGCCCAACCAGCAGTTGAGCATTTGCAACTTTGGCGATCGCCCCAAACTACCCAAGGTTACTGGGTAAACTCTTGTTATGGGGGATTGTCACCCCACACCCCGATCAGTGCGGCTGAATTTTTGGTCATGCTCCTGGAGCGTTATGGAGAAATTTAGTCCGGAATTGGTCATTAGTGATTAGTTATTAGTCATTAGTCATGAGACGACCTAGCCATTACAATCTGCCCTATTAGCCTGTCTGACCTTACCCATCCCCATTAAGAGTGTCGAGCGCGTCCCTAATCCCTAATTCTGATGTTTCCCACTGAACCACCTAATGCTCATAACGGGTTTCGTGCCCTGCTGAACAACCAAAATTTTATGCTGCTGTGGATTGGACAGCTGGTGTCCCAATTAGCAGACAAGGTATTATTAGTTTTACTCATAGCCCTACTGGAAATTTACCTGCCACGAAATGTGGTGGACGACACAGGGCGATTTTATTTATATATGGCGTTTACTGTGCCAGCAATTTTGTTTGGCTCGGCTGGTGGTGTGATTGTTGACCGCGTTCCGAAAAAAATTATCATGGTGGGTTCGGATGTGGTACGCGGGATAATGGTGCTGTTAATACCATTCTTACCAAGACAGTTTGCGATTCTATTGCTGGTGACGTTTGTCATTTCCACAGTGACGCAGTTTTTTGCCCCCGCTGAGCAAGCTGCTATCCCCTTGTTAGTGCGAAGAGATTGTTTAATGGCTGCCAATGCCCTATTTAGCAGCACAATGATGGGAGCCTTAATTGTCGGTAATGCTGTGGGTGATCCATTATTGAGTTGGGCAAAAAGCTTAAATAATCACGTAGGGCAAGAATGGGCAGTAGGAGGTTTGTACTTACTGTCAGCCGCAATTATGGTCCCGATTTATTTTAAAGAACACAAACACTACGACGAAGATCAGCCAGTAGTTAATCCTTGGACAGAATTTGTAGAAGGGTTGCGATATTTAAAGAAAAATCGCCTGATTTGGAATGCTATGCTACAATTAGTAACTTTGTATTGCGTCTTTGCTGCCTTGATTGAACTAGCAATTAGACTAGCTGCAGAGTTAGGATTGCAGGAGACGCAATATAGCTTTTTTGTGGCGTCTGCTGGTGTGGGAATGGTATTGGGTGCAGGGATTTTGGGTAACTTTGGCGAAAGATTACATCACAAGCCCTTACCTTTAGTCGGGTTTGTCTGTATAGCTTTGGTGTTAGGTTTGTTTACAGTGACGCACAACCTACCCCTAGCTTTAGGACTATGCGTTTTATTGGGTGCTGGCGCCGCTATGATTGCTGTACCTATGCAAACTTTAATTCAACAGCACACACCCCCAGCAATGCATGGTAAGGTATTTGGCTTTCAAAATCATGCCATTAATATTGCCCTAACCGCACCCCTACTGATTACCACTAGGCTAGCTAATACCTTTGGCTTGCGAGCTGTGCTGGTGGGAATGAGTTTAGTAGTGGCGGTAGTGGGGATTTGGGCTTGGAAAAATACCCGTCGGGTTTTACAAGATGTGATTTAAAGCGTAGTTTAAAAAATGTAAAGTAAATCTTTTTTTCTCCGCCATACTCCCCAAGAGAGTGGCAATATGAAATTGTCAAGACTGGAACGAACTTTTAAATTAAAATGAATTTTTAACTCCGAAATTTTAAGAGTCAACTTAGCTAAAGCGTGAGGTTTGACCGTGCAAGCGCGTTCCCAGAGTAGTCCCCAGCCAACCCAAATCCAGTCTAGTGCATCGAGAATTGCCATCAATCAACCCAAACGGGCAACGGGAGGCTATGCCCTACTGGACACCCTCAAGCGCCACGGCGTCGAATATATTTTTGGTTATCCAGGTGGCGCTATCCTGCCAATTTATGACGACCTGTATAAGTATGAAGAGGCAACGGGTGAAATTAAACACATACTGGTAAGACACGAACAAGGCGCAGCCCACGCTGCTGACGGTTACGCCCGTGCTACAGGAAAAATAGGTGTGTGTTTTGGTACTTCTGGTCCAGGAGCAACCAACTTAGTAACTGGCATCGCTACAGCCTACATGGACTCGGTTCCTATGCTGGTCGTCACCGGACAAGTACCGCGACCGGCAATTGGTACTGACGCATTTCAGGAAACAGACATCTACGGGATTACCCTGCCGATTGTCAAACACTCCTACGTAGTCCGCGACCCTAAAGATATGGCACGGATTGCCACTGAAGCCATCCATATCGCTAGCACGGGTCGTCCGGGTCCAGTGTTGATTGACGTGCCGAAAGACGTGGCTTTAGAAGAATTTGACTACCTGCCGGTGGAACCGGGTGAGGTGAAGTTACCAGGGTATCGTCCTAAAGTTAAGGGAAATCCCCGACAAATTAACGCCGCAATTCAGTTGATTCGCCAAAGTCGTCGTCCACTGTTGTATGTGGGTGGGGGAGCGATCGCCTCCGGTGCCCACGAGGAAGTCCAACAACTGGCAGAGTTATTCAACATACCCGTTACCACTACCTTGATGGGTATCGGCGCGTTTGACGAACATCACCCCCTATCTGTGGGGATGTTGGGAATGCACGGCACAGCCTACGCTAACTTTGCCGTTACCGACTGCGACTTGCTCATCTGTGTGGGTGCAAGATTTGATGACCGGGTGACGGGTAAGCTGGATGAATTTGCTTGCCGGGCTAAAGTCATTCACATCGATGTTGACCCCGCAGAAGTCGGTAAAGTCCGGGTTCCCGATGTCCCGATTGTTGGTGATGTCCGACACGTACTGATTGATTTATTAACCCGCTGCGAGGAATTGGGCGTTAAGAGTACACCCAACCAAACCCAAGAGTGGTTAAACCTGATTAACCGCTGGAAGGAAGATTACCCCTTACAAGCACCCCAGCATGGCGACAGTATCTCACCCCAAGAGGTGATTGTGGAAGTCGGTAGTCAAGCACCCCACGCTTATTACACCACTGATGTGGGTCAACACCAAATGTGGGCAGCGCAATTCCTCAAGAATGGTCCGCGTCGCTGGATTTCTAGCGCTGGTTTGGGGACTATGGGGTTTGGTTTACCTGCGGCTATCGGTGCTAAGGTGGCTTTCCCTGATGAAGAAGTTATCTGTATCAGCGGTGATGCTAGCTTCCAAATGTGTCTGCAAGAATTGGGAACAGCAGCACAATATGGCATTAATGTCAAGGTAGTAATTATAAACAACGGCTGGCAAGGAATGGTGCGTCAATGGCAGCAAGCCTTCTACGGTGAGCGTTACTCCTGCTCGAATATGGAAGTTGGGATGCCAGATATTGAGTACCTAGCCAAGGCCTATGGTATTAAGGGGATGGTGGTGAGCGATCGCTCAGATTTAAAAGATGCGATCGCGTCCATGCTAGCACACCCAGGTCCAGTGATAGTCGATGTTCAAGTCACCAAAGACGAGAACTGCTATCCAATGGTAGCCCCTGGGAAGAGCAATGCCCAAATGCTAGGTTTACCCAAGCAAGCACCAAAAGACGCGGAAGTAGCAGTTTTTTGCAGTAACTGTGGTGCGAAAAACCATTCCACCCACAACTTCTGTTCTGAGTGCGGTACAAAGTTGTAAACCGAGAAGATAGTTGATAGTTGAGTGTTAACACTCAACTATCTTCTGGGTCAATTCGAGATGGGTACATTCTTAAAAGCACCTGTCTGGGGTACAAAGATGTCTATGGCGTTAACATTGGGTGGTACTCGCAACCAGACATAAGCATCTGCTGATGCATTGGGACGGATAGGAGCTAAAACAACGTTACCAGTGGAACGCTGGACACTAACACCCTTGTAGGTTTCGCTAGTGTCGGGATGGCGTGCTGTTGTCCCATACACGTCTATAGCGTCAGCGGGAGTTATATTCTCTGCCAAACGACGAACCCGCATTTGTAAGTTTACCACATCGCGATTTCCCGTTTGGGGGTCTTTAATGCGCTTCAGGGAGAGTAACTCCACTTGGACCTTGTTACCAAAAGCAGGTTGCACAAATTGACCAGGTTTAATTTCCACCGCTGGGGTGGGAGTAGGGGAAGCTAGGGGGGTTTTTGCGGGTGTTACGGTGGGTGATGGGGATGTAGCGGCTAAGGGTGATATGGTAGTTGCACTCTGGGGAGATACTCCAGGAGAAACGGGACTTATAGGGGTAACTGCTGGTGAAGAAGAAATTGGGTTGGGAGAAATCACCGACCTGTTCTCTACCCTAGAAGTTAAGAGAGTTTGTCTCCAAGTATAAACTTGATAAGCGGCGAAGCCACTACAAATCAAAGCCAAAGTAGAGAGCAAGACTGACACACTAGAGAGAAAAGTACTCACACCATTACCTCGGCTGCGTGGTTCTGCATATCCCGAATTATTAAGCTGTTGATTTCGTACTGCCATAGGTTTTATTTGTGCGTGTGCAGTATCCCACACGCCCCTATTTCCCATATCCTAATTAACCAGGGATAGCAATTAGCGTCCCTCCCTAGAAAGATTTCTAGGTTATTGAACTAAATCCATCAATAGGAAGATGACAAAAAGTGCAACGAATAAAATTTAAGATTAGGGATTTGAGTAGAGACTCGAAATTTCGTAACTCTGACTTCTGGCATTCATCGCATTTTATCGGCGTTTATCGGCGTTTATCGGCGGTTAATTATTTGATTTTGAGAAGTTTTGCCACAACTCGATTAAAAAATTGCCACAAATCCAATAGCAAAAAATTGGGGTTCTTACTCTTACTGATAACTACCCCCATCGCAATTACTTCCAGAATTGTCTCAGCACAAGTCCCAGCTTCACCCATACCAACCCCAGCAGTTGCTCCCCCAAAAATTTGTCCGGCTCGTTTAGGAGATGCGATCGCATCGATTACCAATCGTCCACAATTTAGTCGGGTACGGTGGGGAATTTTGGTACAAACGCTATCATCCTCTCAAACTCTCTACAACCAGGATGCTCAGAAGTACTTTATTCCTGCTTCTAATGTCAAGCTCTTAACAACCGCTGCTGCTTTACAACAATTAGGTGTTAACTTTCGGATTCGGACTTCTGTTAACCGTAGTGGTAAAGATAGATTACGGGTTGTGGGGAGGGGAGATCCAAGTTTAACTGATACCCAATTACGAGATTTAGCCAAGCAATTACGACAAAAGGGTATTCGTCAAATCAATCAGCTAATTGCAGATGATAGTTATTTCCAGGGAGATATTGTTAACCCTTCCTGGCAATGGGAAGATTTACAATCAGACTATGGCGCACCTATTAATAGTTTGATTGTCAATGAAAATGTGTTTCGCATCCGACTAAGACCACAAACGGTAGGTAAACCTCTACAATTATCTTGGATTGATACCACAGAAACCAAACAGTGGCAGATTCTCAATCAGACACAAACAGTTAAAGAAAATCCCGTCATTCCTCTTGATATCAGCCGTGATTTAAAAATCCCGCTGTGGCGAATTAAAGGACAGCTAGGGATAGATTCTCAACCACTATTAGTATCTTTACCTGTAGTTGACCCAGGAGAATATTTCTTACGTCGCTTTCGCAGTGCATTGCTAGCAGAAAAAATTAATGTATCCCAAATATTAGTGGGTACTGCTAGTAAAAATGAACCAGAATTAGCTTCTGTAGAATCTCCTCCTTTATCGCAATTATTAATAGAGACAAATCAAAATAGTAATAACCTATATACTGAGGCTTTGCTGAGAATTTTAGGTGTGAGACAACCAAGAAATCCGAATCAAACTACTGCTGATGTGGGTTTACAAGTTATCAAGACAACTTTAACACAATTAGGAGTAAATCCTACTACCTATATTATCACCGATGGGTCTGGTTTATCGCGGCGTAACTTAGCTACACCAGAAGCTTTTGTGCAAATCTTGCAAGCAATGGCAAAATTACCCACATCTGCTGTATTTCGAGCTTCTTTACCTGTTGCTGCTAGGAGTGGTACTTTAAAAAATCGCTTTGTTAACACTCCCGCTGCGGGTAACGTACAAGCGAAAACTGGTACGATGAGCGGTGTTACTGCCTTATCTGGATATGTGAATGCTCCTAGTTATGAACCGTTAGTTTTCAGTATTATTGTCAATCAGTCGGAGCAATCAGCACGCAATTTAAGGCAAGCAGTTGATGAGATTGTGGTGTTGTTAACGCAACTGCAACGTTGTTAAGTTTATTTACATTTCCAGATAGAGAAATACCATTTGTAGCAAAAGTCCGGAATGCGGGAAATTCAGTTTGTATATAAGTTTATTCATCGACAGCCATTTTTACATAATTACTCATACCAATTACCTAAGAAAAAATGCTTACTTACTTAGCAAATAGTAGTCCACCACACTAAATATGACTTGAACCACTCAAATAAGCACACTCATTGCTGACTATAAACCTGTGCATGATTGTGGAGGAAAACTATCTCTTGGTTGAGGAATTATGTGATTAGTATCTTGTTCGTGGTGTAGACTTATGAACTCAGCATTAGAATTACCGTGGAGCAACCTCCAAGAAATTGCTGATTTAATTGTATTTATAAAGACAGAAAAACACTTGACTGATATTGAAATGAAAGTCTTACAGGGTTCTGGAGAAGGAAAAACCTATGATGAAATGGCGATAATTTACGGCTATAGTGCTGAGTATCTCAATAAAGATGTCGGTAATAAATTATGGCATAAACTTTCGGAAGCATTAGGAGAAAAGGTTACTAAAAAAAATTTTAAAGCAGCGCTAAAAAGAGCATGGCAACAAAAACAAAGTACATCTTCAGACTCTAAAAATCAACGTTTACAAGTATTCCGAGAATTGAATATACTACCATTTCCAGAGGGTTCATTACCAGCTGATTCTCCTTTTTATGTGCAGCGGTATGACATTGAGTCTTTGTGTTACGAAACTATTATTAAACCAGGTGCTTTAATACGTATTAAAGCAGCCAAGCTGATGGGAAAAACATCATTAATTAACCAAATTTTAGCGCAGTCCACTCAGGAGAATTATCGCACTGTTTATTTAGACTTAAGCGCTGTTAATTTGGGAATTTTAACTAATTTAGATAAATTCCTTCGCTGGCTATGTTACACAGTTGGAAGGCAGTTAAAATTAGCCAATAAATTGTCAGATTATTGGAATACGGAAATTTTAGGTAGCAATGATAATTGTACAGCTTATTTTGAAGAGTATTTATTGCTAGAAATAGATTGTCCCTTAGTATTAGCATTGGATGACGTGGATAGAATTTTTCCACAGAAGTCAGTCATTGAAGACTTTTTAGGAATGCTAAGAAGCTGGCATGAAAAAGCAAAAATTTATCCTATATGGCAACAACTTCGATTAATAATTGCACACTCAACAGAAGTGTATATCCCCTTAGATATAAATCAATCTCCCTTTAACGCCGGAGTACCTATAGATTTACTAGAATTTGACCAAAAGCAGGTACAAGATTTAGCTCGGTTACATAATTTAAATTGGGAAGATAGGGAGGTAGAGAAATTAATTAGCATGGTAGGGGGACACCCCTATATGGTACGTTTGGCAATGTATGAAGTGAGTTCAACAAATTTAAAGCTAGAGCAGTTATTGCTAGAAGCTACCACAGAAGCAGGAATTTACAGTAACCACCTGCGAGGTTATTTGGAGGTGCTAAAACAAGTTCCAGATTTGGCTCAAGCTTTGAAAAAAGTTGTTAGCTCACCTGAACCAGTGGAGTTAGATTCGATGCAGATTTATAAGTTACACAGTATGGGATTGGTACAGCGCCAAGATAATCATGTCATACCTCGATGTAATTTGTATCGCGAGTATTTTCAGCGAGTTTTGGGGTGAAAATAGTTAAACTAAAGGAAAATTATGCCTAATTCTTTTACAACATTTTAGGGTGGGTTATTAACTCACCCTAAAACTAAAGCTAACTACTAGTTAAAACAAGCATCGGAACAGACACTTTGCTGACCTTCTTCATCCTCCCAGCATACACAACCATTGGACTTGAAGTACCAATACCCTTCCCCGGTTACATGGGGAGGTTTTATGCTACCAGCTTTGATTTTCAAACGGGAAGAACGTCCGTTCTGATTTTTCATAATCACCTCAGTAACATAGTCATCTTTTACTGTCATTTCAACCCACTCGCGTGAGTTTATCTGGAGTTTATTGAGGCCTTGTTTCAGATTTCGTGGGGAAATTTGCAGCTTTTTCTTAACTTGTGTGAATGATGGTGACTTTTCTAGAGAAAAGAAATTGTCATGGTCAGTTGCTGAAGCGGGAAGAGCTATTAATGAACTAGCGGTTAATAGCATAAACAAGGGAATTACTTTCATCACTATGTGGATTATCCTTATTTTTATTTGTTTAAAAAGAAGCCGGTGTTTATGCGATCGCTTTGCTAGTTAGTTCATATCTTGCACGATTCTTAATAACCATTCCCTCACCCCTGCTCCACAACTTAAAACAAAGGGTTTGAGGAAGAAATAAGCAGGGGGACAAGATTCTGGTTTTTTAATCCCTGAATACAATCAAAATCACCGCGAGAACAAGATTGGATGATTGCCAAATTAGAAAAGAGCGATCGCACGCAAAAGAAACTATTCTTGGGTAGGTATAACAGTCCTAAATCATTTTAATGAACCACAGAGGCACAGAAAACACAGAGAAAGAGAAAACCCAAATTTTCACGAAGCATTTAGGATTGCTATATTACCTATGCTTATCTCTTAAAAAGATGTCAAAATAACTCTTTTAAAAGACCCTTTATGCTTCTTGGTGGAAATGACAGTAGACGTTGCGGATGGTGAAATCATCAAAGTCATCAGTACCTGTTGGGTTGGGAACCGAACCGACTCGCAGGACGTTGTTACCGTCCTTCAAATCAGAGCCATTCATCGCCACACTTTGTGTTTGCCAATGGTTTGGATCTGCACCCTTGGCTTTGAACAAAACGCCAACTTTCTTATCGTTGACGAATACATCAGCGTCATCGTTAGTAGCTGTCATTCCCTTCACCATAAAGCTGATGTATGCAGGAGAGCTAGCACGACGACCACCAGTGTTAAACGACCTTGTAAAGCCATTTTCATTACTACCATCACCAATCCTGATGTTTTCATCACCGATAATCAGAACAAAATCGCTGACAACAGGCATAATATAATCCTCAATTTAGTAAGTTGGCTGCGAACTAGGCTTGTTTATTTTTGAGTGTCGCTGAACGATATAACTGCCCTGAATTTAGATAAATTTGTGGCAAAATCATTACTGACAGCAACCAGAAAAATCTAGTTCGCTAGCTTTGATATCAATCATTGTCTTGCTTAATAATCAGAGCTACCAGGGGAAGAAAATCAGGTATTATTAGCGGTAATAAATTCTTATTTTGGGAAGGTTTATAGGAGAAAATCAGGTGAGAAAAGCTGCAAATAGGAAAAAGTCAGGTTGGCTGTGGAAAATCAACCGATATATGGCAGCAATAGTATACTCAAAGAAAGGCTGGGATTGATAAAGCCATGACAGGATCAACCTCAAACTATGAATATCAAGTTGGAGGAAGTCTCCCCGTTCAGGCGTCAAGTTATGTAACGCGAGAAGCGGATGATGAACTTTACAAAAGTTTAAAATTCGGGGAATTTTGTTATGTGCTGAACTCCCGACAAATGGGGAAATCAAGCTTGCGGGTACGAACGATGCAAAGACTGCAAGCTGAAGGATTTATCTGTGCTTTTATCGACCTAACGGGGATTGGAAAAGAAGATGTCAGTGCCGAAAAATGGTATGCTGGAATAGTTCAATCTCTGGTGAGTAGCTGTCAGTTAAGCCAAAAATTTAACTGGCGAAATTGGTGGCGAGAACGAAAGGATTTACTCTCAAGTGTTCAGCGGTTGAATTTGTTTATTGAAGAAGTTATTTTAGTCGAGATTCAACAACCAATTTTTATATTTGTAGATGAAATAGACCGAGTTCTTAGCCAGAATTTCTCTGGGGATGACTTTTTTGCTTTGATTCGTTATTTCGCTAACAAAAGAGTCGATAATCCTGCCTATCAGCGTCTGACATTTGCGCTTTTGGGAGTAGCCACACCCAGTGATTTAATTGCGGATAAAACTCAAACACCATTTAATATCGGTAAAGCAATAGAATTAAATGGTTTTCAACTTCATGAGTGCTATCAACCATTAGCAAAGGGTTTAGAGGGAAAAGTAGACAATCCCCAAGCAGTGATTCAGGAAATATTAAATTGGACTGGAGGACAACCCTTTCTGACACAAAAGTTATGTCAAATTGTCGTTCACCATGCCCAAAATGGGAGTATAGTCAGTGCCCAAGCGATTACCGGGATAGTTAAAACCCGGATAATTGATAATTGGGAAGCGCAAGATGAACCAGAACATTTAAAAACAATTCGTGACCGAATTTTCAGGAACGAGCAAAAAGCTGGGCAATTGTTAGGAATTTATCAGGAAATTTTACAGCAGACAGAAGTAACTGCTGATGGCAGTCGAGAACAAACCGAGTTACGCTTATCAGGTTTAGTAGTTCAGCAGCAGGGAAAATTAACAGCTTATAACCGGATTTATCAGCAGGTTTTTAATCAAACATGGGTAGAAAAACAATTAGCAAAACTCCGTCCTTATTCTCAGCTTTTTAATGCTTGGGTTGCGTCTGAATTTCAGGATGAATCACGACTTTTGCGGGGACAAGCTTTACAAGATGCACTGGTATGGGCGCATAATCAAAGCTTGAGTACTTTAGATTATCGGTTTTTAGCTGCTAGTCAAGATTTAGAAAAGCAAGAATTTAAATTGAGTTTATCAGTCAAAGAGGAAGAAAGCAGAATATTAGCTAAAGCCAATGATACTTTAACCCAAGCTCAAAAAAAAGCCAAGAAAATAATCGTGGTTGGTTCTGTGATTTTGGCAGTTTCTTTAGTCGCAGCAATAATAACAGGTTTACAACTGGGAAAAGCATGGAGAGAACGAGAAGAAGCTGATGTATTGTTAACGAGTGTTTACTCACAAAGAGATTTCGATACCAGTCCATTTGCGGCACTACTGAAAGTTTTGAAAGCAGGACGTAAATTGCAAGACTTGGAAAAATTTTTACCAGTCAAAAAAGAAACCCGCGAGCAGGTAATATCTACATTACGGCAAGCAATTTACAGCGTTAGAGAGTTTAATCGTCTGGAAGGACATCACGATAGAGTCACAGATATCAGCTTCAGTCCTGATGGTCAAATTCTCGCTTCAGCCAGTGCAGATAATACCGTCAAACTGTGGAATGTTCAGGATGGTATTTTAGTGCGATCGCTTGCAGGTCATGATAGCAATGTCTGGAGCGTCAGTTTTAGTCCCAATGGTAGAATTCTTGCTTCTAGTGGTGATGATGGCACCATCAGGCTGTGGAATGCGACTGGTAGGCTATTAAAAACCTTTAAAGGTCATAATCAAAGGCTATCGAGCGTTAGTTTTAGTCCCAATGGTAAAACCCTAGCTGTTGCAGCTATGGACGGTAGCGTGGGACTTTTCAAGGTTGATGATGGTAGTTTAATTCAAATTATCCACGGTCACACGGAGCCAGTAGTCAGCGTTAGTTTTAGTCCAGATGGTAAGAAGATAGCTACCGCCAGTTTTGATTTGACTCTCAAACTGTGGAATGTTGAAGATGCTTCTTTAATCAAGACAATCAAAGGTCATAGTAATAAGCTTGCAAGCGTCAGTTTTAGTCCAGATGGTAAAATTTTTGCTACGGGGAGTTTTGACCACACTATCAAGCTGTGGAATGTTGAAGATGGCAGTTTAATAGCAACCCTTGCAGGTCATTTAGCTCCAGTCCACAGTGTCAGTTTTAGTCGCAATGGTAAATTTATCGCTTCAGCTAGTGAAGATGGCACCGTCAAGGTATGGAATTTAGAACAAAAAGACATGGAACCGCAAACTTTCAGAGGACATCGCGGTCATGTTCAGCGCGTCACTTTTAGCCCGGATGGTAAAACTTTAGCAACTGCTGGCAATGATTCCACTATCAGATTTTGGAGCATTAATGGTATTGAACCCCAAACTCTCGAAAACCATAGCGCTAGAGTTTGGAGTGTAAGTTTTAGCCCGGATGGTAAGACTGTAGCCTCTGGGAGTGCAGATAAAACTATTCAGATGTGGAATATTCCCAAATCTAGGCTACAAACCCTTAAAGGTCATACTAACCATGTTCGCAGCGTCAGTTTTAGTCCTGATGGCAATACCCTCGCTTCCGCTAGCGATGATGGTACAGTCAAGCTGTGGAGTGTCAGGGATGGTACTTTAGAGCAAAGCATCACAAATCATAGCGATAGGTTAGCAAGAGTAAGTTTTAGCCCTGATGGTAAGATTCTCGCTTCTGCGGGTGATGATGAAATCATCAAGTTATGGGATGTCTCCAATGGTAGTTTGCTGCAAACTCTCAAAGGTGATAACGACTGGGGTACGGGTGGTAGGTGGACTGGAATTAGTTTCAGTCCGGATGGCAAAACTCTAGCCACCGTCAGCGATAAGCCAGCAGTCAAGCTATGGCGTGTAGAGGATGGTATCGTACTAAAAACGCTTCCTGGTCATACTGACGGTCTGACTAGTCTCAGTTTTAGTACAAACGGTAAACTTCTTGCCTCTGGCAGTGCAGATAGTACAGTCAAATTATGGCGAAAAGAAGATGGGGTAAGTGTGAAAACCCTAAAAGGTCATAGCAATTGGGTTACAAGTGTTAGTTTTAGTTCCGATGGGAAAACCCTCGCTTCTGCTAGTTTAGACAGCACAATAAATATCTGGAATATTGATGATGGTACTCTGTTGCAAACCCTCAAAGGACATCGCCATTGGGTAACAAGTGTTAGTTTTAGTCCAGATGGTAAAACCTTAGCATCTGCCGGTTCTGACCAAACAGTTAAGTTATGGAAATTAAACTTAAATATAAACGATTTAATCAGACTAGGTTGCCACTGGCTGAAAGATTACCTCGCTACCCATCCCCAAGAAGAAGAAATTACAGAAATTTGTCGCAATATGTAGATAATAGCAATATAAAAATATATGAAATCTGCCCTGCCAATTATTGAAACCAACCGCTTATTCTCAAACTAATACTAAAATAGTTGATATGTGACTTCATTTTATTCTGAAATTTAGCTCAGAAGCAATCGAGGAGAAATTAAAAGCTAACTGCTGTTTTTCTGAACCTGGTGTGATTTAAATCATAGCCCTTGTAGACCAATGCTACTACCACCATCCACAAATAATGTTTGTCCCGTAATAAATGCTGCATTGTCAGAAGCGAAGAAGCTGATTGCAGCAGCTATTTCCTCCGGTTTCCCCAATCTCCCCATTGGTACACTCTTTAAGTAACGCTGTTCACCTTCACTTCCGGGAGGATTGTTAGTGCGGAAAAGTTCAGTTTCCGTCGGACCTGGTGCAACTGCGTTAACAGTAATACCTCCTGCAGCTAATTCCATTCCCCAACTACGTGTAAAACTAATTAGTGCTGCTTTCGCTGCGGCATAGCTGGTACGGAAAGGGAAACCCAAAACTGTTAAACTAGATATATTGATAATTCTACCGTAAGAATTTGCTTGCATTGATGGGAGAAAAGCTTGTGTCAGTTGCACTGCAGGTCGCAAATTTAGATCGAGAACCTGTGTTAAACCATTGATGTCAACTTCAGTAATGGTTTCTGAACGTACAAGACCAACATTGTTAATTAAATGGGTAACTTTGTAGCGACAAGAAATATTTTCAGCGACCTTTTTAGTATCTGCTGAATTTGCTAAATCAACCTGAATAAATTTTCCTGGGAAGGGTTGAGAAGGTGCTTGTCTTGCTAAACCAATGACATAATGTCCAGCATCAGCCAATGTTTGTGCAGTCGCGAAACCAATTCCTTTAGAGGCGCCTGTAATTACACTAATTTTTTGTTGTGGAATCATGATTGTTTAACTTTTAACTATCCTGGATAATTTGCTATCGTTTGAGAATTGAAATTGCATCTTCCGGTTCTAAACGGTTGCGATAATCAACATTGATATGCGCTAAAGTGACTTGTTGATCTTGATTAATTACAAAAGTTGCTGGTACTGGTAAAACCCAATCATCTGTACCATTGATATTTGGTAAAGCATGTCCCAATTCAGTATACAGCCTTTTAAATTCATTAGTTAGACTAAAGGCAATTCCATAGGATTGGGCAACTTTTGAACCAATATCGCTTAAAACATCAAACTCTAAATTGTTTTTTTCCGTCGTATTTAAGGATGCATCTGGTGTTTGCGGGGAAACTGCAATTAGGGAAGCACCTAATGCTTGAATTTCTGGAAGTAACTTTTGATAAGCACGTAACTCCAAATTACAATAAGGACACCATCCACCCCGATAAAATGTGAGAATTACGGAACCTTGAGTAAGTTTTTCTGTGAGACTTACTTTTTTATCTACTGCATTTTTTAGTGTAAAATCCGGTGCAATCTCTCCAATGTTGACAGGTTTTCTGGTAATAAATTCCTCTGCCAATACATCAATTGCTTTTTGCATAATCGCTGTTTTTTCTGCCGGGAATTTATTGATAAATTCAGCGCGAAATACATCTAGTGCTGTTTGCAAATGCATGATTTTCTCCAAAGTACAAAATGAGTTACAAGATTTGGATTTTTTAATAAAGACGTTATACATAACGTCTTTATTCATATTTATTGGTAAAATTATTGAGGTAACATGCCTGCAAATTGCTTTTCTACCGCTTTTGGGTCTTGACGAATACCTGCAAAAACCTGCTGTGATACGGGGTCAGGATACACATCTTCAATACCTTTTTCCACTGCTTGCAATCCTGCTTGAGCAATTTGGATAGGAGGAACTTTATCTAAAGGTACACCATCCGACATGGCAGTATCTACCGGACCTGGGAATACTCCTACAACTAACGTTCCTTGTTGTGCTAGTTGTGCCCGTACACCTTGGGTGAGGGAATACAATGCAGCTTTAGAAGCGCTATAAGAAGCAAATACAGGTACGTTGACAACCGATGCAATCGAAAGCAAATTGATAATTGCACCTCCACCGTTTTCTTTGAGAATTGGAGCGAAAGCCCGAATCATCTAAAATGTACCAAAGTAGTTGGTGGACATTTCCCACTGTGCAGTTTCTAAGCTATTTTCCGCAAAAAATCCACCACTACCTAAAACACCTGCATTGTTTATGAGTAAATTGACATCTTGTGTTTGTTGAACGACTTGGGAAATCTGTTCGGGATTAGTAACATCCAGGGATACAGGAATAATTTTTTCGGGGTCAATTGCAACTATTTCTTTCAAAGATTCTCTATTGCGTGCAGCTGCATATATACGTTTTGTCCCTGCTTGATGTAATGCTTCGACAAATGCTTTACCAATTCCGCGATTTGCACCAGTCACTAAAGCTACAGTTCCATTAATATTCATAACATTCCCCTATGTCAAATCTACCAATTTATGTGGGTTACAGAAGAAGTCGATTTACATCTGCAAAAGTTAAATGTTTTATTGATTTTTTCAATGCCGAATTTCAAATTAATCCTTGGGTTTCTGATTATGGTCAAGAAAATAATATTTAGAAAAGCTATTTTTAATTTTCATACTTAATGAAATAAGAAGGGATTCCCAGCCAGAGTCTGGGAACGAGAAAATAAGAAGGGATTCCCAGCCAGAGTCTGGGAACGAGGGAGCAGCAGCACGGAATATAGGGGATGAGTATTCTCGCACTAGGGTGCTGATAGCTTTAGCAGAGAAATTACCCGATGAAAAATTGTTCCCGGAACTATTAGCAGCAGCACGTCAGATAGAGTCTGAGTCTTCTCGTGCTGATTTGCTGATAGATTTAGCACCCCGTCTGTCATCACAAATGCCGCTAAATGAGTTGTTCCCCCTGTGGAAAGATACCCTCCACCTGCTATCCCGCAAAAAACGCCAAGACTTGCAGCCAGATATCGCGGCACTTACTGCAGTTATCTTTAAACTAGGTGGTAAAGAAGCAATGCTGGAACTTGCTAGCGCTATCCAGGATGTGGGGAAATGGTGGAAGTAGCATAACGTAGGATGGGTTAGCGACAGTAGCATAACGTAGGATGGGTTAGCGTGATTCGTAACCCATCAGTGGAAGTAGCATAACGTAGGATGGGTTAGCGTGATTCGTAACCCATCAGCACCATTCTCTAGCGCAAGACTTTGGGATTACTTCACGACCTTCGCTGCAGACTGTAAAGTGAAGCGATCGCTCCGGACTGGGATTACTTCACGACCTTCGCTGCAGACGCTTTAACATTACCTTGTCCCTTCTCGCTTTCCTAGCTCAACCCAACCTACATAACTCGTTCCCCGGTTCAACCTGGGAACGAGAAAACACTCCCCGTTCCCGACTTCTACAAAAAGTCTAATACCCCCAATTGCGAATATACTGTGACGATGGACTAGCGAAGGACGACGGTTGAGGATTCCAACTAGGAGTAGGGGATGTTGTTGCTGATGCTGTTGCTGCACCCTGTTGAGAATACATTTCCCGCAAAACTACCGCTGGGTCAATATAGTTATTGCTATACTTCAGTCCCCAGTGGAGGTGCGGTCCGGTAGTCCTTCCAGTCATTCCCACCCGACCAATTCTTACACCCGCTGGGATTTGCTGACCCACAGCAACTTGAATACCCCCTTCCCTATCAACTAAATAACGAACACCACCGATGTTTTCTACTCGCCCTTGCATGTGACAATAGACATGCTCCCATTCACCAGATTGAATAGTGATATTCGTCCCACAAGCACCGCGATCGCCTACTTTAGTGACAGTACCACCCCACCAATTGCGAATATAGCTCCCCATCGGTGCCGCCATATCTAAACCTCGGTGGAATTCCCAACCACCACCCCCAGTCGCAGAGCGACGATAACCATAGGCAGAGGTATATGCTTGAAAGTTTTCTACCGGGAAAGAAGCTGCTTGCCAATCGCTGTTCAATGCTATTTGGTTAGCTCTGATTTCACCAGCTTCCACCCGGTCTAGCTTCGGTAATAAAGTCAGTGAACTGGTAATCCCTAATCCAATAAAAAACAGGATAATTTTTACATATACTGCTTTCCGTCGTGGCTGCAAAAGCAGTTGAAAAGGTCGCTTCATGCTGTGTTTAGTTCCTCAAGGAAGTAGTTAGTGTAATAATTTTTATGGCATTCCCCTGCACCCACTGATCTAACCGTTTGCTTGTCAGCAAGACATCGGTTTCATCGGACTATCTTACTTTAGGATTTTCCAGTGTCAACTAAATTGGTTAAGAATCCCTGGATGGTTCTGCACATAGTGGGAGGATTTGAGGTTTTTACTGTACTTACAGCCCAGAATTTATTAGTACAGGAAAAACTTGCTAGAAAATCGTCTCCCATTTATCGTTAAAATTTTGTTAACTGACATCTTGCACCATTCTCAAAAAGAGCCAAAGGGCTGCTTCATTCTCGTTACCAGGCTCAGCCCAGTAACGAGGGCTTGGAGGCTCCGCCTCCTGGTTATTGCATAGGAGTGCAAGTTATCAGTTAAGCTGTCCCACTCACAACAACCATGCTGACTGAAATTTTGCCGTTCAGGTTTGAATTAGATACCGTCGCCATTGCTGGTGCAAGTTTGTGGTCTTTAGCGCTATACCTTGGTTTTTCCCCAGTCAGCGAATGGGTAGCACATCAAATAAACCGCTGGTTCAACTTTGCCGAATCGCTCTATATTACCCCCGCAGAATTGGAGAGAACCCGTCTAGCTAGAGCATCTCAAAATGCTTTTTTTGCTTCCGTGTTTAGCATCATACCTTTTTTAGCTATTGGTATTCTATGTAACTGGGGTCTGGAATTAGGTTTAGGTCGCAGTTGGGCAATTAGCACTGGTATACTTGCCTGTATTGGTTGTGGAATATACGAATTAGGACGCAGAGACGGGCAATCTTCAAATTAGGGCATGGGGCATGGGGCATGGGGCATTGGGCATTGGGCATGGGGCATTGGGCATTGGGCATTGGGCATGGGGCATTGGGCATTGGGCATTGGGCATTGGGCATTGGGCATTGGGCATTGGGCATTGGGCATTGGGCATTGGGCATTGGGCATTGGGCATTGGGCATGGGGCATGGGGCATTGGGCATTGGGCATTGGGGAACTAA
>JAYKJH010000210.1:0-56359 GCA_035285345.1 Nostocaceae cyanobacterium | reverse complement strand
ACCGTGGATGAAGTAATTCGCTATAACGAACGCCACTGGCTACGGTTAAATGTCAAACCAGGGTTGACTGGGGAATGGCAAGTCAACGGTCGTTCTAAGGTGAAAAACTTTGAAAAAGTAGTTGATTTAGACTTGCGCTATCAAGACAAGTGGCATCCCCTCTATGACCTGTTTGTCATCTTCAAAACCATTATGGTCATTCTAGCTAAAGAGGGGGCTTCTTAAGCCAATACGGTTCAAATAAGCGGAACAAGCGCGTCTGTAAGGTTCAATTAAGGTTTTTGCTTCGGAAAACCCTGATTGAACCGTTTTGCTTTTTCAGCACTCAAGGGTCAATAATCAATAGTCCAAGCTCATAACTAATGACTAAGGACTATTGACTATTGACTAAAGACTAATTTTTAGCCGTGGCGGTATTGATGCCACTGCCAAGCATGAGCAATAATTTCTTCCAAGTCGGGGTACTGGGGTTTCCAGCCTAATATCGTTTTGACTTTGTTGCTACTCCCAACCAGAATTGGTGGATCACCGGGGCGCCGTTCGCATTCAATAGCCTTGACATCCCTACCAGTGACTTGCTTTGCGCTTTCAATCACTTCTCTAACGGAGAAACCACTACCATTACCGAGATTAAACTCTTGGCTATCACCACCACCCAAGAGATATTCCAAACCCAAAATATGCGCGGCTGCAATGTCGCTAACGTGGATATAGTCGCGCAAACCCGTACCATCAGGAGTGGGGTAGTCAGTACCCAAAATAGACACCGATTCTCGTCTACCTAGAGCCGTTTGTAGGACTAAGGGAATCAAATGGGTTTCTGGATGGTGATCTTCCCCTAGAATCCCATCCGGATGGGCGCCTGCAGCATTAAAGAACCGGAAACGGACAGATTTGAAATTGTATGCTCGGTCAAAATCAGCCAAAATTTCCTCTACCATTAATTTACTGGTAGCGTAGGGGCTAATGGGATGGCGCGGATGCTCTTCTGGGATGGGTACAATTTTTGGTTCCCCATAAATCGCGCAAGTGGAAGAAAAGACAAATTTGTTGACATTTGCCGCCATCATCGCTTCTAGGAGCGTCAGAGTACCGCTGACATTATTGCGGTAATACTTAGCGGGGTCGCTAACAGACTCACCCACCGCAATGTAAGCCGCAAAGTGAATCACAGCGTCAATCTTACGACTAGCAAATAGATTATCTAGCAGTGGGCGATCGCTGATATCCCCTACCACAAGCTCTACATCGTGTAAAACTTTTTCTAGTAAGTCCCGATGTCCGTGTTCTAAGTTGTCGAGAATCACAACATCGTAATTAGCATTCTTGAGCGCCAGCACGGTGTGGGAACCGATATATCCAGCACCACCTGTTACCAAAATCGTCGGTTGATCTGAGGTCATATTTCGTACTTTATAGATACTAGCTATACCAAATGGTCTAGCCAATTATATTTAATGGTTCCAGCCATTAGGGTAATCAGAGTATGAAGAACTTACTAGCAAAGGTCTGTTACACCCCTGCTTTATCCTCGGCTATGCCCACAGATGCTTTGCTGCAACTAGCATGAAACAAGGGATATAGCCCATATTCCCGATTACCCACAAGGAAACCATCAAGAAAATAATAAATTTTTATTCTCATTTGTTTAAGCAATTTGTTTAGTCTCTTATAATGTGAGCCGTCAAGAGTGGCAGTGATGCTCAACGTGGACTATTACCACCACGCTCTTATTTTTTCAACGTGGTATGAGGGGATGGAAACAAATGCTATGGACTCCTTTCGGGAATGAAGACGGTAAGCTAAGCTTTAAGATTAAAGTTTCTGCACCGATAATACAGCGTTAAACCATCTAGTTGCTCAATACTGCTGTGGCGTTGGTAATCTAAAAGTCATCTGAACTGTGAAAAATATACCTGCTTATGGAACCGTTAACCCGAATTCTACTGTGGCTGCTAATAGGGTTTTTAATCTACTCTTTCGTGTTGAAAGCCTTTCCTCAACAACCTGCTATTAACCGGATAGCTATTGTAGTGGCAATGGTTGTGCTGCTGCTGTCGTTTTTAATCCCTACCGATGGAGTTGTGTCTCAATTATGGCAAGTGCTGTCATTCCCGCTGAAACCTTTGGGAGCCGCAATTCTATTGATGTTCTTAGCGGTAAAAGACCTGAAGGATGGAAGTGTAGCAAAACCCGGAGGAAACCTGATGCTCTGGGCACTGGTAATTTTGCTGTTTGCTAGTACACCAGCTATAGCCTACCTGCTGACTCGCGTGCCGCTAGTAACATCAATGGTGCCCATTGAGCGACCAGTTCAGGAATTCCAAACCGTTAACTTTACATCTTCCCTGGCTAACACAGCAGAGCCATCTCAGGCTGTTCTAGCTACAGATACGCGAGCATTTTTCAGCAACTCCTCTGGAGACCGGATTCTTGATTATGCAGTGCAAACAAATCCAGGTTTGATGCCAGCAAGCATAGCAAACAACCCCGTACAAGTCGCAACCGTGACTAGCCCTAGAGATTTGTACCTCCTGCAAGCACCCCAAGAAATCCCCGCAAGAGGTTTGCGGCTGGTTGATTTTGTACCAAATGCCCAAACCCTCTCCCTGACAACGCAAGTTTGGGATCAATATCTCCAGAGGGTAGGCAACTTTTTACGTGGAAGATAAACAGAGAAAATTGTCGTTGTGGCTTAAGGAAACCCACGACACTCTCAAATCAGGAAAGGTTTGAAGGTTACAGAGGTCGCGCTTGGGAGCGACCTTTTTTTATGAGTAATGGGTAATGGGGCATGGGGCATAGGCGATGTAAACTGTTGAAGTTAGCTAATTCAAGACCCGTTTATGCCTAATTTTTTATTAGAAGTCGGTACAGAAGAATTACCTGCTAGCTTTGTTAGTAGCGCTAGGTCACAGTGGCGTTCTCGTATTCCCCAAAGCTTACAAGATAATAGCCTCACCACAGAAGCCACAGAAATTTACGGTACTCCCCGTCGCTTAGCAGTCCTGATTAAGGGTCTACCATCCCAGCAACCAGATAGGGAAGAAGAAATTAAGGGACCCCCCGCTCAAGCAGCTTTCAAAGATGGTAAACCGACAAACGCAGCAGTCGGGTTTGCGAAAAAGCAGGGGGTAGAACTGGATGCGTTGTTAATTCGTCCCACCGACAAAGGGGAATTTGTCTTTGTTAACAAAAGCATCCCCGGTCGTCCCGTCGCTGAAATATTACAAGAACTTGTACCAGAGTGGATTTCTGGTTTAGAAGGAAAGCGCTTGATGCGCTGGGGTGATGGAGATGTCAGATTTTCCCGACCGATTCGCACTTTGGTGGCTTTGTTAGATGACGCTGTTTTACCCATTGAATTAGTCAATGGTTCCGAGACAATAAAGAGCGATCGCGTCTCCCCAGCTCATCGCGTTTTGCATCCCGAACCTGTTACCATTGCCCAAGCAACTGATTATGTCACTACACTGCGGTCGGCTTTTGTCGAAGTTGATGCTGCAGCACGGGCAAGTAAAATTACTGAACAAGTCCAAGCAGCGGTAAAAACTGTCAATGGCTACGCGGAAATTTACCCCGATTTACTAGCGGAAGTCACCGACCTCGTAGAATGGTCTACTGCTGTTATCGGTAACTTTGAACCGGAATTTTTAAACCTTCCCACTGAGGTGATTACTACCGTTATGGTCAGTCACCAACGCTATTTTCCCGTGTTCCAAAATCCCGAAAAAACCCAATTACAACCCTATTTCATCACCATTTCCAACGGCGACCCAGCAAAATCAGATATCATTGCCACGGGTAATGAAAGAGTGATTCGCGCTCGCTTGGTTGATGGGCAATTTTTCTACAACAACGATGTCGCTAAACCGTTGGAAAGCTTTGTACCCCAGTTAGAAAAGGTAACATTTCAACAAGATTTGGGTTCTCTACGCGCTAAAGTAGACCGCATTTGTCAAATCGCCGGACAAATTACCGACCAACTACAATTAGGGACACAAGACAGGGAACATATCCAGCGCGCTGCTTTCCTGTGTAAGGCAGATTTAGTTAGCCAAATGGTCTATGAATTCCCAGAGTTACAGGGGATAATGGGACAAAAATATGCTGTCGCTAGTGGGGAACCACAAGCAGTAGCAACAGCAATTTTTGAACATTATTTGCCACGGGGTGCCGAAGATAGCTTACCCCAATCTCTAGTAGGTCAAGTCGTTGGTTTAGCAGACAGACTTGATACTTTAGTAAGTATTATTGGCTTGGGAATGATACCTTCTGGTTCCTCAGACCCCTTCGCCTTACGCAGAGCTGCAAATGCAGTGGTGAATATCACTTGGACAGCTAATTTGGCGATAAATTTACAGCAATTACTAAAGCAAATTGCTACTGATTTTGGTGAGAAATATCACAAGGATACAGCCCCACTCATATCCTTTCTGGAAGACTTCTTCCTGCAACGGATTCGCACCTTGCTCCAAGAAGAAAAGTCAATTGATTACGACTTGGTAAACGCCGTGCTGGGAGAAAATGACCCAGAATATAGCACCCGTGCATTGCAGGATTTATTAGATGTGCGCGATCGCGCCAGTTTCTTACAAGAAATTCGCAACAACGGTATCCTGTTTCAAATCTACGAAACCGTTAACCGTTCCACACGCCTCGCTGCCCAAGGTAACTTGGATACAGAGCAGCTAGACCCCACCACCGTAGTTCGCTCGGAACTCTTCCAGAAGCCCTCAGAACAAGCATTCTACGATGCCGTAGTGGGTTTAGTCCCCCAAACTCAAGCCGCCAGAGAACAACGCAATTATCAAAAATTGGTGGATGCGTTAGCGCAAATAGCCCCCACCGTCAGCAACTTCTTTGATGGGACTGACAGCGTTTTAGTCATGGACCCTGACCCAGAAATCAAGCAAAATCGATTGAATTTGCTGGGGTTACTGCGAAATCATGCTCGTGTGTTAGCAGATTTTGGTGCAATTGTCAAGAATTAAAACAACCCGTAGGGGCGGGGTTTTCCCGCCCACAGCAGCGGGGTTTTCCCGCCCACAGCAGCGGGGTTTTCCCGTCCTCCATCTTGGGTTAGAGAATTGAAGTCCGGCGCTAAAAATTCATGGGAAAACGGGTTATTGTTTTTTTGTGATAAATCCTCAGCGATAAACCATCAACCATGAACCGTTTAGGAGTACTATCGAGAAGTGCTTAACCAGGGAAAACTGCCACAGTCTATGCCTAGAGCTTCTGTAATTGGATTGGGAAAATCCGGTGTTGCTGCGGCGAGATTGTTGAGACGGGAAGGTTGGGAGGTGACGCTGAGTGACCGTAACACCTCCGAATCTCTCCGTCAACAACAACAGCAGCTAGCAGACGCAGAAATCAACGTTCAACTCGGTGAATCCCTACAATTAGATAATTCTGATTTACCCCTATTGATTGTTGTCAGCCCTGGTGTACCTTGGGATATACCCGTACTTGTGCAAGCGCGAGAAATGGGTATAGAAACCATTGGGGAAATGGAACTAGCTTGGCGAAATCTGCAAAATATTCCCTGGGTTGCAATTACCGGAACTAACGGTAAAACAACGACCACAGCATTAATTGCAGCTATCTTTCAAACCGCTGGATTTTATGCCCCTGCTTGTGGGAACATTGGTTATGCTGCCTGTGAATTAGCCCTTGGTGACCAGCTTCCCAACTGGGTGGTAGCCGAGATTAGCAGTTATCAAATCGAATCATCTAATTCCCTTAGTCCGCGCATTGGGGTATGGACGACCTTCACCCCAGATCACCTCGCTCGTCACAAAACTTTAGAAAACTACTACAACATCAAAGCCAGTCTCTTGCAGCAGTCGCAGATGCAAATATTCAATGGTGATGATGTCTATTTGCGCCAAATCGGTTTAAGTCAGTGGCATAATGCCTATTGGACGAGTGTCAAGGGGAAAGCTGATTTAATTGGTGACAAAGGCTTTTACATCGAAGATGGTTGGGTTGTAGAAACAGGAAATGCTTCCTCCTGTGAAGACCAAAAAATTATTGAGGCTTCAGCACTGCGGATGGTAGGTAGCCACAACTTACAAAACCTATTAATGGCGGTAGGTGCAGCGCGGTTAGCTGGGATTGACAAAGAAGCGATTTTCCGTGCTATTAGCGAGTTTCCAGGGGTTCCCCACCGCTTAGAACATATCTGCACATGGTCTGGTATTGATTTTATTAACGATAGCAAAGCCACCAATTACGACGCCGCTGAAGTAGGATTAGCCTCGGTTAAAAGTCCAGTAATTTTGATCGCTGGTGGAGACCCAAAAGCCGGGGATGACACCGCTTGGATGCTCAAAATTCAAGAGAAAGCCGCCGCAGTATTATTGATTGGTGATGCGGCACCCAGCTTTGCAAAGCGTCTCGAAGAAGTGGGCTATTCTAGTTACGAAATCGTCGAAACGATGGCAAGAGCAGTACCGAGAAGTGCGGAATTAGCAAAACAGTATCAAGCGCCGGTGGTACTGCTGTCCCCTGCTTGTGCTAGTTTTGACCAATACGCTAACTTTGAGCAGCGTGGCGACCATTTTCGGCAGCTTTGTTTGGAGTATTTGGGATAGTTCATAGTCATTAGCGCTCTTCCATCACCTACTTCTGCTTCAAGTGATGGAAGTCCCTTATTTTAATGTTTCTAGCTGCCTGCAAGGAGGCTAATATTATTGCGTATAACGAAACTCCATCCAGTTACTTTTAGGACTTTCACGACCAGAGGAATCTTTTGCCCAAACCCGCCAACGACCGGGTTGGGCGCCGATAAACTGAAAAGAGTAATTGGTGGTTGTTAGATTATGCACAATTCTTGTTGCACCACCCACTTCCGAACACCACTTATTAGCTTGACAGGCGTGATAGTAGTCAATTTCAACCGTGTAGCTAGCAGCACCTGAGACTGACGACCACTGCAAAGTAGTATTGCGAGGGAAGTGATTGAAAACAGTGCCGTTGGCGGGAGATAGGGGCGTCGGCGCTGGTAAAGATAACTGACTGGGGTCTTCAGTTTGTGGTGATAAGGGGACGAGGCTACTAAACCAACCAACTACATGCCATGTTGTCGAGGAAATTGTATTTTTATCACTTGTTGCTGTTAGGGCGTTGGGTATGGGTTGTTTCCAGGAATTGGGATTGAAAGAAAACGGTCCCAAGCAAATCGGCTGATTGTTGTTGACAGCTATTTGTAGTAGTTCTCTATCGCTTTTCGCCCAATCAGCAGTTAATTCTATTTCCGTACCAATCAGGATTTTTGTGGGTAGCAAGGGTAACACCCCGTTGTTTTGAGTGGTTGAGCCTGTAGAGCAAAAGCCGCGCGGTTGTCCTTGGAGAAACCACCCCTGTAACTGGAAAAATTGAAAATTAAGCCAAGGTCTGGTGAGGGTAACTTCTAGACACTTAAATGATAAGGATTGGAGTTTGGTTTTGGTATCAATTTTTCTGACTTCGGCTTTGCGATCGCGCGGATTTTCCAGACGCCAGTACAAAATATCAGCATCTTCTCCACCCAAGACGATAAACGGTGCATCTTTGGTGTCTAAATTGGTTAAATCAATCTTGATGGGGCGAAAGCGCTGAGGTTGCGTAGTCTCATACCAATCCTCCGGTGTGGCGTAGACTGGGCGCCAGGTGCCGGGTATACCGTCGAGATTAGATAATTCGTGGTAAGAGTAGGTTCTCTGGGCAGAACTGATTACCCTGCTAGCATAATCGGAATTGGGTATTACAGAAGCACCAAAAATCAAGTCGCCATACACCATTTCCGTCGAACCGCCACTGGGAGAGTAGAATCTCGAAAACGACGGTATGGGGTCTACTAACTGGCGAAAGGCGTAAAGCGTTAAATAATCTCCATCTGGGTTAGTGTTGGAATGAGGATTAGCGTAGTTTTTGGGGTTAATAGTTAAAGGAAAGTAGCTCAACTGAAATACAGGCTTGTTGACATCTGCGGTAGCCATCACCTGTTGTGTCGAGTCTTGAGCTACTTTATCTTGGTAAAGTGCGTTGGCGATCGCAGTTGATAAGTTCAATTTTTCTACTCCTTAAAAAATAGGGGTGGGGAGTGGAAGGAAGTGTTAAGTAATTTTTTCTTCTTCCTTCTTCTGTCTTCTTTGTTTTGCTTAAAGAGAAATTGTGGAAGTGAGGGGGAAAATTTCGCTCACCCAAGCTAAGATATGAACTCCTGCAACATTGACGACATCACCGTCATTTGTGGAATGAAATGTATCGGAAGATAAGCTGTGGGAGTAGCGACCGCTTAACCGGAATGGACCGATACCAACCTCAGAGTCGCCGGATAGACTTTGTTGTAAATACAACCTATCTTCTGAGGTAAAATTAGCTGTGATTTTGACATCACGAGCCACAATAAAAGCAGTAGGAATGAGTAGAAATGTCGAATGGTCATTACCTGGCGATGGCTTAGTGTTATTTAAGGCATCCACAAACGACTGAGACATTTTCCATACAAGTTGATTACACCACGGGCGATAAATATGAACAATGCCTAACTTCGCCGATAGCTGCAACTCGGTTGCTTGCAAATGATAATGCGCTAGGTTTTTGCTATCAATATCCCTGACACTCCACAGTCCCCCCTCCCACGCAGACCCACCGTTATATTTATTAAATCGCGGATGTGGCTGCTCTTCCAGGTAAGAACTTTTCACCTCTAAAGGTGCTAAATTTGTACCGCTGGCTATCTCAATCCAATTAGTTGGTAAACCATAGGAAAGATACCACTGACTGCCATCCTCGCTTCCGGATTGCAAAGCATAAGTATTCATTGACTGCTGTGCTTCCTGGATGACAGTTTGCAGTGCTGCATTCAGGACTTTACCTCGTTCCGAGTTGGCTGCACCACGGACAGTTTTATTAATAACCATTTGGGCTTGCTCAACTTGGGCTGCTCCCTCCCGCCGCCATTTGTTGTATGCTTGGTCGATGGCTGCTTTGAGTAACAAAGCCTCTGCCTGCCATTGTCTTTGCTGTCTTGGGTCATTCAAATCGTAATTGAGATAGGCAGTTTGGTAATTGCTCAGCGCTTGCAAATACGCAATTTTGTTATGTTCGTATTTTTGAGCTACTTCTGAAGGAGCATCGATTGTAGTTTTGTTTCCAGACCAATCTTGAATTGTTACTTTGCTATTCAGGTAATTCTGCGCTTGCTCGTAAATTTGTTGCAGGTTAGGGTCAGCGACAAGGTTGGAATTAGCGGACTGCAATATTTGCCGATAAACTGAGGAAACACGGTTATAGGTAGGTTTAAAATTAGCTTTAATTGCCGGTATTTCATCTACTATCCGTGAAAATACTTCCGCTGCTTTCAAGTTACCATTGGGATAATTGGGAGTCAAAGCATTAGCAAAATCAGTAGGATTGATTGGCTCACCAGGAGAAATTTGCAAGAAATTGGTCGTGCTATTGAAGATAGTTGGCTGGCTGGGATTGGGGGTCTGGGTAATGGCTTCCCACAGGCGCTTGTATAGCGTAGTTAGCAGCTTTTGTTCGATTTCCGGTGTCATTTAATTACCTTCCTTAAGTAATTATTTATAATTACAAAGCTATTTATAAATGCACATTGAATTGTATTTAGTTAATTTATGTTATCAAAGCCTCAAATATTTGCCTTGATATTAATTATCCAAAATTATCCAAACAAACATGATTTCAATAAGTACGAATTACAAATTCTAGATGATACAGATGCGAAGAGCATCTGTATCGCAATTCAAACCCTGATTTAAAACTTGGCAGATGAATAGAAATTATCTAGTGCTGAAGCACGGCTAATTATCCATGATTACACAGGCATTTCTGGCGGGCAGGGAGGTACAATCTCGCTAATCCAAGCTAGGATGTGCAGTCCTGGAACTGTGATGACACCACCATCATTGGTAGATTTGAACGAACTGCTAGAAGAACTGTAGGAATAGCTACCGCCCAAGCGGAACGGACCGATACCAAAGCCAGCAGAGCCAGAGAAGCTCTTCTGAACGTGTTGCATATCCTGGGAGGTAAAGTTAGCTTCGATTTTCACATCGCGGGCGACAACAAAGGCGGTGGGAATCAAGGGGAGAGCGGAGAACTCGTTACCTTGCAGCTTACCATTAGATATTCCGTTCTTGTTAAAGCCTTGCACGAACCAACTATTGGTTCTGAACAGCAGCCCGTTCAGCCACGGACGGTAGATGCGAACGGTGAACAGCTTCGCGGATAACTTAAAATTGTCAGCTTGCATGTGGAAGTTTTGAGAACCACTGCTACCAGAGAAGGAACCGCCAACACTAAACAAACCACCGAACCAAGAAGCACCACCGCCATAGGATCTAAAGTTGCTATTGCTTTGAGTTCTCAGGGAGGAACTGTTGAGCCTCAGATCCATGAATCTTTCACCGTTGTTGGGGTCAGCCCAGTCTGTGGGTAAAGCGTAGGCTAAATACCACGGATCTGGTCTACCCAGGTTAGATTCAAACGCGGAGGTATTCATTGTCTGCTGTGCTTCCCGGATAATATTACGCACCGCAGAGTTGATGCTGGTATCTAAAGCAGCTTGTGCTTGCTCAACTTGGGCTGCACCTTCGCGTCGCCACTTGTTGTATGTTTGGTTAATCGCCGCTTGTAGAATAGGTGCATTTGCCTGCCATTCCCGCTGTTGTCTGGGGTCGTTCAAATCGTAGTTGAGAAAAGCAGTTTGGTATGCGCTCGCAGCTTGGACGTAGGCAAGTCTGTTATCGTCGTAAGCTTGAGCAATATGGGAAGGTCCATTGGTGGTAATTTCCTTACCCGTAAACTCAGTGATAGTGGTTTTGGTGTTGAGGAAGTTAAAAGCTAGGTCGTAAATCCTTTGCTGGTTCGGGTCTATCTCGACGCTGGAATTAGCACCTTGGACAATTTGCCGGTAGACAGTCGAAATTCTGCTAGTGCTGGGGGTGTAATCAGCCTTAACTGCAGGAATTGCATCCACCATCCGCGAAAACAACTCTGTGGCTTTTAAATCGCCCATCGGATTCATCGGCGTGACTGCTTTGGCAAAATCAGCCGGGTTGAGTGCTTCTCCTTTCGAGAGTTGTATAAATGTGGTGTCTTTTCTGAAAGCTGGAACCTGGCTAGCACCAGGGCTAAATGTAATAGCTTGCCAAACGCGGTCATATAGCTCTTCAAGAAGCCGTTTTTCCATTTCTGGAGTCATTCTTTTTTTCCTTGGATTTATTAGGTGATTGCAAAAACAACATCAAAACAAAGTTTTTTGACCTCATCAATAGGTCAAGCGCCGAAGCGCAATTCGTAATTCGTAATTATCAGGCTATTAATTACGAACCACGAATTATTTGTTTGATAAAGTCTATTATTTTTGTACTTGCCGATATTGACAGTACCCTAGTAGGGTACTCTTAAGAGGCTCCAGTCCTGAGTAAGTGTAACCAATCTCTGCATTCTCAGGGAAACCGCCAAACGCATTTTTAACTAGTATATTGAGGATAAGCAAAACTGCACGATCAAGTTCAACAAGCATAAGTGCCCGTACTGGTGGATATACTGATTCCCGCTTGAGTGAGGTATCTGAAGAAAGAACGAACCGAACAAAAGAGCCAGTCACCTAGGTTGGGAAACCGACCGAGCAGTGCTGGACTCACCACATAGGAACACAAATAAATCTGCACTTCGTTACTATGAGAACCGCTATATACTGGCTGCTAAACTCCGCGCCGCCAAGTTCAGCATGACAAAAACCATACTTCTTAACCACCCGCTAACCAAATTTAAAAAAGTCTTCCATATTTGCTTGCTTCTTTTGCTCATCCAGGCATTAAAAATGAGATTAACAATGGTTTAATCCAAACCCAACAAAAAATTTCCGTAACGAGCAATGTTGTTAATATCAATTGGCAAAAAATTTGTCCTAGCATCAACTGTATTCCTGTGCCTGAGTTTACTAGGAAGCAGTGCTGCAAATGCTAGAACCGATAATGTCGGAACTGTTACCCCCAGTGGGGGTAAACTAGTAAGTCTAGATATTCCCCCCGGACAACCAGTCCCGACGGTAAAATTGATGGTATATAAAGACCCCGTTCAAGGCTACAACCTAGAAGCAAAAGTGACAAACTTCCGGTTTGCACCAGAAAGAGTTAACAGCGCCCCCAGAGCAGGAGAAGGTCATGCTACTCTTTCTCTGAATGGACGGACAATCACACGGCTGTACGGTTCTTGGTATTATTTGGCAAATCTGCCAACTGGAAACAACCAACTGACCGTGACTTTAAATGCTAACAATTTTGAACCTTTGAGTAATAATGGTCAAGTGATTGCAGATACTGTGAATGTCACTGTGGCTGCAGGTAGTAACTAATTGAATTGTGAATTTTGAGTTTTGAATTACGTAGACTTGTTGCTGATAGCTTCCCTAGGTTTTCTGGGTAGTTTCGGTCACTGCGTCGGGATGTGCGGACCTCTGGCGGTGGCATTTTCTTTATCCCACAAACAAGAAACCCCCTCCTGGCAGCAACAATTCCAGTTTCACGCTTTGCTCAATTTGGGACGGATGCTGAGTTACACCCTCGTGGGTGCAGGTATTGGGGGAGTAGGTTCGGTATTACTGAAGGGCGGACAAATGGCGGGAGTTGGTAGCGATTTGCGCCGCTGGATGGCTATTCTTACGGGAGTGATGCTGATTTGGTTTGGCTTGAGACAAATCAAACCCGACTTTCTTCCTCGGATTCCGGTGTTACATCCATTGCAGGGCAGCTTGCACAATCGCCTCAGTTCCGGGATGATGAAGCTTTCCCTCTCCCGTAGCTGGTGGACGCCAGGATTTTTGGGGATGACATGGGGTTTGATTCCCTGTGGTTTTTTATATGCAGCCCAGATTAAAGCGGCGGAAACGGGGAATATGTACTGGGGTGCAGCAACAATGCTGGCTTTTGGTTTGGGTACCCTACCGACAATGGTAGGTGTGGGGGTGTCTGCGTCGTTGCTGAGTGCAGACAAGCGTAGTCAGTTGTTTCGGTTGGGTGGTTGGGTAACTCTCACCATCGGCGTGCTAACCTTGCTGCGGACTGGGGACACGATGGTAGATTACACCGGACACGCTGCTTTATTTTGTTTGATGCTGGCACTAATAGCCCGTCCTATCAGCCGCTTTTGGGCTTCACCGCTGCGCTACCGACGGGCTTTGGGAGTCGGTGCCTTTGTCCTTGCATTAGCCCATACTGTTCACATGCTATCCCACACTCTGAAGTGGAATTGGGCTGCTTTTTGGTTTCTCTTACCTATGCATCAGTGGGGAATAGCGGCGGGAACTATAGCGCTAGTGTTGATGACACCAGCAGCGGTGACGAGTTTTGATTCCTTGCAGAAGTCTCTAGGGAAGCGGTGGCGCCAGATTCATCTTTTAAGTCTTCCCAGTTTAATATTTGCTACTATTCACACCACTTTAATTGGTTCCCATTACCTGGGTTCGGTGCAAGTAACTTGGCGCCATCAATCGGCAACGGTGTTTCTGGGAGTTGGGACTTTATTAGTATTTTTGGTGCGCTTGGGCTTGTTTTGGTCAATGTTATCTCTAGAAAAATTTTATGTGCCGCCAAATAAATCTGAGTAAATTCGCTACACCCTTCCAGATTCTGAGAACGGATGACGACTACTGCTTTGTCTGCACCAACGCCGGTTTAGCTGGCGCATAAACTACCATAGAAGATAGAACAGAGTTCAAATTCGTTGTAAAAATTTGATATGGATGCCTTAGTTCAAGAACTTGACATTAAACTGCGCCAATGGCAACCTGATATCGTTGAACAGGTACGCCAGTGCCTTGCAGAAATCATTGAATTGGCAGACCAAGATGCTCTAGATATTCTTCGTTTTAGAGTAGTTGAACAAGAAGTATTGGATCTAATTGATGAACCTGAAACCTGGTGAAGTGTGGCTGGTTGATTTAGGGCTTTCAGCTAAGACGCGCCCAGTTATTATTGTGTGTCGTTATGACCCAAATCCACCTCGTGCTTTAATTCTCTACATACCTGTAACGACGCAAAATCGAGGCAGCAACTACGAAGTGGAATTGCCTAACCTGTCTTTTTTGCGCCAGGGTTCTGTTGCCAATGTGCAAGGTTTAGGCTCAATTCCGGCTGCAAGACTAGAACGCAAATTGGGAGAGTTGCCCGATGAAACGATGCTGGAAATCAAGCAAGCTCTGATTTTTGCACTGGATTTAGAAGGTCAACTGCAACAGGATAGTGCTGCCGATCCAGATAGCACTTCTTGAAGTGTACGCTACTGCGCTTATTTTGGTCTGTGTTATCTCTAGAAAAATTTTATGTCCCATCACATACATCCGAGTAAATTGACTACACCCTCGTTCCCAGACTCTGGCTGGAAAAGCATCACAGGAGGCTCTGCCTCTTCAAAAGCAAGGCAGAGCCTTGACTTTGGCATTCCCTGGCAGCAGCCCGGAACGAGAACATATGTTTTATTACTGAGTCTATTGGTATTATTAGTAACTAGTAATTACCCGGCATCGGCTCATACAGTGGAAATAGCTGAAGATGTGGGTGGTACTATTCACATCGAACCTAATGATACTCCCCGTGCTGGTGAAAATTCCCTTGCTTGGATAGCGTTAACTCGCAAAGGTGGGAAGGTACTTCCTTTAGAGGAGTGTAATTGCCAGTTAGCGGTCTATAGCAAACCCCTGAAACCAGGTACACCACCGCTGTTGACACCATCCTTGAAACCTGTATCTGCGGAGAAATACCAAGGAATACCTGGTGCAGATATTACATTTCCTAAGCCAGGGGCTTACCTACTGCAATTAACAGGGAAACCCCAAGCTGGGGCTGATTTTAAACCCTTTGAACTCAAATTTGATCTAACTGTGGCGGCTGGGGTAGCGAAACCGACAGCAGCCAAACCAGAAGTACAGCCACAAGTAGCGTCAGTGCCGCCAACAGTGGAACAATCAAATAATCAGTATCTAATTCCTGGTATTGTGATTGCAAGTGTGGCGGGGCTTGGAGGTGTTTGGGTTCTATTACAAAGAAAGAAACAGGTTTAGTTATACTGTTTTATATAGAATAAATGATGATAAATTTGGCTGAGGTTTTTTATGAGCTCCCGCCGCATTCTGAAAGCTGGTGAATCTTATACTTTCAGCCGATATTTTGAATTATCTTTTACTATTGATGATATTTTAGCTGAATTAGATTGCACTATTGAAAGGGAAAATTTAAGCCTTCCAGAAACTTCAAGAATCTTAGACATACAGCTTTTACAACAGCAGATTCAGCGAAATTTATCTCACATCGATTTAGTGAATGAAACTGCCAGACGGGAAGCTTTAATAGGACCGATTTTGTTTGAGGTATGTGATTTAACTAATCAGCGGCTTAATATAGAATATTCGATTGCGGTCAATGATTATCTCAAAGGAACTCTCGACTACTATATTGCAGCACCTCAAAATTTGCTAGTCATCGAAGCAAAACAATCAGATTTAGTGAGAGGATTTACTCAACTAGCTATTGAACTAATAGCCCTTGATGAATGGACAAAATCAACTTCTGAGCTTATCTATGGAGCCGTTACAAATGGTGAAGACTGGCGTTTTGGAGTCTACAATCGCCCAAATCGTCAGGTGATTCAAGACCAAAAACGCTATCAAGTTCCAGAAGATTTATTGATGCTTGTAAAAATTCTCGTGGGTATTATTCAGGGTTAATAAATCTCTATTCATGGATGGGTAAAAGCCGCTGCGCTGTGAAATCATATAGGAATCCTCCGCCGATGTGCAAACACCAGGATGCTCAGATACCCGACTTTTTGAAGCAGTCGGGTATCTTTTTGTTTGTAAATCCTACAAAAATTGCTCTATCGATGCTTGCTTGGAGTTTCAGAGGTGGATAATTGGTGTACCCCAATCACCTGATTAAATCCATTAGGATTCGTACCAGTGTTATTGGACAGCAGGTTATTATTGATCCAACTGCTCGTCAGCGAGTAATTGGTGCCATGACAATCCGGTTGGGTAATGTATGACGACCTAATTGAATGGGTGAAAACAGATTGATGGTTGAACTCATTAGGGTTAACCCGGTTTATCACTAACTAAACAACCGTCCCACAGCACAGCTAAAACCAGGTAGCAATGGGGAACTCAATTCATCACCAGCAAACAACGTCGCAACCAATACCAACATTGCATTTTCCCGGCGATAAACTTGAATTTGCTGTAACTGCCAATTGGCAATCCAGTATTCTCTGACACCTTGGGAAGCATAAAGCTTCAGTTTCACTTCTTTATCTCTGCGTTCGTTAATCTCCCCAGGTGAAAGTACTTCAATCACTAACTCTGGGGCTGCGGTTAAGTGTCCAGCATCATCTAATACCGCAGCTAATCGCTCTTTGCTTATCCACACCACATCGGGAATTACATTATCAGCATCAGTAAAAATTACACCAGCACCGGGTGCCGGTTCTCCTAAACCAGTTTGTTCTGACCAAATTTCTAACTCTGTAGAAATTTTGCTACAAAACTTTTGATGCTTCCAATGTGGTGCCCTAGTCACAAATAATTCTCCATCAATAATCTCATAGCGGTTGCCGTTATCTGGTAATAATTCTAAGTCGGCAGTTGTCCAACGTACCCGCTCAGTAGTGATGGGGTTCATACAAGCGCTCCCAGAGTCTGTACATCTATTTTATCAATAAGATAAATAAAAATATACGTAAGGGCAAGGCATTGCCTTGCCCCTACCTATCAATTTATATCATTATAAAAGTGAATGCGTATGACACAAATCAACGAGCGTAAGTGCCCTTACTTGTATTACACAAAACTATCAATAAACCAGACTCAAATCTAATGCTTTTTTCTCAAATTCAGCAATTACCTCTGGTGCATCGTGATACCAAAGCCGAATCTCTTCTAAAGCTTCTTGAATATTATCAGAAGAGTGAATCAAATTATCGATAAAGAAATAACCTTTCCTGATAGCTAACCTTCTAAGGTGATATCTCTTAGTTTTGCACAAATCAGCGGAACCAATAACTTTTGTCTTTAAAAAGCGAGCAAAGGATGTGTGATAGTTTTCCCGCAGAAACTCCTGGAAATCGGGATAGGTTTCTAGAATAAAAAAATGCACATGTTTGTGAGTTAAATAATTTACGACAAATGGATACCAAAAAGATTTTTGGGAGGCTTTGTAATGTTCAGATATTATCTGGCGCTTAACATTAACAAAATATTTAATGTATTGAATATTACCATATTGTAATAATCTGTTACAAATATAATTAGTTAATTGTTTATCCTTAGCAGCGGCTGGCTTTAAGATGATGAACACAAATTCACCGGGTTGTGATGACATGGTGTAACTCGACAGACTAGAGCCAATTGACTACTAGTTTAGTCTGGCACAAACAAGAAAGAAGAAAGAACAAATAAGTATCAAATTTTTCATATTTCCCAGTAGTTTTTGTAGAGACGTTACACCGCAACGTCTCTACAATTAATCGGGAAAGTTATGCCACTAGAGAATTAGTAAGAAAAACTACACCCAAAGCACAGATAGCCATACCAGCAAAGCGAATTTTATTTGGCAAGGATTGATTTATCGACTGCTGGATAATTAGATTACCTACTTGTCGAGCTGCGAGGGCAACAACATACTGAACTAAGGTAAAACCTAGGAGGTATGCTAGCAATGGACTCATCCCCGCACCAACGATTGACTCACCGTAAGCGTAACCGTGAAATACCCCAGCCACAGCACCCAGCAGAGCCAACACTATCCAATGAGGACGATTTGGTAGTATTAGCAGCACACCAAAGCCAATTACTGACAAAGCTATGACAATTTCTGCACCTGGTAAATTCCCCCTGAGAATGTGAATTGCGGTACCAGCGAGTGCTGCGACCACAAATGCAGCGGGAATCAACGCACCACGCACTACCAGAGCCGAAAGTAAGCCAATAGCAACCACAAAAGCCAAATGATCCAAGCCAATGACTGGGTGGGCTAATCCTGACAAGAAACCTTCAAAGAAGTTAGTGGGAATTGTACCACCCATTGCATGGTGAGCGGCAGCGGGTTGGCTAGAAGCTAACAGGCTAATTAATACTAAAGCACCGATGGATGTTAGATGACGACGTTCTAGTGTGGCTGGGGGAATTTTTGCGGCTGTGCGACCTGATATTAATTGAATTTGGGACACTATCCGTACCTCGCGGAATCTGTATTTACTCTATATCGGTGGGTATTCTGACTTACGAGAAAGATGGGTGGGGTTTCCTCAATTAGGGGTTTGGGTGGGGTTTCCTCAATTATGGATTTGGGTGGGGTTTCCTCAATTATGGATTTGGGTGGGGAGACCCCAATTATGGATTTGGGTGGGGAGACCCCCATTATGGATTTGGGTGGGGTTTCCTCAATTATGGATTTGGGTGGGGAGACCCCACCCCTACATGGGTGGTTTTTCTCGTTCACAGTTGCGGGACAGCGCCGGATTTGCACCGAACTTTCCCCTTTTAAAACCGACTTAGAGTTGGTACTCTACCATGTGATTTGTGAATTGTCCCTAATCTGTTGCTATTTGTGATGTTGCCAATAGCAATTACCTAATGCAATAATTCCTCAACTTGATGCTGGTTCCACAGAGTGCGGTAGAGTCCCTCTTGTCGCACAAGTTCACTATGGGTTCCTGTCTGGACGATTTCCCCTTTATCGATGACGAAAATCCGGTTAGCGGTAGCAGCGGCAGATAATTGGTGGGTGATGAAGACAACAGTTTTGCGCTTAGTGCCCCCTGCGAGATTGTTTAGGATTTGCGTGGCTGTTTGATTATCGACACTGGAAAGGGCATCATCTAAGATTAGCACTGGCGCATCGACAAGCAAAGCACGGGCAAGGGCGGTTCTTTGTCGCTGTCCCCCAGAGAGGGTAATACCACGTTCCCCGACTATGGTTTTGTATTGTTGGGGAAAGTTGCGGATTTCGGGGTGAATTTGCGATTGTTTAGCGGCTAGTTCCACAATAGGTTGTTCGCTCACCGGGTCGCCGTAGCGGATATTATTTTTGATGGTGGTACTAAACAGAAAGTTATCTTGGGGAACGTAGGCGATCGCACCCCGTAAGTCTGTCAAGGACAGTTTGGTGATGTCCTGACCATCTAAAAATAATTGTCCTTCGTCAATATCTAATAACCTGGGTAAGGCATTTGCTAATGTGGTTTTTCCGGAACCAATGGCACCAACTATGGCGATGGTTTCCCCTGGATGAATGGTAAAGTTGACATTCTTTAAGGCTGGGGTCTTAGCACTGGGGTAGGTGAAAGATAGGTTTTTGGCTGTGATTTGTCCCTTAACTTCCTGTGGTGACAAGTTAACAGCGTCCGGTGCGTCTTGAATTTTCGGTATGACGGTGAGAATTGATTCTATTCTGTCGATACTCACCTCACCCCGTTGGTAAGCGGTGATGGTAAAACCTAACAAAGCTGTGGGGAAAATCAGCCGTTCCACAAAAATTAACAGAGCGACAAAATCACCAACAGATAGACTTCCAGCAGCAATCCGCGTCGCTCCCATCCAGAGGATAACCAGGATGCTGATATTTGCCAACCCACCAATCAGGGGAAACAGGGTATTGCGGGTTTTACCGAGTTGCAGGTTTGCGGTTAATAATTGTTGATTTTTCGTAGCGAAAGCTCGCCGCTCGTTTTCTTCCTGGGCGTATATTTTAATTAGAGCAATACCGCTCATGTCCTCCTGGATAAGTTCGCTCATATCCGAGAGTTTTTCTTGTACGTCTAGTTGTTGCTTGCGGAGGCGATCGCTAAACAACTGCACTAAAAAAAACATTAGCGGATAAACCGCCAAGGCTGCCAAGGTAAGCTCGACATTAATTCCCAGCATAACTGGTACTGTCAAGCCGTAGGCAAAAAGTGTATTAAATAGCGACAGCACCGCAAAACCCAATAACCGCCGGATATTTTCCACATCGCTGGTAGCTTTACTAATTAAATCACCAGCGGTATTTACGGCAAAATAGGACGGTTCTAAAGTCAGCAAATGTTGGAAAATCTGCTGTTTCAGGTCAAATTCCACCTGTCGTCCCACACCAAACAGCCAGATGCGGGATAACATACGAATCACCAACATTACGGAACTGAGGACAAGAATTAGCAAGGCATATTGCACAACCTGATTAAAGCTAAAGGCTACTTGCAGTTTGTCAATAGCGTTGCGAATGAGTAAAGGAATGTATACGCCCAAGCCATTGACTAACAATAGGGCTATAATGCCCGACAAAGATGTTCGCCAATGGGGACGCAGGTAAGCACCTAATTTAGCAAGCCGTCGTGATGAAGCCATTTACAGCAATGAAGGATTTGCGATCGTCTGGAGGTTAATTCTCGCACCAGTAGGCTGGGCAGGATTTTGGGGTAAGATTCGAGCTTGACCCCACAAGATATGTATTCCTATCTACTATTTTGCTGGGAGCGTTGATATCTTGCCTGATTTGCCAGAAAAACCCTGTCTTAAGGAGGGGGTCTCCTTACATACTTGGGTGTGGGTCAACGGATAATCCCAAATGTCTATTGCCAGAAAAACGAACCACAGATAAAGACAGATGGACACAGATAGTTTATCGGTGTTTATCTGTGGTTTTAATTTCCCAGTGTTGCTAAATTAAGGTATGAATTCGGGATGAATTTTCCAATTGTCTAATACCATTTTAATTCCTATCTAAATCCAGCAATGCCCAATTTTTGCGCTAGTTTGGACGTATTCAGATTATTTGGCACGTGAAAACAATGACTATGGATGTAGACAGATTGATTGCCAGTCTGGTAGAAGCCCGCGATTATTATCAGAATATGCTCAAACATGCTTCTTCTCAACTGGAACATATTCAGGGGTTGCTTGAGGGTTTTGGTGCAGGTGATTCCTTACCATCCTTACCAAACATCACCTCACGACAAATCTTTCCCCTGGACAACACTCTGCTACAGTCACAGATGAATGGGTCTCCAGTAAAAGCTTCTACAACTACCGATTTACAAACTGAGGCTACACAGACGGAGGAAGAACCACAAGCAGTAAACAGCACCACCGCGATCGCAGTTTCATCAAACCGGAATGAAGATATTGCTAGCTCAGATTTTGAGTCCGATGACGTTGATGATGCTGATTCTACAAACGGTTTAGTCAATCCAAACTCAACAGCCACTAACTCTACGGTAGCTCAGAAATCATCCCCAACCGGAGCATCGAACGGAGTAAAACGCAGCCTCAGTAATTCTCGCAAACGCCGTCCTCCCAGACAAATTCCTCCCTTGAGTATCCCCTTTCTTCCCAAAATGAGCGGGATGAAACTAGGAGATGCGATTCTCAGCGTCTTACAAGAACATCCTAATGATGTATCGAATACAGATTATATAGTCCGCGCCATTTATGGTGAACTAGAAGGCATAGTGCTGAGAACAGCCAAAGACCGAGTGATCAAGGAACTTTCTAGGGGATACAAGCAGGGACGTTGGTATCGTTTAGCAGACACACCCGGATGGTATACGGCAAGTAAAAAATTAGCACAGTCAAGGTCTTAAGCAAACCCATTATAGCTGGGAGTGTGGAATGGGAAACAGGAGTATGGCTAATTGCTAATTATTCCTCTTCCCTTGCTTCCCATACACCATGCTTTATCCAGGAATCAGGAATCAGGACTCAGCACCCAGCACTCAGAACTTTTCCCATCAGTCGCTGTTTCAAGATGGTGCGGAGTTGATTCTGTTGTGCAATATTACCCGCCAGCAACACAGCAATTCTACTGACAAGAATACTGCCCCAGTTGACCAATACAACACCTGTATTAGTTTGGGGATTGAACTCAATTCCCCTCAAATCCAGCCGCTCTAGCGAGCGATATTCTGTGTTGAAGGTTTCGCTAGTCCAACTGTCTATATTCAGCTTCTGGGCAATTCCTGTGGGATAGGAGGCGCCATTAAATCGGGGATTGCACTCAATGGCGAAATACTCTGTCTGTGTCCCATTTTCAACGACAGCGACATCAAAAGCAAAGATATCTTTCATCCCCCGTTGTGCCATCCACTCGGCTAAGGGTTGCACAAGTTCCCAGGGTTGATGTTTAGTAGGATAGCGATTGCCGATATGTGCATAACCATCTAGTACCTGTTCGGTAGCGGCAAGACGTTGCACTCCAGTATCCGTAACTTGATATTGCAAGTTCAGGAACGTAGAAGCAATTACCTCCTGTTGAATTTGCAAAGGCACCCAATCTTCCAGGGAATCTAGCGCTATAGTTAGCTGTTGCTGATTTGCACAGCGTCTAATCCCTGCACCATCAACAGCTACCGCAGGTTTGAGGTAACAGGGATAGGGGAAGTCTTCCAAGTTTTTGATGGCTGATTTGTTAGGAAAACAAAGAGTTTTCGGGACTTTGACTCCCAACTCTTGCGCTATCTGGATAAAGCTGTTTTTGGAGTTCATGGACTTTACTACATTCAACCAGTCGGCATCGCGGTTGCGAAACCAATCTTCATCAAAATCAGATCCTTCTGTAGCGCAACCAAAGAAGAAAACGGAAGCGTCGTAGTTAGGGTAATTATCCAAGATACTCAGCGAAACATCCCAGATCACATCTTGGCTATGACTTAACCCTATACGTGCGTAATGTTCGCAAATTGCATTCCATTGTGACCTTAAATCTGGGTGTAGCTGGATAATATCCTGTGAGCCACTGAGTCCTAGAACCCTTGCTGAATAGAACTTATTGCCCAGCACGGACTCGTGGGTGCAGTTCATGATGTCGTGGTTAAAAATTTTTTGGCGAGCCATTTGTCTATCTCCATTAGTAGATTTTCCTCAATTGGGCAGCACCCACCTAGCGGGAAGAGATAAGCTATTGCTACATCCACCCACTTTCAGTTGTAATACGTAAGTAATTGCCTTTACATATTGTGCCAAGATTATCGGCATTTATCCGCGAAATTATCCGAATTTTTCCTGAAATTATGCGGAATTTTCATAAAAAATTTGTTAATTAGTTAATTAAGTTACAGAATTACCTGCAAAATAACGTTATTAGACTCTGCTGGCTTGTTGGTATATTTTCGTTTTGTTTATGTTTTTTATATAACTTTACTAATTTGAGGCAAGGGATTTTTTGTCTCGCGCAAAGGCGCAAAGATACGTAATATCTGCAAGAAGTTTATTGGGTAAATCTGGTTTTAGTACCCTTTGGGGGAATTTAGACAATCAGTCAGGAGAAAGGCAGAACATTAATCAACACACTTAACGCTTTTAATACTTCCATCTTCCTTAATGGCAGTAATCTTCACTTTCACTACCTGCCCCTCTTGCAAAGATGCTGCCCTTTTCGGTTCTTTCTCAGTTAGTCTGATGGTTCCCAACATCTCATAAGTTACCTTGTTGCTCTTAACACCCAGTACGGTAGCATCTAAAATTTGGTCAATAGCAAAATTTTGCGCTAGGAAAACTTCCGCAATTTCCGCTTGACGTTCAGAAACCTTCGCCACCTTCTCCTCTCCCTGCTCGCGAGTAATTTCCTCAATCGGACTCGCATCTTTGTAGTAGCGCATTAGACGCGCAGCCCACCCTAAAATTACTAAGATAACTTCAGCATTAGCTTGCTCTGGTTGCAGATATTGATTGCAAGTTCGCTCAATGCTGCGGTAGTAATCAGTAGTTTTGCTACTGTGTCCAATTTGTCTACCGTTACTCACTAGGGTTTTTAGGTATTTAAAGAATTTTGCACCCGCGTTAGGTTGATTAATTATAGTGCGGAGATATGCAATAGCTTTTCCCAATTCATTGACATCTACATTCTCTTTAACTAAAGTAATTGCAATATTATGGGCTATTTGCCATTGGGTTTCGCTGAGAGATTCAGTTGTTAGCATTGATAAACCTCTTTTTTTTGTTTCGCGCAAAGACGCAAAGACGCAAAGAAGAACGCAAAAAAACTGCTTGATGTGCAAGAATTTTAATACATTCCTTCTGGTGGTTCGCGGTCAGTGGGGTAACGCAATACTTCTGCTAATATCTGTAATTGTGGGGTTCGGATAAGGTGAGAATGAGCAGCTTTGATTTGTTTTTGGATAAAGTTTTGTAACGATTCTCCGGTGAGGCTGTTGGTTTCTTGATTGTACTGGGAGTAGCGCGATCGCAAGTCATTTAAACTTTGCAACACCCTAGCTTGTGTCACTTCCACTGTCATTGTTCCCATCCCTATTGGTTTCCCACCACCGACTTTCAAGGCTATGGGATAATTGGGGTCTTGTCCTAGTACAATTAGGAGAGTTCCTAGTTGTTCTGGCTGCAAATTCTGAAACTGTAATTGAGTGGTGAATGTGTATTCTTTTGCTGCTTGCTGAACTGGAATTCCTTGATTTTGTCCTTTATCAATTGCCCTGAGTGTGTGATAATAAAATTTCCGTCCAGCGACTTTACCTTTAGCATCAAAATATGCATAGCGTTGCTCAGGACGGGGACGATATAAAGAGGGCATAAATCCCGTACTAAAGCCGGTATTTTCACATCTAGCATCATTAAAATCAATTAGTCCTTGCCAATCTAAAGCACCAAATACTTGACTGGCGGGACAGAGTTCTTTTTTGTTTTTACAAGGTAAGCGTTCTGGTGGTATTTTATCTCTATATCTAGATGTGATAACTGCTAAAGTGCTGTTAGTAATTGCTTCATAAACTGAACGAATGCAACCTTTGAGAGAACTGCCTTGAATTGATAGTTTTTGGTCAATTCCCTGCACCATTGTTTTAATTAAAGGTACACGACTTCCGATGTCGCTACCCATGACAACTACACCTGTAGAAACGTGCAAAGAAGTCTTTACTTTTAGAGTCAGAAATAAAGTACCGTGCAGGAGACGACTATCATATTTATGATGTCCAGCGGGAGGTTTTAAAATAGGGCGTTCTTGAGGAAAAGGAATAAATTCATAAGGTTTAGATGGAACTGTTCCATCTGAATAATTACGAGAATTAGGTGGAGTTGGTAGTGTAGGCTTTTGGGGTTTTCGTGGTGGAGGAGTTCTAGTCATATTATTTCACAGTCAGGGCGATAAAATGAACGGTTGCAGTATCTGAATCTTGAAAGTATCGCTGTCCTATAGTGCTTGATTCGATATTTTCATCATTCAAACCCTTAAAGATGAAACCGTTGGGAAATTTAGTTTCATTTTCGTTAAAGTAAGCGTTGAAGTCGGAAATTACCCAATTTCCGGAAACTTCCGCAAATCCCTCATGCTTGAATTCAGTTTTACTTAGAAGTAATATATCATAGTTAGACCTGTGTTTTTTCCAGCGTAGTTCGCAATTAGCATTAAACATTTGCCCTTCAAACATAGGAAACTCCGGCGGTAATTTCATACAAATACCGCTAACTGCATGAGGCGAGCGCAAAAAGTAATAACTCGGTTCAATTACTAATTGTGGCAGCAAATCTTGAAGTTCATCAAGCGATACATTTGCTTTAGAATATATAAATCCTTTCATTTTCATGGTGCTGCACCTTTTAAAATTTGACTCCAAGCACTAACCGCTCTTGTAAACAAATTAGGTACACCTGATTCACTATCACCTTGCCATTTCATCTGCACACCAAAACCTAAATACATCTCTTCAGGACGAATGGGAGTTTCTTGTCTATCTGGTTTAGGAAAACCATATTTCTCAGCTTCTGTATCTGCTAAAAACTCTCCCACTCCCAAGAGGTAATTCCAATTCCATTCTCCTGTATTTCCTAGCTGACGAATTTTTTGTTTATCTGCGTCTAATTCACAACCTGGATATTGCACAGTAGCGGAGTTATATTTAACTGTAACTGTTCCCAAACCGCGAGATTTAGCAAAACCTACACCAAACCAACCATCATTTAAATCCCGCAGTACTAAAGCAATTAAACCTAACTGCGCTAAAGAAAAGTTTTTCAGATGGATTTTGGTATGGAATTCTCCAGCTGTGCAAACTTGATAGTTAAACGGACCAACTGCAACGGAACCAAATACTCTATCAATAGCTACCCCGTTACGTTCTTCCACTTTAATTTGTTTAGAGTCAACAGGATAAGCATCTTCAATTCTAACGCGACTTGCAATTGCAGTATTGCCAAACATTTGGTCGGTAAAAGATGATTTTTTGTAAATCTCAGCAGCAGCTATATTTTTTAAATAATCATAGTTATCATTCAATGGGTCATTAGCCCAGGGAATTGTAGAATTATTAGGATTACTATCACTCCCCACAGTGCGGACAATTCTTTCTGCATGGGCACGAATTGCCCCTTTCAGACTACTTCCTGGTAAATAAATTGAGCGTCCACCTGCATGATAAGTCTCGACAAATTCCATATCTGGTTTTGTCGGGTCAGCACCTTCTCTACCAGATTTAATGAGAATTGGTCCGTCAGGAATTAGGGTTAATTCGATAGTACAATGGTTAACAAATCGTTTGTGCATGGTTGGATGAGATAAATTTTTGTTCGTAGTAATCGCTTTAGCGATTGCTTTTAAGCACTAAAGTGCTTACTACAAAATGATTAGGCAAATTCAGAGTTATTCACAACTCCTTCCCGCATCACTATTTGTAAGTCTTCGCGGAAGTAGTCTGAGACATTAAACTCAACTTCACCAATGAAATTTGATTCAGTATAGATGACTTTAAATTCTTTGAGAACTTCACCAATAGTTTTGTAATTACTAAAAGACATACTTACCTCTTAGCTTCAACATTGTTTTTATTAGCTACTTGAATTTCCAGATTTTCAATCAATTTTCGTACCCAATGGTCTTTAAAATCTCGTGCATCCTCGTAAGCGCTTTTATCTCCCATAACCAGTTTTTTGAGATAATCGATTAGTAATTGGGGTTGGTCTTTGGGATAATCAAACCACAGCATCTCATCAATTACTAGTTTAACAACACCCAAGCCACGAGAACTTCCACCCCCCAGAGGAATTTGTTCTATTTCAAATTGGTGTAAACCAATCATCAACAGCCCTAATTCCCATTCCTCTGCATTTTCTACTATGGCTTTGAAGTCAAAAACTGTCCCTGCTGGAACTACTTGAAAATCATAGAGTTTACCATCAGCAGCAGTTTCCGTATCCCGGTCAATTGCAACCCCATCTCGTTCTTGATATTGTCCAAACCAATTTTCTGGTTTTACAGTTAAGTCCCGCACTTGGAATTTACTCGCTATCCAGGGAGAACCGAAAAGTAGGGATACTAAATCTGTTTGTTTGAGAATTTCTGTAGTTAGTTCCAAATCATTGGGATAGTCTACCTTGAGTTTTTTGATTTCTTGCGCTGTGAGTGACCATTCCTCTTCTATTGCAGGGTTTGCAACAAGTTTACGGTTATTTCCTAAAATTCCTCGTAAAAAGCTTTCTAAGCGCGATCGCAGTGCGCCTTTGAAGCTTGAACCTGGTATTATTGGTTTACCAAAGGCGTCTTTGATTACGGGTAAGTCTGAACCTATTGGTTCTGTGGAACGTCCAGCGCTTATACGTAGTGCGGTGATGGTTGTGAGGGTTCCTGTTAGTTCTAGGCGGTTTTTGAAGGTGTCGAACATAAACTCAACGATGTAATGTTAATTCAGGCTTAAATAACTAAATACTTGTTGAACTGATAATTGCCAATCGCCAAGTAAACTCAAGACAGGTAAATTTTCTGCGTCTTGCTTTATTTCTGGTTGCTGTCCTGGCTTGAATGTCATTATCATTCGCTCTTGTGGATCGATTAACCAGCCAAGTTCTGTTCCTTGATTCAGGCAAAAGAGAATGTTGTTGATAACACGGGTTGGACTTTGCTCTGGAGATAGGATTTCAATTGTCCAATCTGGTGCAATTTCAAATGTGTTTTCAATTTCTCCATTCGCGTCAAGTGGGATGCGTTGCCATGCAAAAACAGTTATATCTGGGACAATGGATCTGCCGCCAAAAGTACAACGCAATTCTGTAAAAGCACGAGCTATCTTTTTGGGAATACTTACTTGATTTATATTAGGGGCTAAAAAAGTTTGTATTGCACTGTGTTTTCCTTTGGGCATTGGTTTTTGGTAGATTTTACCGTTGATATATTCGCTAGCTGGTTTGGTTTCTGGCAGTTCCAGAAATTCTGCTAAGGATAGTTGAGGTGGAGATTGGATTGAAGTCATGGTTGTAACCTGTAAAATAATTAAGCACTCAAATGTTATGGATTTTTGTTTACATCTGGTTCTTTACCATAATGACGTAGTGTTAAAACTCCCTGAGATGAAGTACAACTAATTCGCCAACCTTGATTCACGCGAAAATGGGCAATATCACCTTTATTGGTGTACTTGTCATATCGAAAACCAGGATGTTCTTTAAGGACACTTGTATCTCCATCCGATTTAATAAGGAGGCAAGAGACTTTAGCTAGATCTTGTTGTAGCTCTACTTTTTTCTGCTGTTCGTTTTTAATTTTGTTGTAATCAGCACGAAATGTATCTGCGTACTGAAGCCGGGGAAATGTTAATAAATCTTTTGATAATAATTCTTCCTTGCATTCATTCCAGATCAACTGTCCCCAAGTAGATAAAACTTTCTTCCCACCACAATCACCAATCAGAGCTTCCGGAATATTTGTAACTTCCGAACTTGAAAGTCCTGCTCCTGCATCCATTAAAGCTAACTTCACTGCATGAGGTTTGATTGCAGATTCATCAACTCGAATTGGCAGTCTAGGGATCGTAATAAGCTCAGATAACTTTCCTTCAAAAATATAAATAATTTCATCGGCATAAAACATACCAATTGTGTTCAGGTAGCCTTGGAGACTCTTAAAACTTCCAACCAAGTTAAAGTAAATCTTGTAGCGCTCTCTCAGATGGATGATTTGGTTTCGCAACCAAACAAGTAATTCATCTATTCCTTCGGAAAATTTTTGTGTAGTTGCAGTTGATAATCCTGGAGGTGTGTAGATGCTAATATTAGTTAATCCTTGATTTTTCAGAAATTCCTCAAGAATTTTAGCAGTGATTTGACCCTGTGCGGTGTCTGTAGCAATTAACCAGTGAATATCTTCTTTTCCTAAATGGATATTGTCTTTATATAAGCCATATATACCATTTAATTCAGCACTAGATTTTCTGACTGCTAGAGTATTGCCCTCCTCTAATGCTTTTTCTGCTCTTTGCTTCAAATCATCAATATTTTTGGCAATATCCGAATCATGATTATTTATTTGAGCTTGAGTAAAATTAGCTGTTTCTTCCAAAATAGCTAACCAGTCTGACTCAAATTGATTATCGATTTGATTAGTCAGCAAGCTAGTACCTACTGTAGAAATAACGAACCGAGGCATAATTTTTATCCTAAATTTGTATTTGATTAATTTGGATTTTGGTTGGACTGTACTTGCTTTTCTCCTACTGAAGCTGTATGCTCCCTAGCGAGATAGCCCAAATAGAGTTGAGCCAGCTTTAGGTGAATTTCTTTTTGCAATTGTGCTTGGTTTTGACCATTTTCTAAGTAACTGCTTACAGGATGTCCTTTAGGAGTATATTCTCTGATAGATAGCACTATTTCAGCAGCTTCTTGTTGCAAACTATTTATTTGTTCAACAACTACTGTAGAAAATAGTTTTTGATTTTTTGTATGTTTCCAAATTGGACTTGCTCCACTACGACCAACCTGATATCGAATATAGTTTTTAATCACTTCCAGAGAGCTTCCCGATTCAGTAGCAGCCGCAAGAACATTCCTAAATGGAGATTTTTTATCTTTTTCAGCAATAGAAAAGTCTTTGGCTATAGTCCTGATATTATCGATAATCTTATCCATTTTTTTGCTAATTTCTACTTCCAGCCTTAAAGCAAGCTGTTCTTGTAGAGATAAACCAGTTGATTCTTCCATCTTTATACTGCCTTTTCCCTCATAACAAGATGAAACTCGTCACAAACTCGAATTTGTCCAAACCCTTCACAAGTGCGATCGCCTACTCCATTGACTTCCAAATCTTTCAATTTTTCCATCCATAAATTTGGTTGATTGGTACTAAATAAATAAACTCCTCCCTTATTTGTAATCAACTCCACATCCTTCATCAATCCCCAAGCCGAATTCCAACCAGATAAGTAGTCATAACTGCTGTGAGCAGCGTCCAGTTGCAAAGAGGAATCAGTAACACCTGCAAACTGTTGCAGCATTTCTGGTGAAATTACAGTAGTGCGTCGCCAATTTTCTCTTAAGATAGCATCAGATTGTAGATTGATGGTGAAATAGGCACGATTTTGTAGTAAATCTTCTAGTGGATTGCCAAAAATCTGCTGCCATTCATCCCATCGCTGATGTAATTTGCTCTGAAAATTATTAATTCGCTCTTCCATTGTTGGCTTGACTGTTTTTGCATCTACAGGCAACTTGGCTGTAATTTTGACTCTTCCTAACCCCCGTGAAGTTGCTCCACCTAATCGCAAATCGTCCTGGTGATTATTGATGAAGCTTTGTAGAGAGTCTGCTAATTCATCTGCTACTAATATTGCTCCTGTATAGATGACAGGCTTCTCTATTTTGCCTCTATTTTGAGATTCATTCAAAACTTCAATGCTGTAGAGTACCTGTTCTTCTGAAGTTGCTCGTCTGCGATTAATGCCAACTCGCGTTAGCAAACGTGTGGGAACAGAATGATTGTAGTATTTGCCATTGAGTTCACTATAAAATCCTGTAAAAGTATCGACCCTACCTCCATCTGTAGGGCAATTAGGATCGTATAAATGCCCATACCCTTCAGCACAAAAGCGTTCGATTAGAGTATCAAAAACGCCATAATTGTCTTTGGACTTAAAGCCGGATTTAGCATGATTTTCTTTGGACTTAAAACCTGATTTAGTTTTAGAACTGAGCGCAGTAGCGGGTACAACCTTAACTTGTGGTTGAATTCTAGTTTGGTTATCACCTTCAATTGTTGCAGGATAGGCATTTTGAAAAATTGCTGGATTATCGTCCAAAAACAAACTGTGAAAATCGTCACTAGCAGTAATGGGTGTATTAGCTCGTTTCAGTATGTAAGCTGCCATTGCCCCTCGAATTACTGTACCAGGAATGTAGCTTTCGACTTCACTTACTGAACCGCCTGGTTTCTGTCTCCCAATTGCCAAAGGAGACAATGCTTTTATTTCTAAATTAATTCTTTTCATTCGCTATCTCCCTTTGCCAGAAAATCCCACGCTGCTTGTTCCACAGGTAAGTTAGGAAATTCCCAATGCAGCCACCCCAAACCTGCTGATTTACTGCCACCTAAAGCATGGATGTGCCGCAGTCCAGCTAAAATTAATGCCCCTGTATAGTCAGGCGCACCAGACAGATGAATCTGTCCCTTAAACTTGAGTTGGGCATTTGCTGGAGATGTTTCTAGAAAGTATAGCTTTTGTTCCTCAGCAGTGCGACGACGACGATTAATTGTTACACCTGGACGCAGTACCTCTGGTAAGTTTTCTGGCTCTTCTTCACAGATTAAGTCATCAAATAAAATGCGAGAAGGTAAAGCTGGATTGCCGAATATTTGACAAATTAAACAATGATGGGCATCATAATTTTCTACCTGATATTCTGGGCGCTGAAAGTTTTCTGTTAAATCTGCTCTTTGAGGACACATGGTTTGAGGATTGGGAGAATAACAAACTGCCCAATGCAAACCTCTAGCAATCTTTTCGCATTCGTGGCGTAAACGACCTTTGAGTTGAGAAGCAGGAATTAACAAATTGCTTTCTGAATTGCGAACAATTGGTTTATCTGCCAAAGAACCTGAAGAGCCACCTGCCCCTACACATAAGGCAGTATCAATTACAGCAGTAATTTCATAAGATGTAACGCTAGAGTTTGGTAGTTCTTCTAAATAAATCATGATTCCACCTCCATTGCGGTTAATTCTGTATCCTGTGAATCGCTATCTTCCGCTGGATCAATAAAATCATACAAGTCTACTATATCTCGCCAAATAGTTTCAAACAGTGGATAGTCTGACTTGTCAGTTTCAAGCTCTCCTTTGTCATACATCCAAGGAGCTAAATTACCTTTGTTACTCGAATCTTTAGGTTGACACCAAGCATCTTCAAACTGTTCTTGCAGTTCTTTTTTCCCTTGCTTAAGTCGCGTGCGGAAGTAGCGATAATTAAGAATGGCAGTATGTTTGCCACGCTCTAATAAACTCCTAATTTGGTAGAGTTGGGATTTGGGAAATTTAGCTTTTTTCAAAGCTTCTATTGAGGTAATTAATCCTCCGAGTTCATGTAAGGTATAAGGTGCGGCATAAAGCTTGAGATTGGGCTTGGCTTTTTTGAATAATGCCTGCTTGCGAAATCCTTTTATATCTGATGAAATCATGGTAACAGATTTCATCGCCATAAAATCTACTGTTCCACCATAGTATCCTGCATTCTTCAATATCTTAGCTCGTTCTTTCGCTGACTTCAGTAATTGATCGACAAAATCTTTAGCGTAGTAAATGGGCGTATCATAAGCTGTAATTAGCACCCCAATGGACGTGCTGAGTTGGCATTGGGAAGGGGGAGCTTCTGTAGGTTTATAGCGATGAATTTGTTTCATATCGATAGGTTTATTAGATGGGTTGACTTTATAATCTCCCTTTATTTCTTCTTCTACAGGTTCAATTTCTACCAAGGGAACTTCTCCCAGCAGAATTTTTTCAAATCTTTCACTGATTAATTTGGCAATTGCTAACGCCTTATTCGCTGGTACAATCAAAAAAATGTCATCCCCACCAATAGTGATAATTTCAAAAGGATGAACTAAATCGCCGTTACTTAGGGTAGAGTCTTCGTCGTTAAAATTTTGCAATTCATGGGGATGCAAATTTTCTGCTAATGCTTGGTAAACAGCATACTCAGTCGCTAACCCTACATTTTTACTAAACTCTTGATATTCTTGGGGAGTACGAATCTTTTGGATATAGCCACCCATATTATTGCCATCAGCATAGATATAGGCAATAAAATTTTTACTCCCATTCCCAATATGGCTGAGGTTTTCAGCAATTTCAACGTTATCTGGTTTCAAACATCCATAGTATTTCTGTTGTAGACTGGGATTTTTTTCCAGAAAGCGATTAAATCTAGCTACCCAGCCTTCAATTATCCCTGGTTCCCATTCCAACTTAGATTCTTCGTACCATTCAGGTACTTGGGGCAAATCTTTTTTAGCTCTATATCCCACTCGATGTTTTCGAGCAGAAGTTTCAGAAAAATGGGTTTCTCTAGGCAGTTTTGGTGGCTGCACAATTGTCACTGCTGAACGGCGCTCGTTTCCATCTCGCATCAGATAAGGATGAGTTTCAAACATGGGTGGATAACGACGGCTAGGACGTTCAGAAATATCATTCCCACTCCGACGTTTATTAAACAAAATCGCTAATTTGGTTGTGATTTCATTAAAACTTTTCCGGTTTTTGAATGATTCAAATAAATCTGCATCCTTAGCATTGTTGTGAAAGTAAGCTTGAACAATAGGCTTTGTATATTCCCGAAGATACCAATCAATCCAGAGGGTGTTTTCTATTTTTTTATGGAATAGACCAAAGCGAATTTCTAACAATCTAAAAGTATCTCCTACCGCACAGGAGTTCGCTGTTAAAGTTTCTGCGGTATAGCGCTTTTCAATCGCATTAGCTAAGTCATCAACAAATGCAGCCGGACAAAAGGCCAGAATATTACCGCCTGTTGAATAAATAATCAGTTCGGGAATCAGTGCTTCTGATAGTTTGGGCTGGCTGGGAATATTATCGTCAAGCCACTTTCTGATTTGTTGACACTGAATTCTGTAGCGCGACGACTGAGGATTCTTAAAAAAAGCAGGTAAATCAACTAGGTTTATCCTGTCTAGTAAAGCAGATGCACCACGAACATCCTGAATTTTAGCGGATTCAAACACATACTGCTTAATCTTAGTCGCACCACCATAAACCAAACCAATCTTAGTTTCTTGATTCCATAAATCAGGATATTTACTCTTTAATTCCTCCAAGGTTTGGGGAAAGTAGTCTCGCTCAATGCTTTGCAGGATTTGAACTTCTTCAACAAGTGATTTTACCTCCTCTGGAACCTCTTCCCCCTTCTCCAAAGCCTGTCGCATTTGCTGCAACACACTTAAATTAAACTGGGGTTCCCTTCCCTCTCCCCAAGCTAAACACCAAGCGATCGCAGTTGTAATTGGATTGTAATTCTTGCTCATAATTTGTAATAATCCCTGTTAATCTGATTGCAACGATAGCACCCTCTACCCATTACTCAGCTTCACCAACAACCCCGCTAACCTCTGCACCATTGGACGTTGGGATACATCACACCCGCGTTGCAGGTTATGAATGCTACCTACAAGTATGGGTGATTCTGATTCAATGCAGTCGGCATTGCCGTGTAAATCACTACGGATAATCGCAATAATTTTCAGATGCAAATCAGAGCAAAACTCTTGCCATGCAGTAACTTTACTCGTATCTCCCGCTAGGATAACAGCATGAGTTGCATATTGCATAATTAACCTATTTTCAGCACTTATTTTTCCACCTACGTCAATAATGTTTAAAGGAAGCGATAAATTTTTTACAGCCTTAGCCTTTTCTTGTGCAAACTCCCAAGTAAAATTACGCTTGTAGGCTTCTTTTAACTCCTTTGCTAACTGAGGATTATTCCTAACTGCTTCTGCATACCAGGCACCCTCACCATCAGGACAAGCGGTAAGTATATAGGGATAAGGTGCTTTTCCCTGTCGTTCCAGTGACAAAATAGCCTGTTTCAACCCCTCACGCAAACAAGATTTACCAGACTGCGGGGGACCGCACAAGACTACTTTCACTGGTTGACTCATCGCATCAATCCTACTTCACCACCTCAATCCACTAAGTCTCCCAATTTATAGGCAGGATTATGGGTGATACAAATCACATACTTACCCAACTTCGGGTCAAAGAAACCCACAGCACCAAACATATGAGCAACTTTATGTGCGATGACAAAAGCTACTGGAATTGATACGGGTCCATTTATCTTCAGTAAAGCTCCCCCAGCGAGTTCGACCGAAGCAGCCATGTCCTCTAATCTCATCGCTGCATCCCTGACAATTTGGTCATTCTGCGCTGGTTCCCCAAAACCTATCCGCAGAATTCCTTCTTTAAACTCCATGTTATATGTGGTCATTACTATTACCTCTTCCTGTCTTGCTCTATAATAACTACCCTTGGAAGAGGCTAATTCCAAACTATCTTACCCTAGTGGTTCATGGTCTTAATTCTGATGGGTTCGTAGTGAGCGATTTATCGCTCAATTAGAGGACGCGCATTCCTCACTACAAACTAAGCTAAAGCACATTTAAATTGCATAATCAGATTTACTCAATCTCTTGTGGGGTGGGCATCCTGCCCGCCCACGTTATGTAAATTAGATGTGTAACAGCTTATCAGCGCTAGACCACTAGCCATACGTTGTTGTAGGGGCACAGAGCGTGTTGTGCCCTAAAGCACCTACTGCACTCAACTTAAAATTGCTATCTGTGTAACTCTTAACATCGGAGGATTGGACTAGTGTTTGAGCAAATATTTCTTGATATTCCCCAGGTAGAACTATTGCAATGGTTAGCACGGGGTTCCCTCAAGCAAAACCTGATGCGTGCTATTCGCTTGTGGGTATGGTTGCGTTCCCTCTACGGAGAAACTCAACACCGCTTGCTTTTGGATGACCCTTTCACCTATGCTCAATGGCGAGATGCATTCTTCACTTCCACTCACCCCAAAACAGAAGCCATTCCCCAGATGCATGACAGACATTGCGCTTGTGCGAAAACAACATCGGAGTGGTTATTTACCAGCACAGGACTTTTACCATCAGATTGGAAGCGATCGCTTCTGACTCACACTGGAATAGAAACATCCGTACTAGAACAACTGCTACAACAACGTCTCTTTGGAGTTACTCGTCGTTCTCTGCAAGCAGATTTAGAAATCTTAGCTGAACAAGGCTGGTTGGTCTACAAAAATCAGAAATATCATCGCGTAAATGAGTTACCATTACGTCCCAGAAATCCCACTGATGAATCAACAGCCACTAAACTCAGCACCTACGAATTAAACTTTCTCAATCAAGAAGATTTAGCGCAAATCGCCCAAAATCATTCCCAAAAAATCAACGGTGTGCAACGCTTTTTCCTGAAACTAGATTATGTAATTCCCCGCGCTACCCTGGATTTAGTTGATGATTGGCAATATCAGTTAAGACATTTGTGGACGCAAACCCCAGTACCACCCATCAACTTAACTTACAATAGCGCTAGGGTAGGAAACACTGTTGATTGTATAGTTTATCCAGTCTGCATTTACTACGTCCAAAGAGCAGTGTATCTTTGTGCCTATGGCGAAAGTCCCAACCGAGAAACTGATTGGTACAATTTTCGTCTCGACCGGATTCACAAGATGGTTCCCTTGGAGTGGACAAACCCTGGTATTGGGAAGCGTTTGCGACAGTGCTATCAAAAGGCCTCCTTACCGACTCCAGACTATATTGCCCTAGAAATGTCCAAAGCTTGGGGTTTTGATTTCTACCTACCTGTAAGACTGATGCTAGTGCGATTTGACCGCGAGTATCATGACCGTTACATTCAAAATACCTTTCGCCATGAAACTTTTATGTCGATTAGTTACCAACAAGCACAGCGCCTAATTCACCGCGCCAAAATCCCCCCAGAACACCAACAAGGGCTACTAGAAGTTCTCGCCAACCGTTCACCTCAAGATGCTTATTACCGGGTCTTCTACCGCCACAGAGATAACAATGTGATGATGCGTCTGCGAGCTTGGCGCCCTAAATGTGAAGTTTTCTTTCCCTGGGATTTACGCCAGAGAATTGCCGCTGATGTCACCGCAGAATTCCAGCTTTATCACCAACCGAAGCCCGTTCTGACATCTATTAGCGTACTCCCAAAAGACTAAAATCAATCTGTCTACATCTCTAGTTATTACTTTCGCGTTAGAAGTAATATCAACACGTATTAAACTAATGCAAAACTTGAGTTCGCAAAATGCCATCCAAATACATTGATGTCCGGGAATATACTGTCCGAGCGCATAAACGTCTACTGCGTAGTAGAACCTATCGGTTTATCTGTAAATCTTGCAACCAGCCCTCAGTCCGCGAATCCTATGCGACCATGTGTCCCCTGTATTGTGAAAGCTGCCGACCTAGCAAGAAAAAGGTAGAAGATGTAAACCAGAAGAAAAAACCTCAACCCATGACTTATCAATCAGGTGAAGATGGGAATGAATAAGAGTATGTTTTCCTCCGCTATCGCCAAACCACCTTTCCTTAGTGGTAGACAGTTACACATATCTGCGAAAGTTTCAGTAGTTTTAGCACCCAGGGATTGTCAGGATGACAAAACACATCTGAACTTTATTCGATGTGGTCGCTTAGGTCAGGTCGCTGACGAATACCGACCAGTATATAAAATCAGCGCATCATTAGAGAGAGTGGTTGCAAAAGTCCAGAAAACCTCCCTCAGCAGAGGTGCGGTTGCTTTAAATTTTGTAGGACATGCCAATCAACTGGGAAGACCTTAATTTTTCGTAACATTTTGGTTAGGACATTATATTTTGCTTTAAAGGGAACTCTTAACTCTTAACAGGCAACAGAAAAATGTCCTAACAATTGTGGCGACTGCTATATTATTGCGCCTAATGCACCTTAGATGGATTTATTTTTGATTGACAAACATCCTCTTAATCCTCTAGAAAGTAAAAGATGACAAATCTTTGATAATCTCAGTCATAAATTTGGGAGCATCCCAAATGTGTAATTTTTTTGTAGTGCGGGCTTCTAGCCCGCTTCCTTGACATTAGGAAGCAAGATGCTCCCACTACAAACCTTAATTAAATTAGTCCCCGTCCTTAAGGACGGGGTTTTTATGCAAAATTGGGATGCTCCTGATAAATTTTCATAGTACCGACACAAAATTTTTAATAATTGTTTTGATTCTTGCAGCTCATCAGCCATATTGTCTCCAAAGTAGCGATACGACGGCGGCGAATAGCACCTCGGTATGTTTTACCAGCTACTAAGATGATGAGGATAAAAATGACGATGGAATATCCCATCAGAGAGCTAACAGATACATGATTCTGATTTTGTGAATAAATATTAACATAGTTAGTTGTCGCTTGATTGCTTGTATACGCTCGCATAGCATTACCTCCAATTGCACCTATCTAATCTAAAAGACGATACAAGAGTTGCAGATCGAATTCCAGAATTTTAAATTGAGTTAACGAAAAAATAATACACAATAAAAATTTCTACATAATATCTTGAAATAAAAACAGAGGCAAAATGGGAATAAATACCAGTTGTTGGTTGACTTGGAAATATTCCTAAAGGTAGATTTACTTTAGTTACATAAAATAGATTAATTGCTATATATTTTGTATGATTGATTTGGGACAAAATTTAACATTATCTTAAATAAAGTGTTGACAGTTATTTGGAGATTTAAAGCAATTGTCCAACGGACTTCCAACTTACAAGATAACGCGACATGGGTGTTAAGTAATAGGCAATAAGGTCTTCCTTACACCCATGACCCTTGACCCGTGACCCATGACCCATGACCATAGAAGATGTCCCCTGGCTTGGTGAAATCATGGTTCAGTACACACTCGCTCAATGTCCAGAAGTTATCCTGTCGGTTCCTGGTAAAGATTCCGCAAAGGCAAGGGATAAAGCGATGGATCAGCTGATGGAACTGATGGAAGCTGGTAAGTTACCCACAGAACTAGAGGAGGGGTTTGGTCCTAAACAACTGATTGAGGTGAAAGAACAGTCAAACACTGATACTGCTAGCGATGAGGACGCGATCGCTCAAGCGGTGCAGATTCTCAGCAACCTTGCTACCCTGAAGTTAAAGGTACAGGAAACACGGACAGAAGCGCTAGAAGTTCGCCAAGCGGTTGATATATTGTTCACCGATAAAACGGTGAGTGAAGAAGAAATTAATCGCCTCAAGGAAGGTTTTAAAGTCCTGAAGAATTTTGCTCAAGCAAATCTGCGTTACCACGAAGCGCGAGCTAAAGCCGAAGGTGCGCGCAAGGTTTTGGATGAAGCTCTCAAGTCCCCGGAGGGTTAACCTCTCTCCAAACCTCTCTCCTCCTAGGAGAGAGGCTTTGAAACCCCCCTTCCCTTCAAGGGAAGGGGGGCTGGGGGGTTAGGTTAGTGGTTTAATGGAATACTTGACAAACATCCTCTTAGCAAGGAGAGGGGAAAAGTAACTTTGTTCTTTAATCGTTATATGCTTCTACTCTGATTAGTTGACACGGACTGGGTTTGTTGGGTAGGAACTGTTGGAATCCTCTTGGTAGTCCAAATAGACTGGTGTACAAGCGACTTTCTGTGATTGTTGCCTGTTCTACAGGAGTTCGCCATTTAATCCAGAGTTTTTTCCCTAGCGCTATCATCAGTCCATCTGTGGCTGGTGCGACGAGAACCGCTAACGCTTCCACATACTCGCCATTCAGGGAGTCTCTACCGCAGGTTTGCGATCGCCTAATAGTAATGAATTCTTCGTTGGGTGAGACGATGGTATCTAGTTCGGGGACAAAAATCACCTGTAGTCGTCTATGCTCATTGCGAGCTATCACCCATTTGGGATTGGGTGATGCTGGGGTATCAGTCATATAATTTACTTACCGTTTAATTGGACGTTTACTTATTATTTCTTGACATTATTCTCAGATGGGGAAGGCAAGTAAGGCGTTGAAACAAGTGTTGGATACTTACGATATCAGTCAAAGTCAACTGGCTGTAGCATTAGGTGTAGGGCGTTCCGTTGTCAATAACTGGGTAAAAGAATACGCAACCCCTACATCTGATGGGGTATTAGAAATTCGTAACACTTTAAGAACTATCAACCCAGAAGCTGCAGAGGAGTTTATCCGACTGTACTTGGAAGATTAGAGTTTGATAGGCATTTTCTTAACAAAATGAAATGCATGGGAAAAGCTGGACGAGTACTGAAGCAAGTATTAGATAAATATGAAATAAGTCAGAATCGATTAGCGATCGCAATGGGTACAGGACGCTCATCGATTAACAATTGGGTGAATGAGACTAGTGACGCTTATGGTGATACCATCCTGAAAATTCGTGATGGATTAGAAGCTATTGATCCAGATGCGGCTGAAGAGTTTATTAGGTTGTATTTGAGGAAAGATTAAGTAATGTAGATAAAATTAAGGAACATGAGACTATCAAACCCTAGAAATACTGCTAATGAGCGAACCTATATCTTTGCAAACAGTAATTGAATACGTTGAGGCTCTTTCTGCGGAAGAGCAAGACTTGCTGCTGGAATTGATTTATAAAAGGCGGGTGGAACAGCGGCGTAAAGAAATTGTTACAAGTGCCGCCCAAACTCTGGAAGCCATGAAAGCAGGTACGGCAAAGCGTGGTACTATTGCTGATTTACGCGCAAATTTGCTGAATGAGGAATGAGAATATGAGTTTGGGATAATAGCTTTAAGCGTGCTTTTAAGGGAGTTGTTCGGAAAAATCCCCGCTTAGAAGACAATATTTTCGAGTTTTTGGAATTGCTTGTAGATGAGCCGGTTGCATCTGCTTTGAAAGCACACAAATTGAAAGGTGATTTAGATGGTTTGTGGGCGTGCTGGGTAGAGTATAATTGCCGCATCATCTATACATTTCAACCAAATCCCGAATCTGGTGAGGATATGATTGTCTTAATTGATATTGGCTCTCATGATGAGGTTTATTAAGAAATTTTAAGGCGATAGCTTCGCGCAGAGCGCCTAGTTGTGTGTTGTGATTGGGTGCGATAAGTAAATTACAAAGCCCCGGTGAATTCCATTCGCGGAGTTTACGGGCACACAGACAAAACCCCCCTACGCGGGTTTAAATAATTAACTGTGATTCAATTCCCAAGTAGGAATTATTGACTTTTGCTGATGATGACTTCCTTGATTCCTAATATAGTCAGCTACCTTATCTATACCATCGTGGCTAACGGTAAATGCTCCGTAACTACCTTGCCATTTAAAGAATTCACCTGGCTTAATTTCGTGAGTAACAAAATGAGATGAGCTGCCTTTAATGTTTTTCATCAAGTCAGATATGCTTAATGCAGGTGGAAAACCTACTAATAAATGTACATGGTCTTCAACCCCACCGATAGCGATTACTGTACATCCTAAATGCTCACACTGCCGAATGATAGCTGCATAAATTGGCTTTTGAATATCAGATGTAATTAAAGGCAATCGATCCCAAGTTGCCCAAACACAATGTAAATACAACTGCGTGAAATTTGACCTCATTTTAATATTCGCTAGCGACTAACAACAAATCCGGTTTGAAAATCCATATTAGCCCTGGCGAATATAATTCGCGGCTATACAAACGAAGTCCGCCTGCGCGGACTAGAAATTTATTGAAATTAACAATTAAGCATTATATATCTCTTCTTCAACCAGCGTAGGCGGGTTTTGTCTGTGTGCCCGTAAACTCCGGGATTTCCAATTGCCAGGGCTATTTGAAATGAACAATCAAAGATTATATTTCTTCTTAAACCCGCGCAGGCGGGTTTTGTCTGTGTAGGCGCGAATTATATTCGCTCCTGTCAAGTATTTAATTAGACTTTTAAAACAACCTCTCAATGGACTTGCGCTATAAGAGAGGGACTTACAGTCCGCTCGCGAGTAATTTAGCCCTTTCCCAGGTGTAAGATATGATTTAACTTACATCATATGCATCCCCGCTTAACTTGCCAATATTCGCCTCCCAATTCGCCCCATCAAAAGGCACAATCACAAAATTACCCATTACATCCCCATCCAAACATCGCACATTCACATCAATACAATCAGGATGACTGCGAGGAATATAAAAAGAGTGAATTCCACAAAGTTTACAAAACTTATGCTGTGCTATCCCCGTATTAAATTTGTATGTCGTCAACACATCATCACCTTGCAGCAAAGTAAACTTATCTCGCGCCACAATTAAATGTAAAAATCCCTTCTTTTGACAAATTGAACAATTACAATCATCTACTTTGTGATTATCAACCACCACCTGAAAGCGCACTGCACCACAGTGACAACCACCTTCATAAGTCACGGGTTCATTGATACTTACTGTCATAGTAATTCACCTACAAACCGGAGCAATTAGCCACAATTTTCCCCTGATGGGATTGAAAATATCGTTACAAAATGTTAATAAAATATCCTGTAACAGGATACATCCCATCCCCTCAATCAACGCTAAAAAATGCCATATTAATTGATAAAATCCCACATTTTGGAGGTTCTATGACCTCAGTAAAATTTACACCTGACCTTCCCACATCCCTACCCGACCATACGCAGCTACCAGACTCAGACGGTACTTTTGTAAAAAATTTTCAAGATCCTCCTCAAGGTGATTTGCTGACTGATTCTATTCAACCTATCTTGCAGAAAATACATCCGGATGGACAATACTGTATCGGTAGAGATAATGGTATATACTGGCGCATCACTGAACCCCCAGAGAAAGGCGCTTTATCTCCAGACTGGTTTTATGTCCCCAATGTACCGCCAACTTTGAATGGTGAAATGCGGCGTTCTTATGTATTGTGGCAAGAATACGTAGCACCTTTGATAGTGCTGGAATTTGTCTGTGGAAACGGTACAGAAGAACGAGATAAAACTCCTGTCACTGGGAAGTTTTGGGTTTATGAGCAAGCAATTCGCACCCCCTACTATGGCATTTATGAAGCGAAAAAAGCATCCGTTGAAGTGTATCAATTAATCAGAGGACGATACGAATTAATACTACCTAACGAACGTGGACATTATCCCATCGAACCGATGGGCGTGGAATTGGGAATTTGGCAAGGGGAGTATCAAAATGTAGAACTCCCTTGGCTGCGTTGGTGGGATAATCAGGGTAATTTGCTACTCACAGCCGAGGAACGTTCTCAGACAGCAGAAGCACGAGCAGAACGCTTGGCAGCTAAGTTAAGAGAATTAGGTGTCAATCCTGATGAGGTAGGGTAGATTACACCGTAGGGGCACAGAGCCTGTTGTGCCCTTAGAAGCTAGCAATGTGTATTTCCGGAAAGAATGTAGGAGCGCAAACATGCAAAAGTGATAACGTGAAGAAAGAACGGGCGCTCATATCTTGCACCCCTACGCACTCAGCACTCATGAATCACCGGCGAGAACTGATTTCCCAAGTAGTGGTAACTGCCGCACAGATGCGCGATATCGAAGGGCGAATCTTTGCAGCGGGAATGGCTGTGGCTGCTTTAATGGAAAAGGTGGCGGGACTGATTACCCGACGGATTGGGGAATTTGTCATTAACCAGGAATTGGCAATTAGAAATCAAAAAGTACGCATTGGATTTCTCGTCGGTCCGGGACATAATGGCGGTGATGCATTGGTAGTCGCCCGCGAGTTCCATTTTCAGGGTTATGATGTCTGCATATATCGCCCTTTAGCCAAACTCAAGGAATTAACCGCCCAGCATTTACAATACGCTGAAAGTTTGGGTATCCCCTGTTATGACAGCATCGAGCCGCTGCAAGGTTGCGATGTCTTGATTGATGGTTTGTTTGGTTTTGGGTTAGAAAGAACCCTCACAGACCCCATTGCTAGTGCGATTAATCAAATTAACGAATGGTCTGTACCCATAGTCAGTATTGATGTACCTTCGGGGTTACACACGGATACGGGGGAAGCTTTGGGGACTGCAATTCGCGCTACCTACACCCTTTGTCTGGGGTTGTGGAAACAGGGTTTATTGCAAGACATGGCTTTAGAATATGTCGGCAAAGCTGAGTTAATTGATTTTGATATTCCCTGGGCTGATGTGCAAGCGGTGTTGGGGGATACACCCAAAATTCGTCGCATTACTCCTCATACAGCCCTCTCTACTCTTCCCTTACCCCGTCCTCCAGTTACCCATAAGTACAAGGAAGGTCATTTACTGCTGATTTGCGGTTCCCGACGCTATGCAGGGGGAGCAATTTTAACGGGATTGGGTGCCCGTGCTAGTGGTGTGGGAATGCTTTCTATGGCGGTTCCAGAGTCCTTGAAACCCCTGTTGGTAGCGCAGTTACCAGAAGCATTGATTATCGGCTGTCCGGAAACGGAAACGGGAGCGATCGCTCAATTACAATTACCACCAAAAACTCAACTAAGTTCTTTTAGTGCGATCGCCTGCGGTCCGGGTTTGACAACAGATGCTACCCCAATTGTGGAACAGGTATTAGAAAGTACGCAACCGCTGGTTCTCGATGCCGATGGTTTAAATATCCTCTCCCAGATGGGAACTATTTCTACGTTACAAAAGCGACAATCAACTACAGTACTTACACCCCATACGGGAGAATTCAAGCGCTTATTTCCCGATGTTCCCGAACCGGCAAGCGATAGGGTACAAGCAGCCCAACAAGCTGCTGCTCAAAGTGGGGCGGTGGTGCTGCTGAAAGGAGCGCGGACGGTTATTGCTAACTCCCACGGTATCGTTTGGATTAATCCCGAAAGTACCCCAGCTTTGGCGCGGGGAGGCAGTGGGGATGTGTTAACTGGGCTACTCAGTGGATTGCTGTCACAAGATGCTCTACGTTCAGTGGCGGTTGAGGATATTGTGGCGACGGCTACATGGTGGCACGCACAAGGGGCGATTTTAGCAGCCGGGGAGCGGACGGAGTTGGGTGTTGATGCTTATACTTTGACACAGTATTTGTTGAGAGTTGTTAAAACAGAAAAGTAGTTGCGATCGCTCCAATAAAAATATGTGTGTTGTCATCAACCTTGTCGGGGAGGGTTTGTCCCACATATCCTACTAGATATCTCGTTAAACTCTCCCCTAGGATAACTTGGTCATTCCAACGGACTTGATATTTAGACCTTTCAAACATCTGCTCAGTTCGTAGTGAGGAATGCGCGTCCTCAAAATCAGGGATTGTAGTTAATCACATGATACCGCTGTCGTACCTAACGGTAGTATGGGGAAAGGACGAATTAAGCTGTACTCGGAATGACTTTGGCTGCCAATCCCCTTCTCAACCTCAACTACGAACCTGCATTAGAGTCCCTCGGTGATGATTACTACGACGAAGTGGACGCTGCGGAATTTCCTCAACACATCCTCCGCTGGCGCAATGACGCACTCCTACCTACACTAGGACTAGATCCGCAAGCAGTGTCAGATGAGCATTTTCTCCAAGCCTTTGGCAAATTTGCGTCCCGCAAACCCCTCTTAGCACTGCGTTACCACGGCTACCAATTTGGAGAGTATAACCCTCAACTTGGTGACGGTAGAGGCTTTCTCTACGGACAAGTACGCGGTACTGATGGGGAATTGTACGATTTTGGTACTAAAGGTTCCGGTAGAACCCCCTACTCCCGTGGTGGTGATGGGATGCTGACCCTCAAAGGAGGGGTACGGGAAGTGCTAGCAGCGGAAATGTTACAGCGCATGGGTGTGCATACATCCCGCTGTTTGAGCATGATTGAAACGGGGTTGTCGCTATGGCGGGGTGATGAACCTTCTCCTACCCGTTCCTCCGTAATGATACGGATGAGCCGTTCCCACATTCGCTTTGGTACTTTTGAGCGGTTGTATTATTTTAAGCGAGCAGATTTAACTAAAAGGTTATTAGACCATGTAATTGAGCAGTATTATCCCCACTTGCTAGACCAACAAGAAAAATATTCCTTGTTTTATAGCGAATTAGTGCAAAGAGTAGCCAAATTAGTAGCACAATGGATGGCGGCTGGTTTTTGTCATGCAGTGTTAAATACTGACAACATGTCGATTACCGGGGAAAGTTTTGATTACGGTCCCTATGCCTTTATTCCTACTTTTGATACCAAATTTACTGCAGCTTATTTCGATTATTATGGACGATACAGTTACGGCAATCAACCGGGAATTTGTAAGTTAAATTTGGAAATGCTCGCTACACCGTTATCGCCGGTAATTAATCTCAGAGATATGGAAGCAGCGTTAGGGAATTTCTCTGATTATTATCACGAGGAATACGGTAAGTTAATGCTGAGAAAGTTGGGTTTTGAAAATGTACCTCAGCCAGAATTTCAGCAAATTGTCGGTTTGACTATTCAACTGTTGCAAGAAACGCAAGTTAGTTATCACCAATTTTTTGCAGAAATAGCACGGACATTTTCTTTTAAATGGCGGGATGAACTTAGTGCTATCCTCTCTGATTCTGATATTATGCCTGCTTCTGGAACTTTTGGACTGTTTGATAACTGGTGTCTGATGTATCATCAAATTTTGAATCATTTAGACAGCGATGATCTGGATAATATAGCTCAAACTTTGAAGCGCTATAATCCACAAACAGTGATAATTAGACCTGTAATTGAATCGGTGTGGGAATCCATTGCACAAGAAGATGATTGGCAACCGTTTTATAATTTAATCAAGCGTATTCAGACGGTAGAGTAAGTTGGTAAAATCAACCCCAGATAAACTCAGATGCAAAAATATATTTATCTGTGTTTATCTGTGGTTAAATCTGAAAAAATATCTACTTATGCAACCGCTAGACAATACGTACCAGCAACACAACCCAAGCGTGAACCTATTCGTGATGTCCTCAAGCAAGTATTACCCCCTAGGGGTACTGCTCGTCTTTGGCAGCCACGATGGGTTAAGATGTATGTTGTTAAAAAATGTATACAACTCTAGAAAAATTGGGATACCTATCTGGAATACAGTTGTTGCTGCTGTAGATAGTGATTAGTCATGATTCACTATTCCCATGACTAACGACATAAGCCAAAACACACACAATTTAGTTTAGTATTTGACCAGGATAATTATTCATGGATAGACAAACATCTTGCCGCATTCTTTCTCTTGATGGTGGTGGTATACGTGGGTTACTTACTGCCATAGTTTTAGAGGAATTAGAAAGAAAGCTCCAAGTCCATAACCCCACTGCACTGTTAAAAGATTACTTTGATATTATTGCTGGTACATCTACAGGTAGTTTGATTGCTTGTGCGATATCTCAAGGTTTAACAGCAAGTCAAATCAAAAATTTATATCTCAACAATGCTGCTCAAATTTTCCCGGAATATAAATTAATTATTAATAGCATAATTAATCGCATTCGCTTGGGATTTAGCCAGCCTATTTTTGATGGTAAAGGCTTAAATGAAGTGTTGCGAAAAGAGTTTAACATAAATTTTGGGACTTTACAAAAACCGACGTTGATAATCAGTTATGACACATATAACCGCCAATCTGTAGTGTTTAAAAATACGAAAATCGAACACAGGGATATACCTGTTTGGGAAATTTGTCGAGCTTCATCGGCTGCACCAATAGCCTTTCCGGCTTTTGTCATGCAAAACCCAGAATTTATTGAAGATTGGCGCAGTAATGGCTACGAAATACCTGATGGTGGTATTCCTTTAATTGATGGTGGTGTAGTTGCTAATAACCCAGCCCTCTGCGCTATTGCTGAACGCATCTCTTGGAACGATAAATTACCCAATAATCCTAAATTTGCTGATTTAATACCACAACAAGTCGATACCAAAAACATTATTGTGGCGTCCTTTGGTACTGGTAAATATGTGAAAAAAATTGGTCTGACTGAAGCCAAAGAATGGGGTATAATTGAGTGGGTAAGTCCTTTCAAAGGTATACCTATCTTAGATGTACTTTCTGATGGGGCTGGGGATTCTGTTTGCTATATCGCTCAGCAAATAATAGAGAATAACTTTTATCGCTTTCAACCAGAGATGGCAGAAGAGATATCTTCTTTCAGCGCTAATGATAAAAACATCGCTGCTATCGCAGACCTTGCGGTTAAATTTATCCAACAAGAAAACTTTCAGACTAAACTGAATCAGTTGGTTAAAGAACTCAATCTATTGCCATCTGCCAATCTTGCTTAAGCTCAGTTTAATCGATTTTTTCCTAGAGGAGAGTACTAATACTGAAAGGTTATAACTACATCTATAGCAATCCTATCCGACCGTGAGAATGGAAATCCTCAGATACCCGACTTTTCTAAGAAGTTGGATACCTCACTTCTCACTCCAACATCTAATTTTTCGGCGTTGCTGAATACAAGTATGATTTACCCTCATCCCCAACCCTTCTCCCTAGGGAGAAGGGAGCTAGAATTCTGAGTTTCGCTTATTCGCTCTCCCAACCCTCTCCCAAAAGGAGAGGGTGAGGGTGAGGGTGAATTTGATAATTCATACCCGCTGTTGAGCAACGCCAATTTTTCATTACTTAAACACAAACCGGTACAATTATCAGCATAACTTTACCAGTTTATGCATTTTGTTACCAACAAGCTGCGAAGTCACTTGATAATAAAAGGGATGACCCTTGAGACGAAAATCCCGGATGAATCAAACAGCCATAAATTTAATTGCTATATCCATCTTCCTGATGACCCTTTCCGTGCTGCTTGGACCATTAATTCATTTATCACCAACTATCCCAGCAGTTGCTACCTTCGCTATCTTGTCAGTCGCTACCCTCGACAGTTTTAGTTTACAAGGTAGGGGTGGGACAGTTTTGTTAGATTGGATAGCTAACTTCTCACCCCAACACCGGGAACGCATCGTTCACCATGAAGCTGGACACTTTCTCGTTGCGTATTTGTTAAATATTCCTGTCACCGGCTATACTCTCAGTGCTTGGGAAGCTTGGAAGCGTGGTCAACCGGGACTAGGAGGGGTGAGCTTTGAAGATGAGGAATTGATGTCTCAATTGCAACAAGGAATTATTACTGCTCAAATGCTAGACCGTTATTGTACTGTCTGGATGGCAGGTATGGCAGCGGAAATGTTGGTTTATAATAATGCTGAAGGTGGCGCTGATGACCGCAGCAAGTTATCAATGGTGTTAAATAGCTTGGGTTTTTCTGAGGACGTTTGTCAGCAGAAGCAACGCTTTTACGCTCTGCAAGCTAAAACCCTTTTGCAAGACAATTGGTCTGCTTATCAAGCTTTAGTTGCAGCTATCCAAAAACGAGCCACCGTTGCTGAGTGTCAGTGTGTAATTGCACAACACTCTTGAGTATTGAGTTGTAATTTCTGAGTGGAGACGTTCTCCAGAAACGTCTCTACAACACTCACCACTCTTCAAGACACTGCTTCTTGGACTTGGTGGGGTTCATCACATAGTTCGTCTTTGCAACCCACGACACGGTTACGTCCACTAGCTTTAGCTTGTAGCAGGTATTCATCGGCTCGTTGCAATAAACTGACTCCTTTGTTATCATCTTCTGGTCGCAGACAAGAAGTTCCTAAGCTAATGGTGACGTTTATAGCTAGCTTGTCGTCAATTACAAAGGGTTGCTCGCAGACTAAGCGATTCAGACGATAAGCGACTAATCTTGCTTCTGCACAACTTGTGTTGCCTAAAAGGATGACAAACTCTTCACCACCATAGCGAAATGGTGTATCCTGAAATCGCATATTATCTTGTAGTCGCTGAGACAGCAACTGCAACAAGCGATCGCCTACTAAATGTCCGTAGGTATCGTTAACTTTCTTAAAGAAGTCCACATCGAGAATTATCAAACTCACGGGAGTGTCGGAATGACGAGCTTGTTTAATGTGCCTCGGTAAATCCCATTCTAAGGCGCGGCGATTATTTAATTGTGTTAAGGGATCTGCTAAGGCGATCGCTGACAACAAGTCATTAGTACGCATCAGTTCGCGATATTTCTGTGCTTTGCGAAACCCTACCATCAATTGAGACAACAATAGGCGATTCGCTGCACTCAATTGCTTCCCGTTTTTTGGCTGTTTTTCTGGTAGATACCAGATGTATGCATCAGCACCTTGTTGTAGAATACATGAAGTTTTCTCCCATTCCCATTCCCACCCCCTTTTGACTTTATCCATCAGTAACTGGGGGCTATCTTCTAGGAGAATGCAGTAAATCCAAGCCAATTTAATCTGTGCTTTTAGCCATTGGCAAAGCTCTATACTGCCATCATAACTTGACTGCACCAACAACACATCTGGTGGTGTCATTTGTATGCGCGATATCGCCTGATTCAGATTTGCGGCAACTTCTACGCGGAAAAGGGTTGCATCACGAATCTGATCTGGAAGTGTGGCGAAAAATTTGTCACTTCCAAAGACCAGAATGGAAATGTTCATTGCTATGCTGTTTGCTGAATTTAAACATCACGTTTGTCACCCTGAGAAACCCTATGGACTTTCATTCTCGAAAACTCATATTATATTTATAATTTGGACAATTTAGGGGAAATTTATTTTTAATGGTTTGACGGACAGATGCACAAGTAATTAGCACTTTAATCTCCTTGCGTATTTTCCTGGAAATAGAGTCGGTCTTGGCTCACCTTCCGTCGCATAGCATTAGCTATGTCAGTTTTTGCCGGAAAACTGCCATTTTACATAAATTGTTTATTGAGCAAATTTTTTTGAGAACTTGACGCTTCTTTAAAGCGATGCTAGCAAATTTTTTTCATAACTCCCAATGTGTATTCCGTCTCTTTCAACTTAGCAAAAGCAAAATCCTTCTTCTTACATGCAGTGCCAGTTTTTTTTCTGGTAAAAAGTAATAAAAAAAACCTTGTATGTTATCTGTAAAACAGAGTCCTTTGGGGTTAGAGGTGTCCTTTTTTCAAAAACACCTCTGCTGGTCAAAAACAGTAACTAAATAGGTTGGTTTCTCAAGGTATCATTTACTGGCTAGTATGCCAATACCTTAATTTTAATTCAACCAAAAAGTTTGATAATTGCCATTAATATTTATTGATAACCCGCGATAGTATGTCCTGTGGCAACTATTGCTTGTTTGATTGATTCTTCAGAAACTTCAGATTCCACAGAAACAGTTTTATTTGTTACATCAACTTCCACTTTGGCATCAGGTGATATAGTGTGAATAGATTGAGTAATTGTTTGGGCGCAGCCATCACACATAATGGTAGGAACTTGTAATTTGAGTGCCATGTGTTACCTCGAAAAGTGTAGTTAAAATTATGCTAAGATACCATCTTAATCAGATGACTACGAGCGCGCCTCATACCTAAGTTAGGTCAGTGTTCTATAGATAATTCTTTGCTGTATGTAAAGATTCCGGAATTAAAGCGTCAATTTGCAACAAAAGTTTAAATTAGAAATTTAAAATCAGAATATGTGCATCTAATTTGATGTCCCTGACTACCTGGAGGCAAAGAGTCAACCCAGGCAAGTAGCAGTTATGCTGAAAGAATCATGCTTGTAGCATCATCTTTTGGCTTTTGGTGTAGCTACAACAGTGATTTCTGCCGTCCAGGGTCAGCGAGCAACTCTAAGTTCTGATTAAATTAACTAACGGAAAAATAAACTTGTAAACGCCCATGTCTTCTAGTCCCCAGTACAACAGCGGTAGCGAAATTCGCGCCAAATTCCTAGACTTCTTTTCCCAACGAGGACACCAAGTCCTTGATAGCGCTTCCTTGGTGCCAGAAGACCCCACCGTGCTGCTGACCATTGCGGGGATGCTACCATTTAAACCTATATTTCTCGGACAGCGGACACCAGAATTTAAACGCGCTACGACTTCCCAAAAGTGCATCCGCACCAACGACATCGAAAACGTCGGACGCACCAAACGCCATCATACCTTCTTTGAGATGCTGGGGAATTTCAGCTTTGGTGATTATTTCAAAGAACAAGCGATCGCCTGGGGGTGGGAGTTATCTACCAAAGTCTTTGGCTTACCACCAGAACAACTCGTCGTCAGCGTCTTCCAGGAAGATGACGAAGCCTTTGCAATTTGGCGTGACCAAATTGGGGTTCCAGAGAAACGCATCAAGCGCATGGGTGAAGACGATAACTTCTGGGTATCTGGTCCCACCGGACCCTGTGGACCATGCTCGGAAATATATTACGACTTCCACCCGGAACTAGGGGACGACAATATTGACCTCGAAGACGACACCCGGTTTATCGAATTCTATAATCTGGTGTTTATGCAATACAACCGGGATGCTGATGGTAACTTAACACCCCTAGCAAACAAAAACATCGACACCGGGATGGGGTTGGAGAGAATGGCGCAAATTCTCCAAAAAGTACCCAACAACTACGAAACTGACTTAATCTTCCCGATTATCAAAACCGCTGCCGAAATTGCCGGTATTGACTATGCTAGCAGCGACGAGAAAACCAAAGTTTCCCTGAAAGTCATCGGCGACCATGTACGTGCCGTTGTGCATATGATAGCTGATGAAATCCGCGCCTCCAACGTCGGACGGGGTTACATCCTGCGGCGCTTAATACGTCGGGTTGTGCGTCATGGACGATTAATTGGCATTTCTGGGGAATTTACCACCCAAGTGGCGTCAACGGCTATTGCTCTTTCCGAAACAGCTTACCCCAATGTCCGTCAACGGGAACCACAAATCAAAGCCGAACTGCAACGGGAAGAATCTCGCTTCCTGCAAACCCTGGAACGGGGTGAAAAACTTCTAGATGAAATTATCGCCCAGGTTAAGCAGCAAGGCAAAACCGAAATTAGCGGTGAAAGCGCTTTTACCCTCTATGACACCTACGGCTTCCCCCTAGAACTCACCCAGGAAGTTGCGGAGGAACACAACCTCAGCGTTGATTTGGCTGGCTTCCAGGCGGAAATGGACAAGCAAATCGAACGCGCTAAAGCCGCTCATGAAACCATTGATTTAACAGTACAAGGTTCTCTAGATACTCTAGCGCAACATATCCACGCCACCGAATTTTTGGGCTATAAGCAAGCTGCAGCATCTGCGAAAGTGGAAGTTCTGCTGGTGAACGGTAAAGCCCAAGAAGAAGCAGAAGCGGGGACACAAGTGCAAATCGTCCTCGACCAAACCCCCTTCTACGCCGAGTCAGGAGGACAAATTGGCGATAGAGGCTACCTGAGCGGTGATGGTGTAGTCGTCAGAATTAGCGATGTCAAGAAAGAGTCGGATTTCTTCGTTCACTTTGGACGCATCGAACGGGGAACACTGCGCTTGGGAGATAGCGTTACAGCCCAAATCGACCGCGCTTGTCGGCGTCGCGCTCAAGCTAACCATAGCGCTACCCATTTGTTGCAAGCAGCGTTAAAGAAAATCGTCGATGACTCCATCTCCCAAGCCGGTTCTCTGGTAGACTTTGACAGGTTGCGCTTTGACTTCAACTGTCCCCGTTCCCTAACACCGGAAGAAGTACAGCAAGTTGAAGAACAGGTGAATAGTTGGATTGCTGAAGCCCACGGTGCAGAAGTATCAATTTTACCTATTGCTGAAGCAAAGTCAAAGGGTGCAGTTGCCATGTTTGGCGAAAAATATGGCGAAGAAGTCCGCGTAATTGACTTTCCAGGTGTTTCAATGGAATTGTGTGGTGGTACGCATGTAAGTAATACTGCGGAAATAGGTGTGTTTAAAATTATATCAGAAGCCGGGATATCTTCTGGTGTGCGGCGGATAGAAGCGGTTTCCGGACCAGCGGTGCTAGATTACTTAAATGTGCGGGAGAAAGTCGTTAAAGACTTGAGCGATCGCTTCAAGGTAAAACCGGAAGAAATCCCCGACCGAATCACCAGTTTGCAAACCGAACTCAAAACCACCCAAAAGCAACTGGAAACTGTGAAATCCCAACTAGCGATCGCCAAATCTGATAGTTTATTAAGCACAGTGGAAACCGTTGGGGATTATCAGATTCTCGTGGCTCAAATGGAAGATGTGGACGCTGCGTCCTTACAAACCGCTGCTGAACGGTTGCTGCAAAAACTGGGTAACGGTGCCGTAGTCCTGGGTTCAGTTCCCGAAGCTGGAAAAGTCAGCTTAGTTGCTGCATTTTCTCCCCTAGTAAACAAAAAAGGACTGCAAGCTGGTAAATTTATCGGTGCGATCGCCAAAATCTGCGGTGGTGGTGGCGGTGGTAGACCCAATTTAGCGCAAGCTGGGGGACGGGATGCAAGTAAGTTACCACTAGCGCTAGAGAAAGCCAAGACTGAGTTGAAAACAGGTTTAGTTTAGCGGAATCTTGACTGGGGATGGTGGATTTAGCTTTATTTAGCTAAAGTCCGCTCCTCCAGATAAGTAAGTCGGCGTAAAAAATTCAAGGTTTGTAGTACGCGCTTTAGCGCTAAAGCGCTTACTACAAGCGAATCACAGAGATTTACTCTTCTTTACACAGTTCGGTTTATTTGCGCCGACTTACTTAGAGTCTATTTTAATACTAGCCCTGGCGATTATAAGTCGCATTTATCAGGTTGGAAACACCTAATATTACGTGAATTCCACCTCCGTGTACTTGGTTTTTGTGGTTGCGGTTTTAACCGCCAAAAAATTAATATATATACTCTCTAAGAGCCTTTTTTGACTTGACAACCATCCTCTTAACTCATATTCTGTCCACAAAAGGCTTCAGCCGGAATTTCTCGTTTCCAAGTTGAATCTGGAAGCAAAGGGAGGTTCTACCCCCCCTGGTGCAAGATGTGAGTTAATACCGTTTCACTCATATCATGATACAAATGCATGGGTAGGGGTAAGGCATTGCCTTACCCCTACTTAGATTTTGATGTATAGCGAATTTTGTGAAATGATATAAGAGAAATAAACAGTGCAGATAAAAAATAATTCCACAATCAAATTTTCCACAGTTTCAAGCTTTGCTGAGATTTGGGAGTGTTCAGTTACTAAAAACAAATCTCTACACACTACCATCCAGTTTGAAGAGGGACAAGTCATCACTAATTATTGATGCGATCGCGCGTACTGAAACAGGTAGATCCTTAAAGTACTTGGTAGATCGAAATCGAGGATACTGAAATATAGGTAACTCAAGTTGTGATTGAGGTAAAAATCAGGATGACATCCAAAAAATTCACTGAAGCTGAAACCGAAGCTTTTTATGATAGTGAAGACAGTCTCTATCGCAGTTTCTGGGATGAAGAAGGAAGTCTCCACTGGGGGTATTTTGACAACTTAGAAGATGCTAAAGCTGAAGATTTTCTGACAGGTTGTCAACGCTGGAATCAGCATATGCTGAAACACAGCAAAATCGATGCTTCCTCCAAAGTTTTAGATATCGGTTGTGGGAATGGAAATACAGCGATTTGGCTGGCTGAACAAACGGGATGTGAGGTAGTTGGGATTGATTTGAGTGGTGTGCGGGTTAATAATGCTCAAGAGAAAGCGAAAAATTATCTTCATCTGCATATCTCCTTCGAGAAAGCCTCAGCTACTAACTTACCCTTTGAGAATAATTCCTTTACCCATGTTTGGAGTCAAGCCACAATTTATCACATCCCAGAACGGGAGAAAGCTTTACAAGAAATTCAGCGAGTTCTCCAAGAAGGGGGAATATTTGTCTTTGATGACTTGATTACACCTATCCCAGAAATTAGCCCATCGGGTTGGGAATATGTTTACGAAAGATTACTATTTGCACCCACTTTTAGCTTTGAGAGTTACGCCGATTTTTTGAGTCAGTTAGGATTATTGGTTGGGACAAAAATCGACTTAAGTGACCATCTCAAAAAAAGCTATGAGTTACTCTCGCAACTCGCTTTAGAAAAATATCCCGATTTAAGCATCGCCTATGAAAAAATGTGTGAAGCTATTGACAAAAGGGAGTTAGGATGGGGGTTTTATCTTTCTACAAAAGTCAGCGATCGCCTCACTTGGATTTACGACACTAATGGTCAAGAAACCCTACGAAATAAGTATAATGCCTGGGCGCGAATCTATGACACAGAATTAGATGAATCCTATCGCTGTTCTCCGATTGAATCAGCCAAAACTTTAGCCCAAGTGTTACCCCAGAAAGACGCAATGATCCTGGATGCAGGAGCAGGTACAGGAATGGTTGGAGAAGCGTTATCCGAACTGGGATACACCCAAATTATTGGGGTGGATCTATCGGAGGAAATGTTAGAAATCGCTCGAAAAAAACAAGTTTATCGGGATTTGTACCAAGGAAATTTAGAAGAATCTCTCAATTTCTTTGAGGATGAATCCTTTGATGCTATTATCTCTGTAGGCGTGTTCACCTTTGGTCATGTTCATCCCCAGGCATTAAAAAACCTATTTTCTTTGTTGAAGTCAGGAGGCTATTTTATCTTGACGGTGCGAGTAGATTACTACAACACTAATGCATCTTTAAATGAGGTGTTAGAGGAGTTATCATGGCGTTTAATTGAGCGTAAAGAATTTAATATTTTGGAAGCTGAACCAATGTATGCTTTACTGTTTCAAAAAGGATAAAT
>JAYKJH010000209.1:0-7758 GCA_035285345.1 Nostocaceae cyanobacterium | reverse complement strand
GCTAAATTTGGGTTTCGTACCTCAACCCAACCTACTGGAGATAATGTCATACGCTACATTAAAAAGCTCACGCAAAGACGCCAAGAAATCAAGAGCGTCTTTGCACGCCAGTTCGCACAACGGGGGGAACCCCCGCAAGCGACTGGCTCGTCTTTGCGCGAGAGCTATTCAATAACAACCCAGAGGCAAATTCTAGAACCGGAAGGTGGTTCTCAGGGTACCAACATAGATGGTGTCGTTGTTGTCGTTGTGTTCGGGGTTGAACAGCACTAACAAACCGGGGGTGATGTCAACGTTGCTGGTCAGACGATAACGATAGAAACCTTCTAATGCGTAGGAGTTATCATCGTCTCTGACACTACGACCTGTAGTAACATTACGGCGATCGCTATCAGTTACTTTCGGTGGTTGACCAAACGAAACACCCAGTAAGTTACCTTCTTTACCCAAGTCAGACAAAGCTACGTTAGCATTCCAGTAGAAAATGTCTGCATTGTCACCTTTGTTGAAACCAGTACCAGCAGTGCGAGCTTCCGCATTAGCGAAGCCTACCCAACCACCAACGGCAATTTTATCAGTAGCACGGATATTTGCTTGTAAACCGTAATGGTTACTGAGTGTCGCTACATTACCAAAGGGACGGTTTGCAAGGGTGCTACCTGTACCTTGAGTGACGTTCACACTACCATCTTTAGCACCGTCGTAGGTATTAGCGTAGGTAACACCTACTTCAATTTTGTTGCTGGGTTTAAATGCTACCTGACCGATGAATGCATAGTCGCCATTGAACACCCCGAAACCATCGTTAGGGTTGTTAGAGTTGGGAGCCAGGTAAGCTACAGCTACATTCAATGGTCCCAAGGGAGCGTTAACAGTCACACCTGCACCATCTGCACCTTGACGGAGGATGGGGCTGAAGCGACCGTAACGGGTGATGGAGCCGGTTGCGTCACTAGCTAGTTGACCATTGAAGTTAGGAGCATTGCCGTAGAACTCAGCACCTGCGGCGTCAAAGGTAACTTTGGCTGGACCAATCTGAGTACGATAGTACAACTTGCCAATGAAGGCGTCGTTATTACTATCACCATCAAAGGATAGACGGGTCATGTTAGTACCCGTGAGACCGCTATTGAAGGGAGTGGTATTCCGGGCTTGAATCCGGGTGAATAATAGGTCTTTACCTGTAAAGCTGGTAAGTAAGTGTAACCGAACGCGGTCTGTGAATACCGTATTCACATCCAAGTCCGCAGTCGGGTTACCACCAGCCGGACCACCTGCTCTTTCAGAGGCAACTGCTTTTTTGTCACCAAAAACATCAGCAACGTTGAAGATTACTTCCCCTTGCAGCTTGGTGGTGGTAGAGAATTGATTAGCTTCCAACTCAGCAGTGCGTGCTTCTAGAGCATCTACACGACCGCGCAGGGTTGCTAGTTCGGCTGCGAACTCTTCTTGCAAGCGCTGCAAGGTTGCTAAGTCTTCTTTCTTGACCAAGTTAGCGGTAGCGGTAGCGATTAACTCGTTTACCCGATCCAAACAAGCATTCAAACCAGCGGCAAATTCATAGCGCGTCATAGCGCGGTTTCCACGGAATGTACCGTCGGGATAACCTGCTATACAACCGTAACGTTCAACCAAGGACTGCAACGCTTGGAAAGCCCAGTCAGTGGGCTGAACGTCGGAAAATTGAGAAACGGAGGTCACCTGACCGATATCATCACCCGCAGGTTTAGATAGTTTGTCAACAGAACTGACTTGCGCCATCTCTACAGCAGGCTTTTCGGCAAGTTTCTGTTCGCTCTTGGCTGTAGCAGAGGTTTCTACTGTAGTAGAAGCTTCTACGGTCGGTGCTTCAATTGTCTGGTTAACTTCAGCAGCCAGAGTGCTGTTAGCTACCAAAAAAGATGCGCCCACAACTGCAGGGCTAAGTTTGACGAAATTCCAGAATAGTTTCGACATCACCTAAATCTCACTCACACCTACATTTATTAATTGAGGACAAAGTTCTAATATTGTTCCCTACAGAACTGTTTTTTTCCTCTTCTGATACATTGTACCAATTTAATTGGTTGCACACCAAGTGCTTTAAGCTTCATTTTTGCTTTTTCTAACTTAACTTAATTCTGAATTGGCATAGACAGAATCAATCGTCTTTTGTGTCGGATTAACTTGCTTTCTTCCTCGAATTGTTGTAATAGCCGCGTCACAGTTACACGAGTTGTGTTTAATACCTCTGCCATTTCCTGATGAGTGACAGCTAAGTCAATTAGTCTGCCTTGTTCAACATCTCGCCCAAATTTATTGCTTAACCACAGTAAAAAATTCCACAAGCGCACAGAGATTGGTTTGCGATGCACAATACTCAGAAGTTCTTCTGATTGTTGGATATGTTTTAACAATGCATCTGTATTTTGATACCAAAGTTCTGCTGGTACTCTGGTGACTTCTACAATGGTCAGACATTCAATTTGGTAAGGCTTGATAGTTGACAAGGGATAACCTACTAAATCTCCTTTTCCCCAGTAACCCAACGTAATCGAATTCCCCTCTTCACTCCAAGTTAAGGTCCGAACTGCCCCACGCTCAATCCGCCACAAAATCTCTTCACTTTGAGGTAGAACTTCACGACGACCGAATATCCGTTGGGTTAAAGGTGTGGGCAAAACAGGTGTTAGCGATGGATTGGGTATAAACATGACCAGATACCAGTGATAGGGTTAATCATATAGCTATGTTTATTGAGAATTTAAATCAAAAATTGTAATCTCCCAATAAAAGTAACTTATCGTATTGCTAGCTCTAAACCCCGAAATATCGCCTTTTATCATAAGAAATAACTAATTATTATAGGCTAATCATAATTATTTTTTATGATTATTTTGATTCAGTATTGAGTCTAATTGCATTTATCTCCTACAGAAGTATGTTACTATCTACACTTTGAGAATAGGGTAAGGCTCAATCTTAGATATGCAATAAATAGCCGTCTGATTGCTTGCTTTCACCCCAAAAATAGAAAATGCTTATAGCGTTTCAAGGGTAGGGGTAAAGTAGAGATTTATGTACCTCAGTAGACTAGAAAATGCATATCTTGTTAGTGGACAGCAATTATGGAATCCTGAAATAGGGAAAGCGTCCCTATCCCCACCACAGCTAACCCACCCAGAATACAAGTTAATTGTTAGTTGCTGGTGATTGTTGACTAATTCTCCCAAAATTCGATAACCTGGGTTGTAGTGGCAGAAAAAAAGACTAAGCAGCATATCTCCATTGCGAACTGAGCAATAGTGGGATTTGTGCAGTATCTCGCTAACTATCACTCGATATTTCCCTTGTTGTCTTGGGAAAGAACGGCGTACAAGTCCACCTGTTCTCTGTGGAATTAACAACAAGGAATCTTGGCGTTGGAGCTTCATTCCCATAAACGGCAAGAAGTTTCTAAGATGCCAAGAGATATACTAATATTGCAAGTTTAAGAACAGGTAATCATTGCTTAAAACATTTACCTGTCGAGAAACATTAAATTTTTCAGGGTATTTTAGATTTTTGTTTAGAGGATGTTTTAAAAGTCTCAGGACTTACGCAAAAAAAGAGCGAAATGTTGATTCTTTCGTAGGGGCACAACACGCTCTGTGCCCGTAAATATGTGGGTGTTGCGTAAGTCCTAAGTCTAATGAAATACTTGCCCAGGCGAATATAATTCGCGGAACCACACAGGCAAAACCTGCCTGCGCGGGTTGAAAACATCTAATCTTATCTGAAGTCCACGGAGGTGGACTTCGCTTGTGTAGTTGCGGTTTTAACCGCCCGAAACTTTGAAAACATCCTCATACCATACCCATTGCAGAATATCCGCTGAAAATACTGGGTGAGCATTGCCCACCCCACGATTTTAAAATTACCTATTATGATGATTTTGTGACATTTTTTGCAGAAAGTGGGGGTAATTCAGGTTCTTTGTCCAGTGACAATGTAAGCGACTCTTTGACCGATATTAGTAGCATGATCTGCCATTCTTTCTAAATGGCGAATCACTAACACCAGTAACAGAATTGGTTCGACAACTCCAGGGACACGCTGATATGCTAGGGTTTCATACAGCTGTTGATAGGCATCATCTACAACGTCATCCAGCCTTTTGACAGCACGTCCCCCAATCGCATCTAAATCTGCCAAAGCCACTAAGCTAGAAGCTAACATTCTTTGAGCATGATGGGACATCACTTCAATCTGGGGCAAACATGGATGTGGCTCATAGGGAACTAATTTGACGGCGATTTCCCCTAAATCTTCAGCATAATCGCCAATCCGCTCTAAATCACGCACTAACTGCATGAAAGCGCTCAAACATCGCAAATCTTGAGCTACAGGTGATTGTAGCGTCATCAAAGCGGCACAGTCTGATTCAATTTGCCGATAAAAGCGGTCAATTTTTTTATCTAATATCGGCAGTTCTTCCGCTGCACTAAGGTCGCGGGTAAACAGAGCTTGGTGGCTTAAGCGAAAGGCTTGTTCAACTAAAGCTCCCATGCGGAGAATATCTCGCTCTAAACGTCGGATGTGACGTTCCAAGTGGTTTACATCAGAATTTGTATTTGAGGCTACTGAGTACACCCTCTGCGTCTCTTGTCAAGCTAGTAGGTTATGTTAACTATATCTTCCTGTTTTCGAGTCCGCTACTACTTCTGGTAGGTCTATTTGTAACCAAGCTCCACGAGTTTCTGGATGGTTCATAGCTTTAATTACACCGCCATGTGCCACAACTATTTGCTTGACTATTGCCAAGCCTAAACCACTACCAACAGTTACAGCTTCTGATTTACTAACTTTTGCTGGACGGGAGCGGGCTTTGTCCCCTCGGTAAAAGCGGTCAAAAACGTAGGGTAAATCTGCTTCGGGAAATCCAGAACCAGAATCTATTATGTTAATTTGAATTGTGTTATTCGCATCCTCCCTAGGAAGGATTTTGATTTCGACGCAAATCTTTCCCTCGGTGGGGCTGTATTTCACACTGTTGTCCAGCAGATTCAGGAATACCTGGTACATCCGGGACTTGTCTGCCTTGATCTGTACCGCAGAAGGTCCAACATACTCCATAGTAACTTGCTGCCGTCGCGCTAGGGGTTCCAGGATTTGCCAGACAGATTGAATCAGCGATCGCAACTCGATGGATTGAGGATTCAGCTTAGTTTTCGGGTCAATTTCTAAATGGGTTAAATCCAGCCAACTTTGGACTAAACCAATCAAGCGGTCAACTTCGGTAATTAAACGCTCTACCCAGCGACTTAAGGGTGGTTCTAAGCGATTTTGCAGGTTTTCCGCTACCAAGCGAATCGAAGTCAAGGGGGTTCGTAGTTCGTGAGCAATATCAGAAAAAGCGCGATCGCGGGATTGGGTAATGTCAATCAGGGGTTGACGATTTTCCAGAAACACCCCTACTTGTCCCTCTGGTAAGGGTAAACCGTAGGCTTTTAAAGCTAAGGACTTTAAGCCTTCAATTTCGACTACATCGACACAATCTGGGTGAAACACCCACTCCCGTACCTGCTTTTGTTGGGAATTGCGCGTTTTCTCGATTAAGCTATCAAGTTCATAGGAGCGCACTATCTCTAACAGCAAGCGCACTTGTCCTGGTTCCCAACGTTGCAAACATAGTAATTTTTGCGCTTGTTGATTGCACCACAACAGTTGATTCTCTTCATCCATCTGCAAATAGCCTACCGGCGCCGAATCCAGCAGTTGCTGGTAAGATAGTAACTTCTCCTCCAGATGGTAACTTTGTTCTTTAATCGCCGCCATTTCCAGCCTTAAGCGGGGAATCAGGGGTAAAGCCACCTGAGTTGATTCCGCTTCAAAAGCCTGGAGTAGTTTTCGCAATTGTCTTTGGAGTTGGGATACATGTAAAAACCATAGCCCCAAACCCAGTGACAGCCCAATCAAAAATGCAAGTAAGGGCATTTATCGTCAGCTATACGCTCTTTAAGATGAGCTTATAGCTTATCGAAAATCAATATTCATCATTCAGTAGTCAGAAATACAGAAATATTTCTCGGATAATCAAATGAACACTACCCACACCGCTACTACCCAAATCTGTAACCAAAGCCGCGCACAGTGACAATGTATTCTGGGTGACTGGGGTCTAGCTCTAACTTCTCCCGTAACCAGCGGATGTGAACATCTACAGTTTTGCTATCACCAACAAAATCAGCCCCCCAAATCTGATCCAGTAGCTGTTCCCGCGACCAAACGCGACGGGTATAACTCATAAACAATTCCAGTAGCCGGAATTCCTTTGGCGATAGGTTAACTTCCTTAGCGCGTACCACTACCCGACACTCTTGGGGATAGAGCATCACATCCTTGTACTGCAACATTGCAGCTTGGGGGGCAGTAGTAAAGCGTTGGCGACGCAGTAGCGCCCGACACCTAGCTACCAACTCCCGCATACTGAAAGGCTTGGTGAGATAGTCATCAGCACCTACTTCTAACCCCAAAACACGGTCTGTTTCGCTACCCTTAGCACTGAGAATTAAAATTGGTACGGGATTCCCTTGGTGACGGATAAGACGACAAATATCTAAACCGTTAACCTGCGGTAACATTAAATCAAGAATTACTAAATCAAACGGAGTATCTGCGGAATTCGCTGGGAAAGACTTGAATAATTCTAAAGCCGACCGTCCATCAGCGGCAGTCGTAATGTCGTAACCTTCTTCCTCCAAAGCTACAACCAGCATTTCCCGGATGAGTTCTTCGTCTTCGACTATCAGAATACGGCTCATTTGCCCGATTCCTTCTGTCCTCAGAGGACTCTTGGTTAACTCACGAGTAAACATATTTAACAAAATGTTGCGTTTATTTCTGTATCAGTATTATCCAATTTTTGGCGATCGCCAGCAAAATTTCTTTATATTTACTTATGGTCATGTCAGATATTTAACAAATTACTCCAACTGATCATAGTCTTTTAAGTGGAAACTCTTACTTCTAGTCTAGCTAGATTTTCAAATATTTACAGGTCTACCGAAAACGCGCACAGTGCCCCTGATTTCTAATCATGTGGGTGCTGTGCTACTGCGAATAAATTCGCCGTCCTAAAAAACGTCTTGACGAACATTAGATTGGCTGTATCCTGTAATCAGGAGGTGATGTAAATGTTCAACCTGACTTACGAATTTAAACTCAAGCCAACTCAAAACCAAATAGCGATGTTTGAAGAATGGCTAGAAACCCATAGACGGGTTTATAACCATGCTTTGGCTGAACGTAAAGACTGGTATAAGTCTCGTAGTTGCCAGATAAACGCTTGTTCTCTCCGTTATGAGTACATCATTCCTGCGGATAGTCCCCGTCCAACTTTTGCTAGTCAATGCAAGTCTTTAACGGCTGCACGTAAACACAACGAGTATTTAACCCGTGTAAATGCTCAGTCTTTGCAGCAAACATTAAGACGACTTGAAAAAGCATTTGTCAGTATGTGGGAACAAAATCATGGGTTCCCAAGATTTAAGAAACAAGGACGGATGCGTTCTTTTTCCTTCCCCCAATTGGGTATAAATCCATTGAGCAATGGGCGTGTAAAACTGCCTGTTATTGGGGCAGTGAAAGTACGTCAATCCCGCTCAATTCCCGAAGGGGGAGTAATCAAACAAGCTCGTGTGGTTAAACGAGTTTCTGGCTGGTATGTAATGTTAACCGTCCAATGGGATGTTAATCCACCTCAACCGTTACCCCACGGGGAAGTAGTAGGAATTGATG
>JAYKJH010000208.1:0-11712 GCA_035285345.1 Nostocaceae cyanobacterium | reverse complement strand
ATTCGCAGAAATAATATGGTGAATTCCCTACTGCACCATGACTGGGTATACCGTTGGGAGAAAATATTGCAATCAGTAGGGATGGATAGCACACCTGAAATGGAAACAAGGAAAGTTTATTTGCAGGAGTTAGCTGGGAGGGTAAGTTCGCAAGAAATCAGTATGGAAGAAGAAAAAACAGTTTTTAGTTAGGTTTTGCTATTCTCATCACAAATTATGGCCAATTTTCCCAAGGAAGTTGAACAATGGCACTAAAAATTTGCATCGTGACGCCCTACGTCGTTAAAGGTGATGGTCAAGGACGAGCAAACTATGAGGTCGTCCTTGAAGCGATCCGTCGCGGTCATCAGATAACGTTATTGGCAAATCAAGTAGATCCTCAATTACAGCATAGCAGCCAGGTAAGCTGGATTCCAATTACATTTGGAGCTTTGCCTACGCAATTACTCCGTAACTTAGAGTTTGCTTGGCAAAGCGCATCTTGGTTGCGCCAGCACCGCCATGAGTTTGACGTGGTACAAGTTTATGGAGCAATCACTGCGGTTGCGGGAGACATAAATACGGTACAGTTTGTGCATAGCGCTTGGCTGCGATCGCCAGTACATATTTCGCGTATCCGCAGAGATGCTTATGGTTTTTACCAGTGGCTGTATACGGCTTGTAATGCCTGGTGGGAAAAACCTGCTTTCCTGCAAGCAAAAGTCGTGGTAGCTGTATCTGAAAAGATTAAGCAGGAATTAGTAGACATAGGTGTCCCCCAAGAACGCATTCAAGTGATTTTGAATGGTGTTGATTTAGACGAGTTTGCTCCGACTGATGCTAATCGCAAAACGTTGGGTTTGCCTGAGAATGTCACCCTGGGAGTTTTTGTCGGGGATATCCGCACTCCTCGGAAAAACTTAGATACAGTACTACAGGCATTATCGCAAGTACCCGATTTACATCTAGCAGTTGTCGGTTCAACCGCAGGTAGCCCTTTTCCCCAGTTAGCGGCGTCGCTGAATATCAGCGAACGGGTACATTTTCTGGGTTATCGGCGTGACATCGCGCAAATTATGCAGGCGTCAGATTTATTTGTCTTTCCCTCGCGTTACGAGGCTTGCACCCTGGTACTGTTAGAAGCAATGGCATCAGGCTTACCAGTGATTACAGCTGCTACGGCAGGTGGTGCAGAGATTGTGACGCCAGAATGTGGTGTAGTCTTGGCAGACTCAGAGGACATACAAACTTTGGTAGCAGCCCTCTCCACCCTCAAGACCGATCCTGAGCGCAGCCATCACATGGGTCAAGTTGCTAGAGCTATAGCCCAACAACATAGCTGGGTTAGTAAGGCAGAAAGTTATGTAGATTTATTTGAGAAGTTAAGTGCAACTAAAGCTGTTAGTCATAAGCAATTTGTAAGTCAAACTGGTTAATTGGTGTTATTCCTGGGTGAAAACAGCAAGGCTAATTTAGACACTAAAACAACTCCGTTCCAAATTTTTCAGAAGTGAGCAAATAATCGTGTATTCCATTTTGATATCTAGAGTCGCCATACATTCATGGTTTCTATTACTGTCCTTATTCCTACCTATCGTCGCCCAAAAGATTTAGTACTTTGTCTAGAGGCGCTCAAACAACAAACCCGTCCAGCTGATGAAGTATTAGTGGTAGTACGTGATACTGATGCAGAGACTTGGACATTCCTGAAAGCGTTCAATCCTCACCCCCTGGAACTGCGAACTTTGACAGTGACGGTTCCAGGGGTGGTAGCAGCTATGAATGCAGGTCTCGATGCAGCTCAGGGCGATTTTATTGCCATAACTGATGACGATGCAGCACCTTGGGTCGATTGGTTGGCTCGCATTGAGGCTTACTTTTTATCAGATAGCCACATCGCGGGTGTGGGTGGGCGTGACTGGCAATACGTGGGTACGCAACTAAAAGAAATGGGTGAATGCCAAGTGGTGGGTCGGGTGCAGTGGTTTGGACGTGTGATTGGCAACCATCACTTAGGCGTAGGAGAACCCCGTGAGGTGGATGTACTCAAAGGAGTGAATATGAGTTATCGCCAAAGTGCGATCGCTGGACTTCGCTTTGATGAGCGAATGCGAGGCACAGGAGCGCAGGTACACTTTGAAATGGCCTTTAGCCTAGCTTTAAGGAGATCTGGCTGGAAGCTAATTTACGACCCAGCAGTAGCAGTCAATCACTATCCAGCAAAACGATTTGACGAGGATCAACGCAACACATTTAACGAAATTGCCTTGATTAATGCCGTCCACAACGAAACTCTGATTTTGTTAGAGTATCTACCTCCTCTACAACGGGTTGTATTTCTCCTGTGGGCAATATTAGTAGGAAATCGATATGCTTGGGGATTGGTACAGTGGTTGCGGTTTTTACCAAGTGAAGGAGGATTGGCAGGACAAAAATTGCAGGCATCTCTGTGTGGACGTTGGCAGGGATGGCAAACATGGCAACATAGCCTTCATGTAACTATGGAAGTGCAAAACCCCACTACAAATGATTTGTCAGCTAAATATTGTCCTCCTGGAGATGCTAAATGACCAACAGGCATAAGCTTGCCAATTCTTCCCGCAACACTTCGGCTAACAAGGGCTTTTGCTTTGGTTTACAACCAGCCCCTGCTTGGACGGCAATTTTAGGATTAGTATTTTTTACCATTGCCGGAACCTTTGCTGGTGGTGGCTCTATCCTGCGTCTAGTCTTCCCAATAGCATCTTTTGCCGTAGGATTACTTTTGTACCTGCGGTATCCTGCTCTGTATGTCGGTTTTACTTGGTGGATGTGGATGCTGACAGCTTTTGTGCGCCGTATCATCGATTATCGGACTGGTTGGGACCGCCAGGGTCTCATTCTATTAGCTCCGTATTTGGTAACATTTATTACTATTGCTACATTTGTCCGATACCTGCCCAAGTCCTATCGCATGGGTGGCTTACCATTTATCATGGCTGCTGTAGCTGTCTTTTATGCCTTATTGATAGGAGTCGTTCGATTCCAACCAATTCTCGTAATCCGTAACGGTCTGGAGTGGATCGGTCCTATTCTCTTTGGTTTTCACTTATTTGTGAATTGGCAAGAATATCCCAACTATCGCCAGACTATTCAGCGTACTTTCCTTTGGGGTGTTTTAGTCACAGGAGCCTACGGAGTTGTACAATTTTTGCTCGCACCCCCGTGGGATTGTTTATGGCTGGTAGAATCAGGCATGACCAGCAGTGCAGGTAGCCCTGAACCCCTGAAGATGCGGGTGTGGAGTACTATGCACGCACCTGGACTTTTTGCAAGCTTCCTGATGGGAGCATTGTTGTTGTTATTTACTAGCAAAGAACCTTTAAGTTTGCCCAGCAACTTAGTTGGTTACTTAGCATTCCTCTTATCTTTGGTACGCACTTGTTGGGGGGGGTGGTTGGTAGGATTGATGACCTTATTAACCTCTGTTAAGGCCAAGCTTCAGATGCGCTTAACGGTGACTATCTTGGTGATGGTATTGTGCGTATTTCCACTAGCAACAATGGAGCCATTTTCTAAGATGCTCAACCAGCGTTTTCAAACTTTTACAAATATCGAGCAAGATTCCAGCTTTAGAGCTAGATCGACAATATATGATGAACATCTCAATATCGCCCTTTCTCAGGGACTAGGCAATGGTATTGGTAATGCATTTATTCTCAATAAACAAGGTAAATTAGAAGTTTTTTCCCTTGATAGTGGCGTTTTAGATATATTCTTCACCCTGGGCTGGTTTGGAGCTATCTTTTATTTAACCGGGCTAGCTATGCTTCTGTTCAGTGTCTTTCAATATACTGAAAGTCGCTTTGACTCGTTTATGAGTGCTGCCCGTGCTGTTGCTGTTAGTATATGCGCGACATTACCTCTTAATAGCGCAATGCTAGGTATTTCTGGCTTAATGCTTTGGGGATTTTTGGGTTTATGCATGGCAGGACATAAATACCATCAGCATCAACATGCCTTGTTAGCAACTCAGCAATCTGCAAATTATCCATCAAAGCAAGCAAGTACTTAACCTGAACTTCCCACCAAGCAAAAAGCGGTGATGCTTAAGTATCATTGTCTCTAGTCCTGTTGTATTCCCGAACAAATAGAAACAGATAGAAAGCTGATTTGGCTGACAATTTTTTTATCAGTTATTTCTGCCCCTCTACCTCTCAAGACAACAGTAAAATCTGCCTATATGAATACTTCCTAAAACTAGGAAATTGATACAAATATTCATCTAGCGATTTCATTACTGGTTCAAAATTACCTTTAAATAGATAAGTAGATGCCAAACTAAAAAACATTAATTGCGGATAATTTATCTTTACCGAGAAATGTTTTTTCAGTATTTCTACTTCACTAGGTGTTAAAGGAAATTCATCATCATCTCCATACTTGGGAATACCATATTTACCAATCACATTATTCCGAAACCAAATTAGTAAATCACTAAAGGCATTGTTTTCGCGAAAAAAGGCTTTACCCCCAGGAACTATGGCTTGACGCAAAACCGCCGCAAAGTTTTCAAAGGGTTCTAGATGATGTAAAATCATGTTGCCAAATACAAAATCAAATTGTTGACCTAGCTTGTCAATGTCAAATGCTGAACATTGAATAGGAGTAATATTATTAATTTGGTTATCGCTACAAAACTTAGCAATACTCTCAATAGCAACTTCACTGATGTCAACAGAAACTACCCTTGCACCACGCTTGGCAAAAAATAAAGAACTGCTGCCATTACCACATCCCAGATCCAGGAAAGACGCACCGCTAATGTCACCAAAATAGTTCATGGCTGCCACTAACATCGGGTCTTCTTCATTGGGTATACATGTGGGGTTAGCTGCATAAATATTATTCCAAAATTCTTGGCTGTTAGTTGCTTGTTCATTTTTTTGCATTTGATGCTCCTGGGATTTTGATATTAATTGATAGATATGATTTTTACTGCAAAAGCCGTTATGTAAGTAAGTCGGTGAAAATTAGCCTAACTATGTAACAGACTATAAATTTTTTCTGTCTCTTACCTATATCCCTATGGGCTGATACCACGCCTTCAAGGGGCGCAGCTTACCCATTAGCTAGTGAATTATTTAACTCTTTATACTAAAGTTACTAGCTACGTATTACTGATAACCTAATTTAGCAAATATTGCCATACAACATTGTAAAATTTTAGTAAAGGAAATAGTAATACTTCCCATTAATCTCCTGCTACTTTGTCTGGCAACTGATGCAGCAGTTTCTGGTTTCTCAGATATTACTGTCGTGATACGTTAAGATATCTAACGTATTAATAAGTCAAGTATCTTCACCTCAATAATAATTTAAAATTCCTATAAGTAGCGCTATTTATCACCAAGTGTATGAACCTTACGGATATTATAAAAATCAAAGAAAATACATTATATTTTATTCGCTCAAAATTATAGTAATACATTTATATTTTTTATATAAATAGAAAATTATTGCCATATTTGGATTTAACAAGGAAAATAACAGCTAAGTAGGCATACATGAAGAATTAATACTGAAGTAACAGTTAAATTAATCACGGGTAACTACTGAATTAACGATTAATACAGAAGGTGGGAGCATTACACAATGGTCAAGTTTGGTGATAACACCTACGGCGATGATTACGCTGAAGTTTACGACGATTTGTTTGAAGATCGCGATGACCTTAAGGTAGTAGGTGATACCTTGTCTAGCTTAGCTGGTGACGGTCCGATTCTAGAATTTGGTATTGGTACGGGACGCTTAGCAGCCCCACTAGCCCAACGTGGTTATAAAGTGTATGGTATCGATAATTCTCAATCCATGCTACAGCAAATCCCAGGTAAGCCTGGTGCGGAAAATATCCATGCTATCCTCGGTGACTGCACTCAAGATAGAGTCGAAGGCTCTTTTCCCCTAGTTTTCATCGCTTTTAGTACCCTCTATGTGATGGGTACTCAAGATTTACAAGTCAAGTGCTTTGAAAATGCTGCACGCCATTTAAGCGATAATGGTGTGTTTGTAGTGGAAGCTTTTTTACATGACCGCAAACGTTGGCATTATGGACAAGAAGCGACAACAACAAAGATTGAAGATAACTTCGCTTCCGTTCGTTTCGGCTTACATGATTCCGTAAATCAGCTAATTAAAATCCAGTACATAGATTTCACTCCCCAAGGTCTTAACTTCCGTCCCAATAGACTGCGGTATATTTGGCCTTCGGAAATGGATTTGATGGCACGTATTGCTGGACTGAAGTTGCGCGTCCGTTGGGGTGGTTGGGATCGTTCTCCATTTACTAGCGAAAGCGTTAATCAAGTAGCAGTTTACGAAAAAATCTGAAGTTGAGGAACACTTCCCAATAGAATATAATAGTTTTTTTAATTGATATCTTGCGCTAGAATGATTATTGAAAATGGTGCAAGATATCAATTAATTAGACGAAAGCCTTGTGGTCAGAAAGTTAGGTGATAAAGCCCTAATCTCGTAGATGACAGGACAGGTCTTTTTTCGAGTACAAACTGATACAAAAAGATTCAGGCGTAGCAAGAGATACGTTGTTAGTAAAAAATATTTAGTCTCACTCAATTTAATTTTCAAGATGCTATTACTGTAGGGAAAGCGCAACTAACTGTAATAGCGATACTCATATGCTTGGAGAGCGGGTCGTGAGAGATTACGGAAAAAATTCTGCTAAAACACCAGCATCTATCCTCTGTGTTGGACTGGGGTGGTTTCCTCAAGTCCCAGGGGGACTGAACCGATATGTTTACGAGCTGACCCATCATTTAGCAGCAGGTCAGGATAGAGTAGAACTATGCGCTGTCGGTCTCCCGTCAGAATCAAATAATTCTCAAATGAAACTGACTAACCTAGCGCCGAAGGATTTGCCAACATGGAAACAACTGTGGTTAAGTCGGGGTAATTTTGCACGGGGATGGTCAGAAAAACCAGATGCTATTAACTTGCATTTTGCCATGACCAGCTTTCCTCTGTTGAATCTTTTACCCAAAGGAGTACCAGTAACTTTTAGTTTTCATGGTCCTTGGGCATTAGAAAGCAAGCAAGAGGGAGATACTAAACTAGGTAGTTGGCTGAAGTACTGGCTTGTGGAAAAACAAGTCTATACTCGTTGCGATCGCTTCATTGTCCTGAGTCAAGCATTTGGTAATATTTTACATGAAAAATATCAAGTTCCCCAGAGTAAAATAGACATTATTCCTGGTGGTGTTGACTTGAATCGATTTCCAGCTTCTTTATCACGCCAACAAGCACGCGACCAGCTAGGATGGTCTCAAGACCGTTTAATTCTGTTCACACCACGTCGCTTAGTTCAGCGCATGGGTATAGATAAATTATTAAACGCCCTAGCTATAATTAAACCCAAAATTTCTGATGTCTGGCTAGCTATTGCTGGTAAGGGATGGTTAAAGGATGCGCTAGAGGAGCAAGCTACAGCATTAGGATTGAACGAGCATGTGAAGTTTTTAGGTTTTTTACCAGATGAACAGTTGCCAATAGCTTATCAAGCAGCTGACTTGTGCGTCATTCCCAGTCAATCTTTAGAAGGATTTGGATTAATATTGTTAGAATCTCTTGCTAGTGGAACTCCAGTAATGTGTACACCTATTGGGGGAATGCCAGAGATTTTAGCACCGTTTTCACCAGATTTGATTACCTCTGGTTGTGAACCAACAGCCATTGCTGAGCGATTAGAAAATATTCTCAATGGAGAAGTGCATTTGCCTTCTAGAGAAGCCTGTCGTGAATATGCTGTTACTAACTTTGACTGGGATAAAATTGCTCACCAGGTTCGCCAAGTTTTGTTAGCATAGGACAACTGAAATAATTAATTTCTGCTATTTTTTGCAGTCCAACACAATTACTTGATAGTTGATTAATTATCGGGCAATATTTTTCATACTGATAGCAAAAATCCAGTTAAAAATTAAGCAAAGAGTCAGAAATGATTTCATGGCAAGATAAACAATGAAAATATTATTTTTAGACCAAAGTGGGAAATTAGGTGGTGCAGAATTGTCATTAACAGATGTGGCTAATCCCTATCGCGAAGATTGTTTAATTGCTTTATTTGCGGATGGTCGGTTTAGAGAGTGGTTGGAACAAAAGCATATACCAGTGAAAGTTATCGCTAACGCAGGGATTTCAGTTAGTAAAGATAGTGGCTTGTGGACAAGTTTAACTAGCATCAAATCCCTCATACCAATAATTTCAGAAGTGGTAGGTTTAGCGCGGGAATATCATCTAATTTACGCTAATACCCAAAAAGCTTTAGTAGTGGGTGCAATTGCTAGTTTTTTCAGCCGTCGTCCTTTGGTTTATCACCTACGAGACATCTTATCACCAGAGCATTTTAGTAGTACAAATCGCAAAATTGCTGTAATCAGCGCGAATCGGTTTGCATCATTAGTAATTGCTAATTCCCAAGCAACTAAAGCTGCATTTGTCACCGCTGGTGGTAGACAAGAAATAGTCGAAGTTGTCTACAATGGCTTTGAACCACAGAATTATCAAATTTCTGATTCGCAGGTAAAGGAAACCAGAGAAAGATTGAAATTAGAAGAAAAATTTGTCGTCGGACATTTCAGCAGGTTAGCACCGTGGAAAGGACAACATATATTAATTGAAGCTATTGCTAAATCTCCGGCAGATGTGACAGCATTATTAGTAGGTGATGCACTATTTGGAGAGCAAGATTATGTGCAGGAACTACACCAACAAGTCAACCGTTTAGGTCTGCAAGATAGGGTAAGATTTTTAGGATTTCGCTCGGATATTCCCCAATTAATGTCAGCTTGTGATTTGGTCGCTCATACCTCCACTGCACCAGAACCGTTTGGTAGAGTGATTATTGAGGCTATGCTGTGCGGTACGACGGTGGTAGCAGCGAAAGCAGGTGGTGCGCTGGAGCTAGTAAATTCAGGGATAAATGGGTTTCTTGTGACACCGGGAGAACCCCAGGAATTGGCAGAGGTCATATTATCTTGTCGCAATCATCGGGAGGAAACCGCAGCTATTGCCAATTATGCACGGAAAAATGCGAGTGAGAAATTTAACTTGGCTACTACTAATCAGCAAATTGCTCAATTGCTGGGACGGATTATCAGGGAGTAATCAAACCACAGATTAACGCAGATATAGCGTTTCAAGGGTAGGGGTGAAGAACAGATTTAGCTGTGTTCCAAAGTGTTCATCTGTGGTTTATTATTTTTTCATGTACCTCAGTAGACTAGGAAACGCTATAAATATCAGCTTTTATCAGCGGTTAATTATTTAATTTTTGGGTCGGGAGTGGAAATTAGGCGATCGCTCCCTCTTGAACCAATCCACCCATAACGATGCAATAACAGCAGGACTTACGCACAGGTAATGTGTTTCGGTCATTGCAACGGCTGTTGCAATCTCAAAATATTGTTTTTTCGTAGCGTGTGCGTAACTCCTAAAAAGTTCATTTTACAATAGTTTCAGCAAGGCTATATGGCTCTCGCAGTCGCCAAAATAAAAAATTGCTTGATAATGTAGCCAAAGCTGTACAAGAATAAGATGCCATTAAAAAATCGCGTTTATGTCTGTCCCGAATGTGGTATAGCGTTTCCTAGTCTACTGAGGTACAAATTTATCGGCTTAAGAAAGCGTCCATCCTCTTCTATCGGCGGTTAATTCTTTCTTGCTATACCTCACGAGCGTGGGAAGCGCTATAACACTGAGGACAGAGATTTAAACGCATCAAAGAATATAGAGCGTTGGTTTGATGGAATCCATATTCCAAAATGCTCAGATTTGGCGGTAAGCTCTACCGTGTCAGCTTGCGGAGTGGACAAACCTCTTAGGACTCATCCTAAGACCATGACGAAACAGGAAGTTAACACCAAAATTTCTCATGTCCAGTTAAGTCTAGATTTGGGGAATTTTGGGTAGGTTTAACAGAGCGGCTATAAAGCTTATAGGACAACAACTGAATAATATCTTCCAACTTTTCCAAGAAGTCTATGGTATTTACCCAAATTTTGGTTTTTTTGGATACAAAAAACTGACAGGGGAATAGGAATATTTCCCATCCCCAATCCCCAATTAGCGAGGTCCCCCAGTGGAGACAGCGCGTTGTAATTGGGTCAAAGCCAGGTTATATTGAATAATGGCGCGAACCCGATTACCCTGAGTTCTTGTCAAGTCATTTTCAGCACGAATTACATCAGTGTTAGTACCTACGCCTGCTTGGAAGCGCAACCTTGCTAAACGCAGAGCTTCCTCAGCTTGGGTGACAGCTAATCGGGAGGTATTGACATTTTCTTGGTTGGACTGCAAATTATAAAAAGCTTGCTCCACGTCAAAGCGAATTTGGTTGCGCTGGTTAGCAAAGCGGGTTTCGGCAATGTTAATATTAGCTTTTTCCTGAGCAGCCCTAGCTCTAGCTGCTCCACCATCGAATAAACTCAGCGTCGCAGTCACTCCCAGAGAATAGCCATCGGTGACGGAGATGCTGTCATTAAACACATCTAGCAAGTTGTACTGGGCGTTTAAGCTAATTTGCGGTCCCAGTTGAGACAGTGCTGCCCGTCGTCGTTGTTCGCTCGCATTGCGCTCCGCCAAAGCCTGTTGCAGTTCCGCACGGTTAGCAAAAGCACGGACAATACTATCTTCCAAGGGTAAATCCCAAAGTCCCGCTAATTCTACCGGGTCGGCAGCAGAAATATTCACCGCCTGAGCCAGACTGAGAAGATTTGCCAAGCGACGCTGACCGACTTGCTGGTCACTTTGAGCCGTCCGTAAGTCTTGCAAAGCATTAGCTAGGTTTACCTGGGATTGTAGCACATCAAAGCGAGTCCCAACACCAGCCCGCTCTAGGGCTTGTGCATCTCGTAAACTAGCTTCAGCATTCCGCACGGCGGACTGGTTAATTCGGACTTGCTCATCTGCTAGTTGTAAATTGTAGTAAGCAGTAGCAACATCAAGGCGGGTTTCCTCGGATAACCGTTCTACTTCTAACTCCGCCGATCGCACCTGTTCTGCCGCTGCTCCTCTGTTAGCAGGACCTCTGCCAGAGGTATAAAGGTCGTAACTTAGTTGCACGGTGCCACTGAAAGTAGTCGAGGGTGGATCTGGTGGAATTTCTCTGCGAAATTGCGGAGGCTGTTGTTCTTGCTGGCGGATTTGGCTCTCCACACTCAGTTGACTATTAGCAGACTGCTGACGAGTGATACCCGTCTGGAGGTTCAGTGTGGGATACAAACCAGCCTGTGCTTCCCGCAGCGATGCTTTAGCCCGTTCTAGTTCTAATATTGCCACCTGTAACTGTTTATTGTTACGCCGTGCTAGCTCTAGGGCTTGTTCTAAAGAAATTGGCTGGGTTCCCTGCACCTGGACTTCCCTGGGACGTGTGGGAAACTTCAGGGGATTGGGGTCAGGATTGAGGTTATCAGGAACCTGCACTGGGGGAGCTAGATTAGGTCGAGCAGGTGCAACTTGTTTTGGTGCTTGGGCGGTATTAATATTTGGGAAGGGCTGACGCTTGTTCAATAGGGTGTCCCTTGAGGCGGACATTCCCCTGACTTGTGATACTGCTGAAGGTTTCTTTGCCTGTTGTGGGGTATTTCTAGAAGCGGTGTTTCTCACTTTTGCAACTGCATTCTCTCCCTGTCTCGCTGTTGGTGTGAGCTTATCCTTTTTGGGTCTTAATTTCTCTAA
>JAYKJH010000207.1:0-7254 GCA_035285345.1 Nostocaceae cyanobacterium | reverse complement strand
GTTAACTTCCCGCAGTGGTGATAAACATCGTCAACTGGCTATGCAGTTGGGAGCCACGGCTTATTTTTCCAAGCCTTACAATGAGCAAGAGTTGCTCCTAACTCTTGCTCAAATCATTCTTGACCCTTTAGCACCTGCTCTAAGCGCTAGTTAAGCAAATAATTTTCATTAGACCTATTGCGAAAGTCTATTACCTGACATCTTGCACCAAAAGGCCGAGCCTTGATTATTTCTCGTTCTCGTTCCCAGGTTCAACCTGGGAACAAGATCGGGGAGGTTCTACCTCCCTTAGAGTCTTGTCTAACAGGATCTGGATTTGTCTTTTTCAGTCATTGTATAATTTAAACTAATAAAAAATAGCGTAATTAATTATAAAATTTAAATAATGCAATTGTAATATTGTCAAAAAAACATGACATACTAAATCTTGCACTACATAATAGCAGTACTTTCAGCCTGCAGTAGATTAAGACTGGTGGAAAGGTATGACTAATTTGATTCATACCGTTGAAACCCTTATAATTGCGTTGTTGGTTCGCTGGAAAATCAACCCAAAAATTGCCAACTTAAGATAAACATTTTCGATGAATTTTAATACGGTTGACAATTATGGTTAAATGTGAATGTAGCAGATAAGCAGATATTTTGGCATTTTTAATCGATGATGTCCTTAGTTTGGGAAGAAAACCAGGGATTGGACTGGTAAGACCTTACCGCAGATATTGAAATCGTTTATTTAAGTTGCAATCCTCAGTTTCTTGAAATCTACTTCATTTGAAAGTGAAGTCGCAAGTCTGAGGATTTCCATTCTCACAAATCTGCAGAGGACTGCTATGGTAATAAATTCCTATAGTTTGAGAGGTAAATTGTAGCACTATTACCTTGACTTTGTGTCACATCTACTACAAAATACTTAGCAAAAAGCTTGTAAATTGCACAAAACAATCAATATTTACAGCGTTAAATTTACGTTGAATTCTGCAATTGAGTATATGCTAAAAATCACTAAAGCCAGCAATTCCTCTGACGAATCAGGAAACCAGGAATCTACGAATATCAATTCTGCGCCAATCAATGAAAATAATGGCGTCGGGAAGAGCGATAAATTCCCTACTGCGTCTAGGGGCGATCGCCTGGTGTCTTCCACAGATAAGAAGTCTATACTGGGATGGTTTTATAATTTACCAATCAGCCGCAAACAGCTAATTGCTTTGACAGCGACACAAGCTGTATCGATTCTCGGACTCGGTATTGGTTCGACTCTAATTATTGATTATGGTTTGCGGACACAATTACTGCAACAAGCCAAATCAGAAGTAGTTGTCACAGATATTAATTACAATATCAAAGTCAATCAAATGGGATTTGGGTTTCGCGGACAATCAGATAATTCTGCTATTGTGAAAGCCGCTGGATTAAATTCTGCTAATCAGCCTATAAGTGCAGAATTAGAAACAGAAATTCAGAAAATTCTCCAAAATGAAATTACCAGTCGCCAAATTGAATATGCGACCTTAGTCGGGTTAGATGGCAAAATTATTGTCAATGCCAATTCTAACCGCAAAGGCGAGGTTTTTGACCCGAATGGCTTAGTCAAAGAAGTCATCAAAAATCGCCGCCAAATCAAAGCTAACGCCGTGGTTAAATGGGAGGAAATACAAAAAGAATCATCTCCTTTACCACCGGGTGTAATTAATCAAGATGCTTTGATACGTTATACAGTCACCCCTGTGATGTCGCGGAGTGGCAATGAAGTAATCGGTGTGTTAATTTCCGGCGATATTGTTAATGGTAAACAGCCCATAGTTCAGCAAACTCTGAAAGCTGCCGATGGGGGTTACAGTGCAGTTTATTTCCAAAAAGAGCCGGGTAATTTTGCTCTAGCTACCTCTTTATTGCAAGCAGAAGGGATAGAGTTAGACAAGAGTATACCTAATGTAGAGTTACCCAACAAATCCTTACTGGAAAAAGTCGCAAAAGTTCCTGTGGGAACAACAGTTACTGAAAGAATAAAGATTGGCAAAGATACTTACACAATGGCGGCTAAGGCTGTTCCCAATAAAATTATTGAAGAAGAAAATGGATCGCAACTAGTAAAAACTGGTGATCCGGTCGCGATTTTGGTGCGGGGAACAACCGAAAATTACCTTAATAGTTTGCTGTTACAATCCACTTTGGAACAAATTCTGGCAGTGATTGTAGCCACAGGTCTATTGGTGATATTAGGGATGATTTTAAGACGGTCAATCACTAAACCTCTGGAAAATTTAGAGCAAACAACCCAAAAATTCGCATCTGGCGATCGCACCTCTCGTGCCGAAGTTTTCTATGCTGATGAAATTGGTCAATTAGCTGCTACTTTTAATAACATGGCAGACAGGATGAGCGAACAATCTAGCCGTCAAGAAAGTGAAGCCAAATTAGCACAACTGCTGAATCAAATTACTTTTCGTGTCCGGGAAACATTGAACAGGCAAAAAATCTTGAAAGCAGCGGTCAACAGTACTAGAGAAGGTATCCAAGCAAATCGAGTGCTGGTCTGTTTATTTGATGAACATAACCAAGCTAAAATCGTTGCAGAAGATGTTGATTATTACTGTCCCTCAGCCCTAGGATTAATCCTAAAAGACTCGGATTTTTCTCCAGACTATGCCCAAGAATACGAAATAGGTATGGTCAAAGCCATTGATGATATTAAACGCGCCAATTTAAGCGAGGATGAACTTAGCCTACTGCAAAAATTAACCGTTAAGGCAAGTTTAGTAGCACCAATTTTCCTTGATAAAAAACTACATGGCTTATTTGTGGCGCATCAGTGTTCTCAACCCCGTCAATGGGAAGAGTTAGAAATTAATTTATTTGGACAAGTAGCTACCCAAATTGGCTTTGCTTTAGAACAAGCACATCTGTTAGAGGAAGTAGAACAAGCAAGACAAAGCGCAGAAAATGTTTCCTTAGAACAGCGGCAACAAAAAGAGAAACTGCAAATGCAACTGCTGAACTTACTGGAAGATGTAGAAGGTGCTTCCAGAGGAGACTTGACAGTCCGTGCTGAGGTCAGCGCTGGGGAAATTGGTACAGTTGCTGACTTTTTTAACTCGATTGTTGAAAGTTTGCGCGCTATTGTTACACAAGTTAAAAAATCCGCTAGCCAGGTGAATGCGGCTATTGGTGAAAATCAAGATTCTATCCGCCAATTAGCTGATGAAGCACTGCGACAAGCAGCAGAAATCAATCGTACCTTAGATACTGTTGACCAAATGACCCTTTCTATCCAGTCTGTAGCCGCAAGTGCCCAAAAAGCTGCTACCGTAGCTCATAGCGTTGCTCACACCGCCTCAGCTAGTGGTGAAGCAATGGATAGAAGCGTGCAAAAAATCTTGCAATTGCGGGAAACAGTGGGTGATACAGCCAAGAAAGTGAAGCGTCTTGGGGAATCTTCCCAAGAAATTACCCGCGTAGTTGCATTGATTAATCAAATTGCTAGCCAAACCAACTTGTTAGCAATCAACGCTGGTATCGAAGCTGCTCGTGCTGGTGAAGAAGGTCAAGGTTTTGCTGTCGTCGCCGAAGAAGTCGGGGAACTCGCTGCTCGTGCTGCTACTGCAACTAAAGAAATTGAACAACTTGTCGAGAACATTCAACGGGAAACCAACGAATTAGTCCAAGCAATGGAAACGGGAACCTCCCAGGTAGTCGAAGGTACCCGCGTGGTGGAAGACGCTAAGCACAGCCTCGCTGACATTCTTGATGTGTCGCGTCAAATTGACACCTTAGTGCAGTCAATTTCCCAAGCAGCTGCATCTCAGGTGGAAACCTCCCAATCTGTGACTCAGTTGATGAAAGATATTGCCAAAGTATCCGAATTGACTAGTGATTCCTCCCACCGCGTTTCGGAATCTCTACAAACAACAGTCAATATTTCTCAAGAGTTACAGGAAACAGTCGCCACCTTCAAGGTTAGTTAACTCATATGTTGCACCTAACCGGGTAAACCATGTAGGGGTAAGGCAATGCCTTACCCCTACCTATTTGTATCATTAGTAGATACCTGGGCAAAGTATTGCCTACCCTACATCTCTTGTACAAGAGCAGAGTAAGAACCGCTATAGTTTGTTAAAAAAATACTAGTAAGTCTGTTTAAAAATACTAATTTAGTAATATTAAACCTACCGCTATGTGTCCAGTTACTTACTGGTCGTACTGCTTAAAATTTGTAACAATTAATTTACTTCGACTCTTGTCGAAAAAGAAGTAGATTCAGCGTGTGTATCTTTTAGATGCAGTTATTTGCATGTTTGTTACTGTAATTTGATATCATAAAAACTGGCAAATATCTTGATGTTGGAAATGGGAGATGAAAAATTTTTAATTACCAGCAACTTCCCGCATCTAAAACTTGACGTTTGATAATTTACAACTTACATTGGTGAACGCGACTTGTGAGCAGAGCTAGTACCAAATAAGTCAGACATCAAATTTCACATTGGTACGCTAGCTATATTTAGTTCCCCTTGCCCACAAGTACCTTTAATATTCAGATGTTCTTGGTTATTGGCTTTGGTTGTGTCAAAGTCATACTGTTTCCTATTAATTGAATCGGCATTAATCAGTATCTCTTGTATTTAGCAAGAGGTAATATATTCCAATTTTATGATTATAAATTTGGCAGAATTAGCGTAGGAAGTTATATAAAATTCCTACCTTTTTGTGTTATAAGCATTTTTTGCAATGACGAAAATCAATAAATTTTCCGTAAATTTACGGCTGAGATTTACCTAAACTTCATGTTTAAATTCAATAGCATCTACTCACACGAATAAAATTATGATGAATGGAATTCGGACAACGGAAAAGCCTGATAAATTATCTATAATACATGCTACTTTTACACCGCCTTTGCAACTAGATATTAGTGAAGAGTTAGCAAAAAAAATTGCTGCTAAATCTCCAGCAAATCCAGAAGAAAATGAATTAAATAAATCTTCTGTAGCTAAATGGTTTAGCAATCTGACTATTAGCCGTAAACACTTGATTGCCTTGCTAGCAACCGAATTATTACCTTTGCTAGGCTTGGGAGTTGGGGGTAGTTTAATTATTCATCATGGTCTGCAATCCCAATTACAAGAACAAGCCAAATCGGCTGTTAATTTAATAGATAATAATTACCAGAATCACGTCAAAGAAATTGGTTTAGGTTTTCGCACTCAAGCAAATAACAGTACAATTTTTCAAGCGGCTCTTTTAAATAACTCTGGAAAACAAGTACCTGTCGGTTTAGAAACTGAAGTTAAAGAAATCCTGCAAAACGAAATCAAAAATCGCCAAATTGAAGATGTCGCTTTAGTAGGAAATCAAGGGGAGATTATTGTTAGTGCTAATCCCAACCGTAAAGGGGTAATTTTTGACCCTAAAGGCTTGATAAATCAGGTGTTTAGCACCGGACAGCAAATCAAAGCCAATGTAATTGTAGGCTCGAAAGAACTGGAAAAAGCAGCAGTACCCCTACCTGATAATTGGAAACAGCAAGAGGCCTTGGTTAGTTATATAGTCACCCCGATTCAATCTCGCCAAGAAAACAAAGTAATTGGTGCTTTAGTGGCGATGGAAATTTTGAATGGGAAACCAGAGACTATTGCAGAAAGCTTGTCTGCAAAAGCAACGAGAGATGGTTACAGCGCTATTTATATCAACCAAGGAGGAGGAAAATTCACTTTAGCAGCATCTTTGACTAAAGATAGCGCTACGGATTTGGGTGAGGAGCAGCGTAATTTAGAATTGTCTGATACATCTATATTGGCAAAAGCAACTGCCAATCCGGAGCAAGAAATAGTCAGCAGCAACATAGCTGTAGGAAATCACAAATATACAATCGCTGCGAAAGCTTTACCCAATAAAATTATCAAAGCAGGGGATAAAGATATCTCATCTGTTGAGGGAGAACCAGTAGCTATTTTGGTGCAAGGAACACCAGAAACTTCCCTGCAAGCATTACTAACCCAGAACTTGCTGCAACAATTAGTAATTGCTATTTTAGCGATCGCAGTGGTGATTGCTTGGGTAACGATTCTGCGTCGGACAGTGGTTAAACCGCTGGAAAAACTCAAAGAAGCTAATCAAAAATTAGCAATGGGAGAGCGTTCAGTACGTGCAGAAGAGTTTAATCTCGATGAAGTCGGGGAATTAGCGATCGCTTTCAACAAAATGGCAGATAATATTGTTGAACAAAGCCGTCGTCAAGAACATCACGCTAAAGTAGCGCAGTTGCTGAATAAAATTTCGGCTCGCGTCCGTGGTACGCTGTCTACGCAAGAAATCTTGAATGCAACAGTACTTTACACCAGAGAAGCCATCAAAGCAGATAGGGTGATTGTTTATCGCTTTGACGAGAACTGGGTAGGGACAATCATTGCAGAATCTGTGGGTGAAGAGTTTCCCGCAGCTTTAGGGGCACAGGTTGCAGACCCTTGTTTTGCCAAAGATTATGTGGAAAAATACCAAGCAGGTCGAATTACAGCCACAGAAGACATTTACCAAGCTGGTTTAACTGAATGTCACATTGCTCAGTTGGGACAATTTGCAGTAAAGGCGAATTTAGTTGCACCGATTTTGCTGAATAATAAGCTATATGGCTTGCTCATCGCTCATCAATGCTCTGCACCCCGCAAGTGGCAAAATTCCGAAACCAATTTGTTTAGACAGGTGACTGTTCCCATTGGTTTTGCGCTAGAACAAGCACTGCTGCTAGAAAAAGTAGACAAAGCACGTCAAGCAGCAGAAAAAATCTCCCTAGAGCAACGTCAACAAAAAGAATCCCTAGAGCAACAATTGATGCAACTAGTCAGTGATGTTGAAGACGCAGCTAAAGGTGACTTGACAGTCAGATCGGAAGTTACTGCAGGAGAAATTGGTACAGTAGCTGATTTCTTCAACTCCATAGTCGAAAGTCTCAGAGATATTGTCACCAAAGTCAAAACCTCTGCGTTGCAAGCAAATGCAGCCATTGGCGAAAATCAGGGAGCAGTGCGTCAATTAGCGGAGGAATCTAGCAAACAAGCGGCAGAAATTAACCGTACCCTAGATGCAGTTGACCAGATGACCAAATCAATTGCAACGGTTGCAGAAAACGCTCAAACAGCAGCCTACGTAGCAAATATTGCTTCCAGTACCGCTCAAGAAAGTGGAGTAGCGATGGACATGACAGTGCAAAATATTATGAAATTGCGTTGCACAATCGGGGACACCGCTAAAAAA
>JAYKJH010000206.1:0-22008 GCA_035285345.1 Nostocaceae cyanobacterium | reverse complement strand
ATTGATATGAGCCTAGAACAGATGATTTTCTTCCGTCCGTTACCAGAATTAGCAAACTATAAAACGCCAATTGAAGGACTATTTCTTACGGGAGCAGGTACCCATCCCGGTGGTTCTATCTCTGGTATGCCTGGAAGAAATTGCGCTCGTGCTTTTCTCTATGCACAGGAACCTATTGCTCAGACTTTAAAGGATGCCAGAGATTCTTTGAAGTCAACTGTCGAATCGGTGTTCAAGATTTCTTAACTCCTAAGCAACACATGTTGGTGTAGAGGTTAGGTTTTCGCAAATCTGAAAAGCTGATGTAATGGATGATTTATCTGTTCCTCTCACAAATAACTCATCCGCTACATCCGCTACCCATCCGTTGCCAGAGTTAAGGTAATTTATAACTCGCAACCCGAATTACTAATTCCCCTTCCCGTGGATTCCGAGAAAATACAAACGCCCCTTCCTGTTTCTCCCCACCAGAGAGAAAATCAATTTGCTGCTCTCCCGACTCTTCAACTTTACCGTTAACTTTTAGTTCCGCTATAATTTGCACCGATTCAGCCGTACCTCCCCCCGTATTAGTAACAGAAAATGGGACATAAAACTGCCCATAAGCTTCACGAATTTTTCCTTCGTTGACGGCAGATATGCTAGGAGGCTGCTGATTTTGCTCCCCCATCCAAATATAAATAACTAGTCCAACAATTACTGCCAATATAAATGACGCAATACCAAAGGTAATCCATTCGGGAAAGTTGCGTTTTGGTCTTTCTGGCGCGTTGTCGTAGTTACTTTGATTCATATTGCTAACCTCCCAGCAGCACCACCAATACTTGCAGGTAAACCCAGAATTAACGTATATTTCAGCCACATTGTCCACGGGTCTTCAAAACTAATTCTCTCAAAAAACCACAACATAAATGCGGCTGCTAATAGTGCCAGCAAGTATGCTAATATTGTTTCACTTAGAGGACGTTGAAAGACACCCCGTTGCTGCATTCGTTTGCTTTGATTAGCGAAGCCGGATACAAATACAATTGCATAGGACACTATTAGGGAAGTAGCAATAATTAAGGGCAACCAAACTCCAGTAACTCCCATTGCTAGCATAGCTACTTCATCTGTAGGAGCGATATTAAAAGCGACCACTGTCGCACCCAGCAGGGTAGCACCGATATCTGCAATGGTAGCGTTGAGTTTATCGTTGTTTTGGGAATTATTATTTGATTCCATATCAAGGTTGCGATCGCCACTCAAAAACTCTTGGGAAAGTGCTATCCCCAAGGTAAAGGGTACGCTTTCAAACAAAATTTTTCCCAGTGCTTCATCTAAAGGTACTTGCAGGGTGATTTCCCGCAGCAAGATTAACATAAATGTTGTGCATACAATTCCAATTGCGATCGCTTCCACGCTATCCATAGCAGCTTCAATTACTGAATTATCTTTGATAGTACGGAAACCAGCAGTCCGGTTGACCAGAAAGACGACAATGTACGTGATGACCAGCGCAATCATCATTCTTGCAGGTTCGACAAGGGAGCCAATCCACCATACTTCCATTGTGTATAGTAGGGGAATACCAAACAAAAATCCCCCACAAGCACCCCGAATCAAGTCATCAATTTCATTTACCCAAGCGTGTTTTCGACGCTTTTTAACTGCGCCCATGTTATTACTTATTAAGTGACAATTTGATAATTTGTCCCTTGTTTTACAACAATGACGGATTAAGTTATGCGCTCTTGAGCGCACGCTCTATAGGCGCAAAACCGTAGGATACGTTAGTAACGCATCCTACAACTTCTAGGGTTCGTAGTGAGCGATTTATCGCTCCTACAAGCGCTAAAGCACAACTACAAACAAACTAGACTTTGTAGACTACTAGCTCAACCATATTTTTAGGCTTACGATTTACTATTTTGAATTTTCCCAGAATTTATTTCATCTATCGGATGATGTAATTTAAAATCCCCAGATGTCGGGTTTATGAAATCAGCCCGACTTCCCATTACTCACGCAGTAATACCAGCAACCAAAATGCAGAATTACGAGCTTGCAGATTAAACAACCGTGGCTGGTGACCCCACTGAGGGTGCATTGATTGTCGTTGCTGCCAAAGCTGGTTTAAATCTGCAAAATTTGCAACAAGCTATGCCGCGACGCACTGCTATTTTGAATAACTTTATCAATAATGGCAACGGATGCTTTATCTCTTACTCCCACAAATAACTCATCCGTTACCATCGTTACCCAACCTTTGCCACAGCGCGCTAGTGTTGAACTATGCTATTTTTAAAGTAGTGAGAATTATTTTCGGCTATGTGACTGACTCTATAAACGTCTCAAACGCCTCTCCGAATCTAAAATCTCTACACCCTTAGATTCAGGAGGTGTTGCGTTTTAATTTATGTCGGTAATCTATCTGGTGACTTATGATGTCGAAGAAGATGACCTCATTAATTGATTTTTACCAGTTTTACCATTTAAAAGTGATTTTTTTATGGACTACAATCCCTTGCGTCAAGCACCTCGTACACAGCGAGCGGCTGTAATTCGTTCCAATGATGAGTTTAATCTTTTGGAATGGCTAAAGTCTACTGGTCGCCTAATATCGCGTGAGATTCAAGAACCCGATTATCTAAATGAAGTCCAAGAAATTGCAGAACTTATAGCCGTTGATGATATCGTTTACGACGATGTTGATGATGACACTGATATGGATAACATGGATTGAGACGATTAAATCCGGTTAGTGTAGTTCAAGCAAAAAATGCAAAGTTATCAGAGGTAAAGAGTAAGGGTAGGAAAAATTATTACCCTTTATCCTTACCTCTTCACTAAATTAACAGCAATTTAGTTCTGTTTATTGAAGCCCACCTGATAGGAAAAACTGCTGTTGGCGTTATTGGTCGTCTTCAACCTCCAAACTACAAGATGCTCCAAAAGTGGAGAAAGCCTTGACCGGAGAACGCTTCAATCATAACGACAGCTAAAAAGCCAATCATTGCCAGCCGACCATTCCAAATTTCGCCCTGAGGAGTAAAGCCCCAGCGCCAAGCATTGCGGTTATCTAAAACTGGGGGGGTGACTTTTGTGGGGTTTGACATATTTAGCACTCCAAGCGCTTTTGTTGTAACAGATTGTTACTACATACAAACTAATGTAACAGATATTTTGGGAAATAGAAACCGGCTTTTTTAGTCTTAGTGGGCATTTAAGCGTGTATATCAGTAGTAATGAAACTAAAAACTACATTAAGGATTGGAAAAGGTTTGATTCTGGCGATCGCAGTGCAATTAAGCAAGCAGTTTAATTTTAGTTATATTCCTTATTTAATAGGGGTTGTAGCACGCTCAAGAGTGCGATCGCACTCTTGAGCGCAGGCAACAGGGTAATACTGGTCACTCTTTAACTTACCACCCAAAAAGCTTATAAAATAAATACTTCAGCCTTCAATTCTTATGTTGTTTTATTTTTAGTTACATCTGTCTAAAAGTAGATGTTTTTTATGAAAAATGCATTTACATTTGTTAACAGATTACACAAAACTAGGTAAACACATGGCTGACATCGTTGATACTGCCGCTAGTGCTGGTTCATTCGGCACCCTAGTTGCTGCAATCAAGGCTGCAAATTTGGTAGATACTCTCAAAGGCAGTGGTCCATTCACCGTCTTTGCACCTACTGATGAAGCATTTGCTAAGCTTCCCAAAGGCACGGTAGATGCATTGCTGAAGGACATTCCCAAACTCAAGAAAATCCTGACTTATCATGTCGTTTCCGGCAAGGTGATGGCGGCGGACGTAGTTAAGATGAAGTCAGCTACCACGGTTCAAGGTTCAGATGTGAAAATCGACGCATCCAATGGCGTCAAGGTAAACGATGCCACAGTTGCAACACCGGATATTGCTGCTGATAACGGTGTCATCCACATAATTGATACTGTCTTGATTCCTGCGTAAGCAAACACTTAGATAGCGAATACTATCTGTGGGGCAGCGACTACCTCTAGTTGCTGCCCCACGACTGTTTGAACACTAGTAGGATGTCAAATTAATTTGGGATTTTAGATGGGCCCACAAATAAATTTGGGGCTGGAATTAATGAAATTATTTAATTCTCTTTTCCGAATTAATTCGGGGCATGAAACCGATTTTTTCTAACTGAAATTTGGGATTTTTTCCTTAATCCCAAATCTAAAATTGGTACTGCCAAATTAATTTTTATTGGTACAACACGGATATTATAGACGATTGCCAGGATAATTAATCTTGCACATGATTGCTGATTGCCAATTTTCTCCTCTGAATTTTCCGCTCGTACCAGTTCATCATCGGGGTGGCGCTAATGCCGTGCAAAATCACAGAAATTACAATTATCAAATAGGTAATCCAAGCAATTTCCTCACCCACATTTCCCTTTAAACCTTTCCCAAAAGCATAGGAAAGATAATAAATCGAACCAACACCGCGAATCCCAAACCAGCCATATAACCAACGCTTAGCTGGGTGAAACCGCTCACCTATGGTACTAATCCAAGCACCTCCAGGACGAATCACGAAAAATAATAAAGCTGCTACTAACAAAGCTTCGTCAGCAAACTGTAAAATAGGTTCAATGCGTAAAAGCGAACCCAATAATAAAATTGTTGCGACTTCCAATAATTTCTCAATTCGCTCTGTAAATTCTAAGCGAGAATGCCGCTTTTCCGGGTCTAGACGACTCCGTTGTACTACTATCCCTGCAACAAAAACAGCTAGGAACCCATAGCCATTTACTACTTCTGTCAGTGCATAAGTAAGCAAAATTGTACTGAGGGCTGTGAAGTCCTCCATCAGGGAATCTGCCGGTCGGAATTGTTGTAATTTTCTATCAATCCAAACTACAGCTTTTGCTACCACAATTCCCATGATAATTCCAGCAGTAATAGCCCACAATACATCTACTGCAACCCACTGCTTAAACCAGTTGTCCCAGTTGTTATCCTTCCATAAATAAAGCCCAAAATAAACAAACGGAAAAGCCAGTGCATCATTTAAACCGCCTTCTGAAGTCAAGCCAAATCGCAACTCATCTTGGTCTTCACTGTCCACAATTTGCACTTCACTAGCTAACACGGGATCGGTGGGAGCGAGAATTGCTCCCAATAAAATTGCGGCTCCCCAGTTTAATCCTAAAAGCCAATGTCCCACGGCTGCTAAAGCAAAAATAGAAATTGGCATCAAAAAACCAATCAGACGGACTGTAGAATTCCATGCCCATATTTGCAATGGACGGTTCATTTTTAAACCACAGCTAAATAAAGAAACAATGACTACAAATTCTGATAATCGCTCTAGGAATTCTGCATCTGGACGTACCTCAATCAATTTAAAGCCATAGGGACCCAAGGCTATTCCCACAACCAAGTAGATTAGGGCATAGGAAAGAGGTAAGCGTGCAATCCAGCCAGAACCTAAAGTGACAGTAAGTAAGAGAATGCCAATAACCAGTAACTTGAGGATATATATATCCACCATAAGTAAAGAGTAATTGATGATGATTTCTGAATTTAGTTTGTTAGGCTCTGGTCATCAATCTTCATCTAGCTAGATTTTGGCGATAAAATCTCTATACCTAGAGATTCACTATCATTACAAAAAAATAAATACTTCTATAAAAGGTAGGATATTAAAAATATATGTATATATCTAAAGAAACGAGATGTCAAAATATATATTACTCCTCTTTCTAGATACAGGCTGAAATTTTTATAGCTACAGTTTGTAGTGAAAGTTCAGTGAACAAAAGATATGAAACCCATAGACGATTTAATTCAAGACGCAAAAGAAGCTTTACCAAATGTTACCCCTACTCCTCCCGGTTTGAAAGCTCAATCCTCTGTTCATGACTTAAAATCACGTTTAGAGTGGGGTGAACCTGCATTGACTATTTTGGACGTGCGCGATCGCGAAGCTTTTAATCAGCTTCATATCTTGGGAGCAATGTCAATCCCCATGAATGAAATGGTAGAGCGTGCAAGCTCTAGCATGGAAGCAGATCGTGATATTTACGTTTATGGCAGTTCCGAACAAGAAACTGCTCAAGCAGCCACTAGCTTGCGCGAATCTGGCTTTAAAAATGTCGCTGAACTCAAAGGAGGTCTGGAAGCTTGGAAAGCTATCGATGGACCCTGCGAAGGGATTGAAGACACAAAAGAACCAGGGGCTGATGCTTACAATGTAGTGTCTCGCATTAACCATCACATGGAAACCCAAAAAACGGTTTTTGAATAAGCGCTTGATTATTTACCTAAGTGTGGAGATGCGATTCATCGCGTCTCTACCAACAACCAGAATTACTCATACAAATTATTAACACAAATCACTCCTCAGCATACCAGTCGGTGATTAAAAGATGATTAAGTCCTGGATGGTCGTTGCAGCTATTACCTTTATAGTTGCGCTCGGTGCTAATATTTTAAGACCCAAGGATGTTAAATGGTTTCAACGTTTGCGTCGTCCTAGATGGTTAACCTTTGAACGCTTAATTCCTCTCATCTGGACAGTTGTTTTTATCTGCGGTGCTTGGTCAGCCTATATTATTTGGGAAAGTGCCCCAGGTAGCTCCAAAACTTGGTGGCTAATGGCGTTTTATCTATTAGTAGAAGTAGCTATTGTTCTCTATTCTCCAATTACTTTATGGTCGCATAACTTAACAGCGGGAACCTTTGTAGGAGGAGTGGGCTTTGTGTTAGGCTTAATCCTAACTTTAGTTGTTTGGCAAATCTCTGGCTGGGCAGCATTATTGCTATTACCATATCTGCTTTGGAGTCCTATTGGTACTTACACTACCTGGGTATTAGGTCGTCTTAACCCTGAATTTACTTGATATTTTGTTTTGCATGTAAGGAAATTAAAATCAATAATTTTAATTTTTCCTGTGCTGATTTTGTGTTCTTGGCAGCTTATCTCCTTGAGTTGTCAAAAAAAAGGTAGAACCTGGTTATAACCATCTACCTAAATGTTTATACTATTTGATGTTTGTAACTGATTTTTCAAAAGAGAACGTAACCAATTGAGCATCTTAAATTGTTAATTAATTGACCAAAAAAGAGAATGCAAATTATTCACCGATGCAAGGCATTTCCTGCCAGCAATGTCGGCAGAAAAAATACACTTGATTTGCTCGGATATGACGCAACATATCTCCAGAGCAACATGGACAGTTTGGCGAAGTACAAGCAGTTTTTTTCCTGAGTTGGACATCAATTAATCTTTTTTTTTGATGTCTGTTTATCTCAGTAGTTTCTCTTGACACTTGCTGACAATAACTGTCATTAAATTCCAACATGAGAACACATCCTCATTTTTTGTTTTTTCTGGAGAACCTATATCCTCATACATCATAGTGGAATCTCTATTTTTGTCTAACCTACCTTTTGATAGAAAAATTTCTTCTATCTCCAGGAGAATATAATTTGTAAATAATTCAGTTATACTTATAGTTTAACCTCAATAATCAAAGTTTTGCTTATATCATAAAATGATACAAAACTATGTTTTCTTCTTATAACTTTACTTATTTTATTTTTCAAATTTGATTTATGAAAAAATTTAAGTATGAGCAAAAGTAAATTTTATCGGCGTTTATCGGCGTTTTATGCGCCAAGGGCGCACGCTCCGCGTACGGCGGTTAATTATTTAAGTTTATCGGAATGCACGCAAGAAGTCTATTGTAGGGTGCTTTAGCGAAGCGCGTAACGCACCCTACCTATCTTTTCAAAAATCAAATATGATTCCTATATTCCCCTATTGTGTGGGATGGGAGAATACCACAATTAATCTTTGTACTTTTACATCTAGAGGTTTCCAGTTAGAGTTAGTAGAAGAAAGTTCTCTATCTCCAGAAACGGCTTGCAGATTCTGAGGAAACTTTTGAGCAATCTTGTAATCAGCATCTACTCCCAAGATAAGTTTGCCACGATAGCGGGATAATTTAGTGCCCTGCAAGTTAACATAGCCACCATAGTCCCAACCCAGTCCAGTCAGTTTAAACTCTCCCAGGGTGGTTCTTAATTCGCTAAAGGAAGTACCTACACCAATTCCTTCTGGGGTTTTCCATGCTGAACCTAGGTTGCGGATATCCAGAATCTTACTCCGAGTGTCATCACTCCAAACCACCAAAAAAGACTTATCCTCACCCAAGTTTACCTCGGTGGCAGCGAAAGTACCGATACCTTCCGGTCCGCTAATGGTTTTATCAGTCAGACGGGATTCACCAAATAACTGGACTAAATCTTGTTTACTGGTTTTGGGGGTCACGGGTCCGACACGTTCTCCCGGCACAATCAAGGTATCTTTGAGTTCCGGAGTTTCGGTAATTGTCTGTTGATTATTTCCTGGTTTGGGCGAAGATGATGGACTAGAGGAGTTAGGGTTAGGACTGCTTACCGCTGTCGGTGTTTTTTGACCAGGGGTGGTTTCAGCCGTGTCTTTGACATCAACTTTTTCTGGAGAATTTTGACTGACTTCCTTGGGGGGTTGGGGAGTTTTTTCATTGTTACAGCCACTTACTGTCAATAAGCTAGCCATTAAAATGATTGGCAAACAGAGTTTTTTTCCCTTGAGCAGCAATTTCATAACAACCTCATGCTTAAACAAGCAGAATATATTTTTAGATTTATATGTATCTACAGGGAATTAACAGACTGTTGCGGAAAATTAAGTTTTGACTTTTGAATTAAATAGCCCAATAAAAACGGCAATACCAGCACCCTTGGAGTACCCCATCCCCGGTGCTGGCTGTTAATCACTCAGCACTCCTAACTTACAACTCCAAAAGTATGTGTCCCATCGCCTTCAGGCATGGGACACATACTTGTTTGCATTGCGGACATGTCCAAGACAGAGATCATAACGCTGCACTAAACATACTTGAGAAAGGACTACGTACTGTGGGGCACACAGGAAATAACGCCTCGGTCGACATCGACAAGAGCTTGGGTGAGGAAATTCCTCCAAGTAAGCCGAGTCGTGGAACGAGGAAATCCAAGAAGTGATTCTTGGAATCCCCTGGCTTTAAGCCGGGGGAGGATGTCAATCTACTACCTCATTCACCGGGAACCGATCAATCAACTGTATAGCCCGATAGGCGTTACGTTGCAAGACTTCCGGTAAATGGGGAACGTGGGGTATCTGCGACAGTAAATCCAAGGTGCGACGTAGGATGCGGACAACATCTCCTTCATCGAGAGTAGTGTTTTCACACAATTGCGTCCACTCTACACCCAATCCCCACTGTTCCACGAGAGAAATCAGGTTGATGTATCTATTTTCTAACCCTACAGGTAGGGCTACACCATGACGGTATTGTACCTTCATGACTGAGCGGCGGATTTTTTGCAACCTTGACCAAGCTTCACTGACTTCAGGGGATAACTCATAGCGCACCATACTATCGGGACGCGGTGATTCAGTCACCAAAGCAGTGATAGTGGCTGCTAAATGTTGGGGGTCGAGGTTGTTCAATTCACTGCTAGCTAGAACTAAACCCAGCCACAGTTCATTTTCACCCCGAATAGCGGCAGCAATTTGCCCTAATTCTGTGGGTACTAGGTTATCCAAGCAGTCAAAATACTGCAATATCGTAATCAGACTCAAGAACTCTTCCCAGTAATGTTGGGATTGTTGCTGCATATCAGCTTGCAATTCCGCAATTTCTGCTGCTAGTTCAGCACAGCGGGTCTTGCGCTTGAGAATGGTAACTGGATTGCCTGTATTATGCAGTGGGTGTGCCTCTAACTGCTCTTGGATGGCAGTTACACGGCTATTTTGCTGTGCTACTTCCGGGGTTAGATAAAAAGATGGCTCTGGATCTGGGATTTGAGCAGCAATGGCGGCGGCTTCCTGGGTTCCACGGCGTGACTGTCCTGGTTTGAGCGGCATTTCTGCTGGGGGTAGCAAATCACCAGGAACGTCAATTTTTGCCAATTCCGCATGGACATCGACTACATCCGCTGTGGTCGCCACATACCAGCGGCTATCTCGTCCCAAGCATACTAAATAAGGTGCTTGACCAGACCCTTGACTTTTACCTACTAACACCGCCGGTACGGGTACAGGTACTGTGATATTTTTACCTTTGAGACTTAAAAGCGTCCCTGGTACGGCAAAGCCCAACAGCATCCCCACTTGTGCTTGGCGGTTTTCTAGTGCCTGCTCCTGCAAGGTTTTGAGTAGCTGGCGTTCTACTTTTAACCTTTGCCGTAATTTTTCGTAGACAGCAATGTCTTGTTCTTCAATGTCATCAATTTGTGCCTGTAAGTGTCCTAGTTGTTGTTGTAGTTCCTCGATGTATTCATATTGCGGTCGCAGGTGCAAATTAGCCATGTACTGACCAAAGCTGCGTTCTATCAATTCCTTGGCTTCTTCCAAGCTATGGGTTTGCAGCAGGTTCAGCACCATGCCATAACTGGGTGTAAACTGGCTGACCAAGGGGTCGGGTTTGGATGTTGCCAGATATGACGCTTCTTTTGCCCCTTCAAAGGGCGTTTGCACCGTCACCACATGCCCTTGTTCATCCATCCCTCGGCGTCCAGCCCTTCCTGCCATTTGCAAGAATTCTGAGGCATTTAGCAGCCGGTGTCCGTTGTCGGTGCGCTTGGAAAGGCTAGAAATTACCGTAGTTCTCGCGGGCATGTTAATTCCCGCTGCTAGGGTTTCGGTGGCAAAGACGACTTTAATTAGTCCTTGCTGGAAGAGTTCTTCCACCAGTACTTTCCAAGCGGGGAGAATTCCAGCGTGGTGTGCTGCAATCCCCCGGTACAGCGGTGCAACTTGTCCAGTACGCGCCGCTTCTGGGTTCCGCTGCAAAAATTCATCAATTTGCACCCGCAATTGGTAGGCTTCGTCTGGGTTCACCAGCCACATATCTCCTACTTCTGCCACGGCTTTATCACAGCCCCGACGGCTGAAAATAAAGTAAATGGCTGGCAGCATATCGCGATCGCGCAGGCGATTGATCGTGTCTACCAAATTCGGAGCTTCGGGTCTGGGTCTATCCCGTCCTCGGTCTCCACTACCCCGCTTCGGTTTCAACCGGGGGTTAATTTTTGTTTTCTCGTCATTCAGCAGCGGAAATATGCCTTTGGGGTTGGCAAAGTGAAATTCCAACGGTACCGGACGAAAGTCGGAGTACACCAGGTCTGTCGGTCCGTGGACTTGGTTTAACCAGTCCGTGAGTTGGTCGCTGTTAGCAACGGTGGCGCTCAGGGCTACCAACTGCACCTCCCGCGGACAGTAGATGATTGATTCTTCCCACACTGTACCCCGTTGCCGGTCGTTCATGTAGTGGCACTCATCTAGCACCACTGCTTCCACTCCCACCAAGGAAGTGCCCACTTGCCCTATCGGCGTCCCGTAGAGCATATTGCGGAAAATTTCCGTGGTCATCACCAGAATCGGTGCATCCCGGTGGATGGAGGCGTCTCCGGTTAGTAACCCAACCATGTCCGCCCCAAATTCCTCTCGGAAATCACGTAGTTTTTGATTGGAAAGCGCTTTTAGGGGAGTAGTATAAAATACTCGTTTACCTCGCGACAGGGCGCGATATATGGCATATTCCCCTATTAAGGTTTTGCCTGAACCCGTAGGCGCGCATACTACCACTGAGCGACCAGCATTCAAGGACGCGATCGCATCCTTCTGGAACTGGTCTAGCTCAAAGGGAAATACGGAGTTCAGATTAACTTCTGTAAACAGTGGCGTATAGTTCACTTAATACATAGATGCATGAAATTGTTTACTATATTAGCTATTCTTTTGTCAACTTAGTCATTAGTCATTAGTCATTAGTCTGAAGTTCCCAATGCCCTTTTGCCCAATGCCCCATGCCCAATGCCCTTTTGCCCCATGCCCCATGCCCCATGCCCTTTTGCCCCATGCCCTTTTGCCCCATGCCCTTTTGCCCAATGCCCTTTTGCCCCATGCCCAATGCCCTTTTGCCCATTACCCATTACCTAATTCTTGCGAACGTTGGGTAGCGGCACGGACTGCTTCGATGACTGCAGAGCGAAATCCGGCTCGCTCTAATTGGGTAATCCCAGCAATGGTTGTCCCACCGGGACTGGTAACGCGGTCTTTGAGTTCGGCGGGGTGGATTTTGGTTTCTTGTAATAATTGTGCGGCGCCGAGGACGGTTTGGATTGCCAATTGATAGGCGATCGCACGGGGTAAACCAGATGCTACTCCCCCATCTGCTAAGGCTTCTACCATCAAAGCTACATAAGCCGGGCCAGACCCCGATAGTCCAGTGACTGCATCCATTAAGGTTTCTGGCACCTCTACGACTTCCCCGACGGTGCTAAATATCTGCTGAGCGATGTTTTTCTGGTCGCTGGTGGTGTGAGCATTAGCACAAACAGCGGTCATTCCGGCGCCTACGGTGGCTGGGGTGTTAGGCATAGCGCGGATCAGGGACATTTGCGGGAAAGCTGTTTCTAGCTGCCTTAAGGACACGCCAGCTAAAATAGACACTACCAGAGGTGAATGTCCTTTGCCGATGATTGCTGATAATTCTTGAGCGATCGCGCCAAATACTTGGGGTTTGACCGCCAACATCACCACTTCAGTTGCACTGGTGAAAGTCTGTTGATTATCGCTGGTCACAGCTACACCGTATTGTTGCTCTAAAAAACTCCGGCGTGTTGCTTGGGGATCGCTAACTAAAACTTCACCTGGTTGATAAATTTCTCTAGCTAGTAAGCGGCACAGAAGAGCTTCTGCCATCACTCCGCCACCGATAAATCCAATTTTAGTAGTCATTAGTCATTAGTCGTTAGTCATTAGTCATTAGTGATTAGCCTTTATATCAATTCCCGAAAATAGTGATACATCTTAGTCCTTACCCTTAAGGGGGGGGGGTCTTGTAGGGGCGGTGTTTCCCCGCCCTGTGCAAGATATTTGTATCATCAATACAGTAGTGAAATGGTATTAGTCATCAGTCATTAGCCAAAAAAGTATAGACGTTCCGCCGGAACGTCTGTACAAAAGTCATTTATTGACATACCTCCTCGTCCGCACATGAGCGAGGATTGCTTGACACTTCGCTGGAATGCGCCACTAAGTGGTCTTATCGTCCCGACCTGTCCGTGTATAGTCTCCCAATGCCCTATGGCGACTATACATATTTTAGCAAAAGCCGTCAAGCGAAGGACGGAGGCTCACATCCCATTATTTTTAGTCAGTGTTTGCACCCAGGACTGTGGGCTAATGACTAATTTTGGTTTACTACTGTACCATGCGGTTGGGTTCATTTGCCCAAGCCGGAGCGGGGGCTGCGGGACGTTGGGGACGTGTGGGTTGGGGTACTTCGTGAACCACCCCTGCCTGGGTGCTTACTTGTACACAGCTAGGCGTAAACAAAAAGATGCTTTCGCCGATGCGCTCTTGGTGTCCGTCAATGGCGTAAGTACCACCAGCCACAAAATCTACAGCCCGTTGTGCTTGATCCGGGTCCATGATTGATAAATTCAATACCACAGACTTGCGCTCCCGCAGAGCTTGAATTGCCTGGGGCATTTCTTCAAAAGTGCGTGGTTCCAAAACTAACACTTCTGAAATGCCGTTAGTGACACCAGGCATACCGATTACATTGTTCATTGGCGCTGTTCCTGCTCCTACATCTGAACCCGTACCTACCCTATCCCGCCAGCGGCGATTTTGACGAGAGGGTTCTTCCACCATTTGTTGAGCTTGGGGCTGAGGCTGGGGTTGGGGTTGGACTTGCGGTGGATTCTCTTCTTGGTAGAGGTTTTGGTATCTATCTACATCCTGATCATCTTCCTCATAATAGTAGTCCACTGGCTCGTTCAGACCCACAAAGTCCTTCAGTTTGGAAAAGATATTATTCACCGTTCTCTCCTGGTGCGACTGATATCTATAGTTAACTGGTAAAGAGCAATTTCATCAACACTCAGGGTATCAAACTGTTGTTGAGATTAGTTAATCTTTGCACTTTTTTTGTTATCGGTTGTCGTTGCTGCGGCATTTTACTAATTAACTAACGATTAGTTTCCCTCTCAGGGCGATGATATGTGTTTTTTACCAGTGGAGCTTGGTGTGCGCTCTGGTCACTAATATAACGTCTATTAAAACTGGCGGTGTAGTTTTTGGTTAGAAATTTATTACTATAGTTAATAACCTGATTATTTTCCAGATTTTCACCAAAACTCAATAGCGACGTTCGCCAAACAAGATAGTTCCCAAGCGGATCATAGTTGCGCCTGCTTGCACTGCTAGTTGATAGTCTGAGGACATTCCCATAGACAGTTCTTGAATTTGAATATTAGACCAGTTTTGCTGCTGGATTTTCTCAGCTAGCTCGTGGGTGCTATGGAAGACTTTTAAGATTTCTAAATTATCCAAGCCTAGAGGTGGAATGGTCATCAAACCTTTTATCTGTAAATTTTCCAATTGATTAAGTTCTGATAATTCCTGTAAAAGTTGCGCTACATTCCATCCAGATTTATCAGGGTCGGGCAAGATTTTCACTTGTAGACAGATATCCGGAGAAATACTTAATTCTCCTGCCAATTCATTTAAGCGTCGGGCGAGCTTCAAACTATCTACTGAGTGAATCCACTGAAATTGTTCTAATGCTTTTTTGGCTTTGTTGCTTTGCAAATGTCCGATAAAATGCCAAGTAATATCGGTTAATTCTTGCAGTTGGGCTTGTTTGGTAGCGGCTTCTTGGATGCGACTTTCGCCAAAATCCCGAACTCCAGCGGCGTAAGCTTCACGGATTGCGTCCACTGGGACTTGTTTGCTGACTGCAATCAACCGCACGGAATCTGGTAGTGAGGCTCTAACTTGGGAAATACGCTCTTGAATCAAACTGGTCATGGGAAAGTCCGTTGCAGAACACTCTGAAGCTGATCGTACTCTTGAGCCTGCCCAGTACGGCGCAGGGTGCGTAACCGATGTTCTAGCATTAAACGTGCTTCAGCACGTCCTATGGGCTGAAATTTAATGCCTTTAGCTTCTGTCGTCACCACAAAAAATAACCTTTGAGCATACAGGGTAGTGAATAGTTCTTGGTTCTCTTCCACCATACATACCCTGAAGAGCAAACCCCAAGTGGGATGATTTAAGTATGATTCTGAGTTGTTGGAGTTCATTTAATACCAGAAGAAAAAATATATCTATGGGTAGATGCGTAAAACCACTTAGAAGATAATATCTCTATTTGGTAACAGTAGCTGCTGAATAAGTATCTGGCAGTTACTACTCTTGCTTCTAGTGGTGTAGACCCAAGGAGGAAAACAGGATGGCAGTAGCATAATCTCCTTTGAGACTCAAACTTAACTACCATTGACTTGCTCTCCATGTTGCGACAATTTCTGTTGCCTTGTAATATAAATTCACTTCTGGCACACCTATACTTTGGCTGCATATTTCAATGTCGGTGTAACTAAAACCCCGCCATCTTCCAAAGCCTTGGCAACAGCTGGTTTAGCTGCCCAGCGACCGGCTAATTTATCTATAGTAGGCTGATTCCTGCGATCTGAGAAGCACCAGCCACAATTTTGTTGTTTCATATTTTGCAACAAGACTATTGACTATTGACTAATTGAAGAGCTTTGAGTTGTGCTTCGGCTTTGTGTAGGGATTTGTACCATTCTGGCTCAGGATCGCTATCGGCAACAATAGCCGCTCCGCTTGACAGCAAACGGTATTTACTCCTGAGTATTGAGTTCTAGAGACCTGAGATTTGATTTCTCAGAGCATCCCCGATGGAGGAAGGAGCCACTAATCGCAGGGTACAGCCAAAAAGCGACGGGAAATGCTCAGGGATCATTTTTGTAGGGGAGTAGAGGTTCAATTTCGCTAGTCAAGTCGTAACCCAGCCATCCCAACCAACCGCTGGTAAAGGGAATTGGGGATTACATACCCCCTTTCGAGACTCCTTGTTTGTGCAACAACGGGTATCAGTAAGTACGAATTAAGAATTTTCAAACATCATTTCCGATAGCTAGTCTGATACCCCAGAGTAAAACTAAACTAGCAATTGCAATCCAGTCACGTCCTCTGAGGCGCAAATCATGCCATTGTACTCTGTGTTCGTTGGCACTAGTAAAGCCTCTGACCATCATCGCATTTGACATTTGTTCTGCCCGGAGCAGCAGATTTTCTAACAATCGTTCTGCTACTAACATCCAAACCTTAACTGCTCCTTTTAATCCCAGTTTTTTCCAATTAATTGCTCTTGTCCGTACAGAGCGAACCAAATTTTGCACTTCTTCTAAGACAAGGGGAATAAATCGCAAGGATAAAGTTAAAGTTAAAGAAATTTCTGTAACTGGTATCCGGAAGCGTCGCAGGGGACGCATTAAGCTTTCCAACCCAGCGGTAATTTCTTCTGGTGCTGTAGTCAGTAGATACAGGTTTGTACTGTAAATAACGGTAAAAATTATGGTACTCAAACGCACTGCCAAATCAACAGAACGACGAGTTACTCGGATTGGGCCTTGTTGAAACAGGACGTAACTGTATTCTTGTCCGTACTTAGCTAATGATGGGATAATGCTAACTGTGCTTGGGGTCGATTGTTGAGTCAAAACCTGTTCGTTGGCTGGTAGTCGGGGTTGATAATCTACACCCAGTCCATCAGGGCTAATGGAACCCAAAAGCAACACAAAAAATGCGAGCAACAACAGCCAACCCATTTGTTGTCGCCATACTCGCAGGGGTATTCTGGCTGCTAAGGTGACAAGAATCAACAGTACCACCAATAGCACCCGCCATTCGTTATTGGCAAAAATGTAAGTTGTCAGAAAGCTCATTAACCAGGCAAACTTGACTCGCGGGTCGATTTTATGTAGCCAAGTTTGTGGTTGTTCTAAATATAAACCTAGTGGCAGAGAGCGTAGTAAGTCCATGTTCCGATTTGAGATTTGAGATTTGAGATTTTGGATTACTGGGTTAGTCTAAGTTTCAAGTTTTTTGATTCTCAATCAGTATGCCCCAATCTCAAATCCCTAATCCAAAATCTAAAATTTTCCAGGCGTTTTAAACGCGGGTAGCACGGTTGACGTTACCACTTTCCATATCTCGGACTTTTTTACTGCGCCACAGTAACCGAATCGGGGTACCGGTAAAACCTAATTGTTGCCGGAATTGGCGTTCGATGTAACGACGATAATTATCGTTGAAGCGTGTAGCGTCATTAACAAACAGTGCAATGGTTGGTGGTTGGGTAGCAACTTGCGTACCATAATATATTTTGCCCTGTTTTCCACTGCGGGAGGTGGGGGGTGAGTGCCATTTCACGGCATCTTCTAAGACTTCGTTAATTACGGAGGTGGTGACGCGACGCTTGTGTGATTCTGCTGCCTTATCTACCAATTCTAGGATTTTTTCTACCCGCTGTCCTGTCAAGGCACTCACAAAGATAGTTTCTGCCCATTCAGTAAAGTGTAAGCGTTGTTGGAGATTTTTTTCGTAGTCGTAGATGGTGTAGGAGTCTTTTTCTACCGCATCCCATTTATTGACTACGAGGACACACGCACGACCTTCTTCGATAATTCGTCCTGCTAATTTCTGGTCTTGTTCGGTGACGCCATCGAGGGCATCAATTACCAATAGAACCACATCAGCACGACGAATGGCTTTGAAAGCTCGGTTAATCCCAAAGAATTCCGGTCCGTATTCAACGTTTTTCTTTTTACGAATACCAGCGGTGTCAATGATGCGGTAGGTTTGCTCGTTTCGTTCGACGATGGTATCAATGGCGTCGCGGGTCGTACCGGAAATCGGACTGACAATAGCCCGGTTTTCCCCGACAAAGGCGTTTAATAGGCTAGATTTACCGACATTGGGACGCCCAACAATTGCTACTTTAATTTCGTTAGTTTCCGGGATATCTTGTATTTTTGGTAAGTGGTTAATTACCTCGTCGAGTAAGTCTCCGGTGCCACTACCATGAATTCCAGAAAAGGCAAAGGGTTCCCCCAATCCCAACTGCCAAAATTCTGCAGCTTGGATTAAGCCTTGCTCTGGTGATTCACATTTATTTACTGCCAAAATTACGGGTACAGGTTGTTGTCGCAACCATTCGGCGATTTCTTCATCTGCTGGTGTCAGACCCGTTTGACCATCAACGACAAAAATTGCCGCACTGGCTTCTGTGAGCGCTAAAGTTGCTTGTTCGCGGATCAGGGGAAGAAATTCCGTGTCGTCGTTAAAGACTAAACCACCAGTATCTACAACCAAAAACTCGCGATCGCTCCAAAAAGCTGGCATGTAGGTGCGATCGCGCGTTACTCCTGGTTGATCGTGGACAATGGCGGTTTGCTCACCCGCCAAACGATTCACCAGTGTAGATTTGCCCACGTTTGGGCGACCGATAATAGCAACAATAGGAAGTCTCATAGGCGGGTGCTGTAGTGCGCCAAATCTTTATTGTAGCGATTTAGGGTCTAATTGTACTGCCTCAGACGAATTTTGCCGTCACTGGTGTCAACTACGTAAGTCTTATTAACTATACCCTCTTGATTATATGCTGTTAGAACTGCAACAAATTCTTGTTAAACCAGGGCAACAAATACTGCTTAAAGATATTAGTTGGCAGCAGTTAGAAAACATTTTAGAGGAATTGGGAGAAAAGCGGGCAGCACGCCTTTCTTATAGTAATGGCTGGTTAGAAATTATGCTTCCCTTGCCCGAACATGAGAAAGATAAGGAATTTCTTGGCGATTTAGTTAAAATAATTTTAGAAGAACTACAAATTGATTTTGAGCCTTTAGGTTCTACGACTTTTAAAAGTGAGAGCATGACACAAGCTGTAGAACCAGATGCTTGTTTTTATATTCAGAATTACGGTGCTGTTATTGGTAAAAATCGCATTAATTTAACTGTAGACCCTCCCCCTGATTTAGCGATAGAAATAGATATTACTTCCCGGACTCGATTTGATAACTATGAGATTTTGGGAGTACCTGAGCTTTGGCGATATACACAGCAGGGATTGGAAATTAATCTCCTGCAGCAAGGGAAATATGTCAAAGCTAATTTCAGTCCTCACTTTCCTGATATCCCAATTATTCAACTTGTTAATGAATATGGGGCGCAATGCATAACTGTTGGTAGAAGTCAAGCAATTAGAGATTTCAAAAATTGGCTCAAGAATAATTTGTAGGGTAGGCAATTCTTTGCCCACCCTACTCATGAATTAAGTTGTCCTAGGGAGCAGAACTTCGGCAATGATGCTGCTAACAGAAGATGCTGCCAGGATTAGCTTGAAAAGTGCTGGCTTGATTCCAACTGACAACTGCCAGCAAGTCACTACCTGCAGAGATTCTCACACCATCAGTGCTATCAGTAAAGGTCAAGTCGCTAGCGTTTAAACCAAAACCTAACTGGAAGCAAGTCTGACCAAGCTGGAAGTTGTTGATGGTATCGAAACCATCGCCAGTTTCTAGAAATACTTGTGCAGAACCACCACCCAGCCAGACGGTATCGAAGCCAGAACCTGTATAAATGAAATCATCACCACCGTTACCATAGATGGTGTCATTACCAGAGCCAGTGAAGATGGCATCAGCTGCGGAACCACCGTAAATTAAGTTGTCACCATCAGCAGCGGCGATGAAATCATCACCGCCATTACCATAAATGGTGTCATTACCAGAATCACCCACAATCACATCGTTGCCAGAGGCACCATAGATAGCGTCGTCCCCAGCACCACCAACCAGAGTGTCATTACCACCGTTGCCGTAAATGGTGTCGTTATCAGAACCACCATCTATGTAATCATTTCCAGAACCGCCAGCAATAGTGTCATTGCCTTCTTTGCCTAGGAGACTATCATTACCACCATTGCCATTGATGCGGTCATTACCAGCACCACCATTAATGTAATCGGTCAGTGAACCACCATTAATGTTGTCATTGCCATCACCGCCAAACAGAACATCATAGCCACCGTTGCCATTAATGTTGTCATCACCAGCACCAGCTTCAATCCAGTCACCAGCACTGGAACCGTTTAGATTATCGTTGCTTGCTGTGCCTCTGGTAACTGGCGCCAGGGTGAGAACAATCGAGCCGGTCGCGCTTCTATAACCATCTACGTCAATAGAGTAAAATAATGAACCTGTCCCGGCTCTAAAAGTCACACCACTTGCCGAAGTAGCGGGAAAGTCGTTGTTGATGTCATCGTTTTCAGCAACTGTAAATGCAGTTGCGGGACCTGGAGCTTGGACATAGACACCTAAAGTGGTATCAAAGTTACTACCAAGCGTATAAACAGCATATTCACCAGCGGTGGGAGCCTGCCAATTCCACCACACTGAGTTTAAAGGAGAAGATACTCCTGCTGGGTTAGGATCTACACCTACAGGACGAATAACCTGTGTTGTCGCACCTACATTAGTCCCAAAGACAGTGAAGGAAGAACCAGTAACACTAGTTCCCGGAAAATTATCATTTACAGGCGGCATTTATTATTTCTCCATCTTTAATCTTGAAAAAGCACCCACTATGCAGCAATAGTCAAGGATTGCCCTTGTTTTGGTGACTGCAAGTAAGACAGTATATTTACATAAAATTTTTCTCTTAACCAGAATATTTAGACTAACTTCATCGAAAATTTACTGAAAATTATTTGTAAATATCATGAAGGCAAATCATAAAAAACCAGCAAAATTACTGCTGTAACTAGAGTTTCTCACTACTAGAGAACAAAATAAGCGACTTACTTTAGATGAATTTTCTGTAAAACTTTAGACAAACACTAGGGGTGAGCAAAACTTTGCCCACCCTACTCATGAATTAAGTTGTCCTAGGGAGCGGAACTTGTGCAATCATGCAGCTAACAGAAGATTCTGCTACTGTTACGATTAGCTTCAAAGGTGCTGGCTTGATTCCAACTGACAACTGCCAGCAAGTCACTACCTGCAGAGATTCTCACACCATCACTGCTATCACTGAAGGTTAGGTTATTAGCATTTAAACCAGAACCTAACTGGAAGCAAGTCTGACCAAGCTGGAAGTTGTTGATGGTATCGAAACCTTCGCCAATTTCGAGAGTAACTGTTGCTAAACCACTACCCAGCCAGACAGTATCAAAGCCAGAGCCTGTATTAATGGCATCCCCACCACCATTAGCGTAAATGGTGTCATTACCATCGCCACTGTAGATAGTATCAGCTTGGGAACCGCCGTAAATCAAATCGTCACCAGCAGCACCAACGATACTATCATTGCCACCGTTACCGTAGATAGTGTCGTTACCTAAATCACCCACTATCAAATCATTACCGGAGGCACCATAGATAGCGTCGTCGCCAAAACCACCAATCAGAGTATCATTACCACCGTTGCCGTAGATGACATCGTTGCCAGCACCAGCATCAATATAATCATCCCCCCCAGCAGCCGCAATAGTATCATTGCCATCACCACCAACGAGAACATCATTACCGCCATTGCCATTGATGATGTCATTACCACTGCCACCATCAATATAATCAATGCCACTACCGCCGTTGATGGTGTCATTACCAGCACCACCTAACAGAGCATCATTACCACCATTACCGTTGATGGCATCATTGCCATCCAAACCACCGATGACATCGTTGTCACCAGTACCGTTGAGGTTATCGTTGCCTGCGGTTCCGGTCTGAGTAAAGTTTAAAGGTAAGTTGAGGTTGAGGTTAATATTACCTGTTCTAGAGGTATAGCCATCAACAGCAATTTGATAGGTTTGTCCAGCTACAGCATTAAACTGAACCTGACTTCGTAACCCTAACCCAGGGAAGTCATCATTACCGGCCACTGGAGTTAAAGCATTTACCGCTGAACCCGTGTAAACAGCTAAGCTGGTGTCATAGTTACTACCAATTGTGTTGAGAGTCACTAAACCAGACGCTGGAGCTGTCCAAGTCCACCAACCGGAGTTAACCCACCCAGGTACACCAAAATTTACTCCTGCATGGTTCGGCTCACCTGGTTCCCCAGTGAATCCCACGTT
>JAYKJH010000205.1:0-32478 GCA_035285345.1 Nostocaceae cyanobacterium | reverse complement strand
AAGTGGGCGATCGCTATTTGGGTAGTGAGGTTGTGAAAAAGGCAACCGATCCAGGGCGGTCATGCCTTGGATGCGGTTGCCTGGATTGAGACAAGCCTGGTCGTCAATGCGTCAACGTCTCGATTCAACAGCCTTCTGGGCCACAGAAACTGTGCCCGTAGAGTACTTCCGCATCACAGATGTAGATAATGCCCGCATAATCGAGGAAAAACTTCACTCCGACCTCATCCGCAATCTTCTGGGCCATAATTCGATCGGGGGTGAGGACCTCGAACTTGATATTCGCCGTGGTGTCGGAAACGTTGGGTTGTCCCGACGAGCGCACGTTGCGACTGCCTCTACCGCCAGTTTCCAGAACTGTATAACCTGTCGCCCCGGATTCTTCGATGATCGTAGCGATCTTTTTCAGTAGAATCTTTTCTGTGACGATGACGAGCTTTTTGGCTGGTTTGGCCATGTTGATTACCTCTTTTGTCTACTAACCTACTGAGTCTGCCGGATCAAGGGAGCGGTGACTGACCGCCTATCGCCTGGGCAAGCCCGATGAAGAACGGTATACACAAGCCGATCGCAATTGGCGTACCGACGGCTGTGGACGCGCCTATATAGGCGGAGGGATTAGCCGACGGGATACCAGCTCGCAAGGTGGGCGGACCTGAGATGTCTGAACTAGAGGAAGCGATGACAGCCAGGACCACGACACCCCCCAGGCTGAAGTTCATGGTGTAGTGGGCAATCATACCGAGACCGAAGGCGATTAGCCCATGCACAAACGGTGCCACCACACTATACACAACATACCATTGGGCTACCTTACGCAGTTCGCCAACCCTTGACCAAGCCTCCATACCCATGACCAGCATCAATATCGAAAGTAAGCCGCGAAATGCAGGATCGTAGAAGCTTTTATAGACACTTTCTGGCCTGGTGAACAGTCCAAGAGCAAGACCTAACAACATTGCCGATAAGGCAGGACCCCGGAGACTTTCCTCGATGATCGGCCATATCTTGACCCGATTATCCCCATCCCCCTTCTGCTGGCTGAGATACTCCTGCCGGGTGTTGGGATAATCGCCTGCCGCCACAGGCTGCTCAGTAGAGTAGGCTGCTTGTTTACGCTTCTTCTTGTTGAGATAAATATTGGCTATAACAATCGCAGTTACGAGCGCGGGGATATCCATGAAGGGATAGAGTGCCCCAGCCCATGCCTCGTATGACATTTTTTGCTCTTCCAGTACTGTCAGAGCGGCAGCCATGGTAGAGCCACTCACAGCACCAAACAACCCCCCGGTCGCGATCGCATCCACGGTTCTGACCTTCGGCAGCTTGCCTAACGTATAGCGCGCGATGAATACAACAACAATCCCTGTCACTACAGCAAACGCTGCGGGTAAGACCATATCCGCCAGGTTGGAATTGCGGATCGCAATTCCACCGGTCAGACCGATTTTGGTGAGCAGCATGAAGACGATTATCGTACAAATCGACTCTGGAATTACCAATTCGCTCCCAAGGGCGGCAATAATCATACCGCCAATCAGAAACGCAAGAGTTGGGGACTGCAACTGCTTAACGAAGTCCGTTAAAAAAAGGGACAAAAAATCCACGAATAACTCCTTTTGTCTCCTCTGATGAGGGTTATTACAATAAGTGAACTAAGTGAACTTGAAAGATTTAAAGAGACTAACACTGAGGCGCTTCACCCCTACAGCACGGGTGTTGCACAAGAACCTGTAGACAGGGCTGACGGTCATTGCCCTGGTCGGTTCACCGATCAAAGTTTGAAGAATGGAATCTGGCATCTGCGATCGCACGCTCAAAGAGGCCTCAACAACAGATTACCGAGAATGATTGCCGAGCAACTTCAATCCCTGAAAAACTAAACCGTAATAGTTAAATCATTTGGATGTTTTTAATTATTTATGTATTTTTAACTGTACGTCACTCTGGAGTATTATTAATTATTGAGTACTTTGAAAAAGCTTTTGTTTATTATAGAAATTACTCTATGGTTTTTAGCTCACTGGTACGGTGAAGCCAGTGGTCGGGGGCATCAGCCCAACAAGTGGTTGGTGCGGAGGGTATAGACCTGATCGGTGAACGTTAAAGCTTATCTGCCGCCGCACAACTTCGACGTTAGGCTGAATGCAAACCCTTCGACATCACAAAAAGGCAGGGTAAAGCCCATCCAAATAGCACCTTTAAACTATCAAGCTAACTGACATCCCAAAATCTCTGCGCTTAAGCGATCGCATGATTATTTACAGCGTCCCAAAGTGGGCGATCGCCCACTTAAGCTGTAGGCGATGCTCCAGGGGAGCCGCTTTGCGAACGCATCTCGCTAGAACCGAAGCATATCTTAGCATAAAAAGCATTCTCCACGACCGATGACTCAGATGGGCACCGTTGGTATTACTAAAGCAATTACCAATCTCACACAAGCCCATGTGCTGACTCTTGACAGCACAATTTCCAGAGGTTACCGATGACGTGAATTGAAAACAGGAAGAATAATTCCCACGCTATCGGTGACAATATGAGCGACAATGCTCGAAAGTAAATCACCCGTTCCCAAATACAACAACGTCAATAAACCCCCCGATAAAATAGTTGTTAAACCTGGAACCCAACCCCAAATTGGTACATGGGCTAAACCGAAAGCAATTAAGGCGATCGCGCTACCTATCCAGTAATTTCCTGTTAGTAAAGCTAACTGTTCAGTTGCGTAACCTCGATATAATACTTCCTCAACAATTCCTCCAATTATCACCGCCATGACAAGATACCAAAGTGGAAGTGGTGCGAGTTTATCCAACCCGTTGGTAAACCCAGAAACATCAAACCAACTTATGAATTTAATTAGTAAGGGAGAGTAAACAAATATTAGAACAACTGCAAATACTAATCCCCATAATATCGAGGTTAAGCGGAATGGATGCAAACCAATTGATGATAAAGGCTGTTTCTCCCAGAAAGTCACAATACAACAGATAGCAGTAAAAAGCAATACTAAAAAAAATTGCTGCCAGCATTTGCTGGCGATACTTTCTGGATTAGTAAATATTCTATTGCCCCACATAGCTAAAAATGGTGGTGCAATTAAAGTCAAACTCAAGCCAATTAATGTTGGCGAAATTTTTACCATATAGTAGCAGATAAGATATAAGAATAAAACTATCAAAGTATTGAGTTTTTAGTTTAACTAATTCTGATAATTATCAGAATACTTTAGTTATTAGGAGTTACGCACAAACTACGGAAGAATCGAACCAAGAAGACACGAAGAACACGAAGGAATAAGAGTTTCAGAGGTCTTTTGCGTAAGTCCTGGTTATATTACAGATAGTGTCGTTTCCCAACATGGGAAAACACAAGTTGCAAGCGATTATTGGATATTTTGATTTGTACGGAACCTTTAAAAGCCTTGCGTTGCAACCCATTGGAGTACATAGTTTACCTCCTGAAAGGAAAAGGTACATCCGCTGTTACTTACCCCAATTTTACCCCAATAATTTTTTGCCATCTAGACATTTACACCCTTTTTACACCCATAAGGTCATACCTAAAAAGCACAAACCCCTTGATAATCAACAATCTCAAGGGGTTTTGTGAAATATGCCAGGAACCAGACTTGAACTGGTGACACGAGGATTTTCAGTCCTCTGCTCTACCGACTGAGCTATCCCGGCGCGGTGTAGGCGTTTGCTTCACCGATTTATTAATGTAGCAAACATAAAATCATTTTGCAAGCAAAAATCGAAAAAAATTTATCCTGCCCTCAGTCCAAATTTCACCCAAGTAAAAACCAAAGAGAATACCACAAACTGGACAAGAACGATACTCGGACCAGAAGCAAAGTTAAACAGACCAGAGAGGATAATCCCAGCGATACTGGTAAACACACCGACAATCATCGAAATCACCAGAAAACGGCGAAAATGGTGACTTAGGAGTTTCCCCGTCGCAGCGGGAATGACAAGGAAGGCATTGACAAGTAAAATTCCCACAGCTTTAATAGCCACTGCTACAGCACCAGACAGCAAAACCACAAAGCCGTAACGATATACTTGTACCGGAATTCCTTGGACTTTAGCCACTGCGGGATTCAGCGTTAATAGAATTTGCTGCCGTAGGGTGGAAAACAAAAAAATCCCACTACCCAAGAGCATTAATCCTGTCAAAATTAAATCTTCCTCGTTACTAGCTAGAATATCACCAAACAGCACACTCATTAAGTTACCGCGATAACCTTGAATCAGACTGCTGACAATCACACCAATTGCTAATGCTCCTGACAGGACAATACTCAAAACACTGTCGCTAGCTAAATCAGTTTTGTCGATAAAGTAGAGGACAAGCAACCCAAAAACTAACGTAAAAGGTAAGAGCATCCAAGTCGGATTTATCTGGAGTAGCACACCTAAAGCCACACCTACCAACGCTGCATGACCAACAGCATGACTGAAAAAAGATAATTGCCGCAAAGTTACAAAACTTCCCAGTAATCCACCGAGTATTCCCATTAATACAGCACCAACTAAAGCCCGCTGCATAAAGGGAAACTGTAGTAAATTTATCAAATCATTGACATTTGTAACGGCTAACCAAGATAAATCGTAATAGTTGAAAAATTCCATAGGTATCAATTAGCAACAAATTACCAAGGTATACTTGGGGTAGGTGTCAATTCACCAAGCAACAAAAGTAACAAAGCAATTGCTCTCATGTCAGTTTACCCCGCTATCTCTCTAGCTGGTGCTGTTTCTGTGGAAGATAACAAAAATCTCAACCACAAGCCACCCGATGCGATAAATATTAATCACGTTAGGAGCTTGCAAAATCAGCTTCTTAGCTGTGGAAAAGCTCAGCGGATGGCAGAGTTTTTTAGTTTTTTGGGAGATGCAAATCGCTTACGAATTCTCTCCCTACTGGCAAAAAAAGAACTCTGCGTTTGTGATTTAGCAACTGCATTGGATATGAGTGAATCTGCTGTATCCCATCAGTTGCGAACTTTACGCGCTATGCGCTTAGTTAGTTACCGCAAGCAAGGTCGCAATGTATTCTATCACCTGCAAGATTCTCATGTGTTTAACCTTTATCAAGCTGTTGCTGAACATCTAGATGAAGGACAATCAACTGCTGAGTAAGATTTATGGGTGATGATTTACGATTTATGGGTGCTAGGTTAAGAATTGTGAGCAAATTTTTGCTGGAAATTTCAAAACTGATAACTCTCAAAGGGTGGGGAAACCCTATGAAAGGGTGGGGAAACCCTATGAAAGGGTGGGGAAACCCCATGAAAGGGTGGGGAAACCCCATGAAAGGGTGGGGAAACCCCACCCCTACTTAATGGTGATGATGGTAACGAGTAAACCCAGGACCGTAGGTTGCTAACAAGTTTTGCGGTGAAAGAGCTATTTGGGGTGTACCAGTACAGACGACTGTTTGATTCAGACAAATGACGCGATCGCAATGACGACTCACCATGTCAATATCATGGGAAATCTGCAATACTGTCCATCCTTCCTCCTGCTTTAATTCATTCAATAAGGCATAAAAATCCGCCATTCCCTGGACATCCACACCAGCAAAGGCTTCATCTAATACTAAAAGCTTTCTCGGCATTACCAAACAGTAAGCCAGCAAGACTCGTTTAAGTTCTCCGCCACTGAGAGTCCCAATTGCCTTATGCTGGAGATGATAAGCATTCGTGCGTCGCAAAGCATCCGCGATCGCACCGACTTTTTCCCCATCTTGTCCCCAGAGATTTTGTAACCAGGAATTAATCTTTGTCCCTGTCCACGAGTCCCCAGTCCCCAATCCTTTCACCCATCCCAACCCTACCAACTCCCTCACAGAAATCGGAAAGCTGCGGTCAAAGATAAAATTTTGCGGCATGTACCCTAGCTGGTGACGCAAACGTCCCAACCGTGAAATCGGACGACCAAAGATTTCTATGGTTCCAGAACTGTGGGGAATTAAATCCAAAATTGCCTGTACAAGGGTACTTTTACCGGCACCATTAGGACCTACAATCGCTGTATTTGTCCCCGCTAACAATTCAAAGGAAACATCTCTCACAGCAACATAGCCACCTTGGTATACAGTTAAACCCTCTACTCTCACCGGAGGAACTGTGGAATTAGTCATTAGTTATTAGTTGTTAGTTATTAGTTGTTAGTTATTAGTTCTTAGTCATTAGTCGTTAATAAAATTAACGACACATGACCTTGGATAAACTTATTTACAAGCTGCTGCTAGATTTTGTAAATTCGCTCTCATCGCCGTAAAGTAATGTTGCGGGTCGGGTTGTCCCGTTTCCAATGGGTCTAGGGGACGCAGAGTTAATTTTAAATCTTCAGAAAGGCTGGTTAGCAATTTGTTATCTATCCCTGGTTCACCAAATAAAGCTTTCACATTGTACTTTTTCGCGGCGTTGACTGCGTTTTTCACGTCTGTGGGAGAAAGTTGGTCTTCCGGAATTTCCACAACAGCCTCCTGTTTTAAGTTATAGCGTTGCGCTAAGTAGGGATAAGCGTCGTGGAAGGTGACAAAAGTGCAGTTTGGATATTTTTGTAAAGTTTGCTGATATTCCTTGTGCAAACTGGACAACTGTTTGATATAATTTGCCGCATTGGCTTCATAGGTAGATTTATTCGCCGGGTCAGCAGCAATTAACCCATCGCGAATATTAGTCACTTGCTGTTTTGCTAACACCGGATCTATCCAGACGTGGGGATTACCCTCATGATGGTCATGGTTATGGTCGTCTGATTTACCTGCCCTGACAACCGGAGAAATTTCCTCCAGGGGTTTAATACCTTTACTTGCGTAAATTTGAATGAGTTTGGTATTTTCAGCATTTTTCACGGTATCGTTCAAAAATTCCTCCATCCCCATCCCATTTTTCACTAGCACATTGGCGGTGGCAATAGTCTTCACCGTCTCTGGTGTTGCTTGGTAATCATGTACTTCCATCCCAGGGGGAATCAATACCTCTACTTGTGCTGTATCTCCCGCTACCGCTTTAGTAAACCAATACATCGGTAAAAAAGTCGCCACCACTTTGATTTTTTGCTTCTGGGGTGAGGACACAGCCTCAATAGCTTTGGGAGACTGTCCGGGAGTTGTTGGTTGATAAGCGTTGTTTTTACTACAACTATTTACTAGTAATAATACTAATAAAGCAATCAGCGTCAGAGGAAAGCGTTTATTTGTCCCTGTACCTATAAGACCTGGAATCACAGTTTTTTCCTTCAATACCTGTCTAATGGCTTGCTTTTGATTGAGTTTTTTATGAGAATAATAATCATTGTATATTGTATAGTGAAATTTCCGCAAAAAACTAGCAATCACAAAATATTACGATTGCTAAATATTAAATATCTATCTCAGTGCCAGAGGTAGCAAATTTGCTCAATATTTTCTCACGATGTCTGGAAACCTGAATCATTAAATTTATCGAAAATATTCTTATTAGATGTAAAATAAGCTCCAAGCTAATTAAGAATAGATATCATTAGTGCTGGCGACATTAGCACTAGATATCACTGTCAAAATTACCAGAGGTGTGAGGTCAAAGGAAAAATGAAGAACCACAGAAAACTATGGAAATATTTATCGCTGAGTCCAGCGATTTTCGGGACTGTATTAGTAGCTAGTTCTACGGCAGTTGCTGGTGAAACAGGAATAACCGCAGAAGCTCCCAAATTACAATTGCAAGAAAATATTAATAAGATTCAGATAACACCAGCTGCTGTACAACCAGCCAGCGAAAACCAGACAATAGCGCAAGTTACCTCTGTCTCGCAGTTGTCGGATGTCCAACCTACAGACTGGGCATTTCAAGCACTACAATCTCTAGTAGAGCGCTATGGTTGTATTGCAGGATATCCCGATGGTACCTATCGTGGTAATCGTGCGATGACCCGTTATGAGTTCGCTGCTGGTTTAAATGCTTGTCTGGATAGGGTAAACGAGTTAATAGCCACTGCTACTGCTAACTTGGTCAACAGGGAAGATTTAGCGACTTTGCAGCGTCTGCAAGAGGAATTTGCTGCGGAATTAGCGACCCTACGGGGTCGGGTAGATGCACTGGAAGCACGTACCTCGGAATTGGAAGCAAATCAATTCTCCACCACCACCAAACTGCAAGGACAAGTTGTAGCAACAGTGACGGATGTCTTAAGTAGCGATCGCATCAACGGCGAAGATATTAATGGCAAAAATACTGCTTTAGGAGCGCGATCGCGTCTGGAATTTGTCACCAGCTTTACGGGTAAAGATACCCTGTTCACTCGTATCCAAGCAAATAATATAGTCAGTCCAGATATTAAAACTCCGGAAGGAAGCTTGTTCTTTGCTGGGGAAGATGGGACAACGGACGCTGTTATTGATGCGCTATGGTACTCGTTTCCGCTGAGCGATCGCACGGAAGTGAAGTTAATCGCTAATGCGGGTGCTGGGGATGATATTACAAATACAGTCAATCCCTTTGACGGGGACGGAGCATTTGGGGCATTATCTACCTTTGGAAGTCGGAACTCGATTTATTACCAGTTAGATGGTACGGGACTGGGAATCCACCAAGAGTTCGGTGATACCCTAAAACTAGATTTAGGTTACTTAGCAACCACAGCTAACGATCCAACAGCAGATAATGGTTTGTTTAATGGATCTTATGCAGCATTGGCACAACTAGTTTTCACTCCTAGCGATCGCCTCACCATTGCCTTGACTTACATCAATTCCTACAATGAACAGTTGGGTACAGGTAGCAATCGCGCAAACCCACGCTCGTTTCTGACGGAGTTAACGGGACAAGACGTTCCCATCTCCAGTAACTCTTACGGTATTGAAGCCAATTTCCGCATTAGCAATCAATTTTTCTTCGGTGGTTGGGTGGGATATACCAATACTCGCAACCTCTCGACTCTCAACGGGACTATTGACCGAGGAGAGGCTGATATTTGGAACTATGCTGTGACCTTGGGATTTCCAGATTTGGGTAAAAAAGGTAATATGTTAGGGGTGATTGCCGGGATGGAACCAAAGGTAACTAATTCCAGCATCAACGAGTTACCCAAAGATAGAGATACATCATATCATCTGGAAGCCTTCTACCAATACCAGCTAACGGACAATATTACCATCACCCCAGGAGTCATCTGGCTGACAGCACCAGACCATAACGATAACAACAATGATGTGGTGATTGGTGCGGTGAGAACTACCTTTAGCTTTTAGGGAATGGGTAATGGGTAATGGGTAATGGGTAATGGGTAATGGGATAATTAATTTCTCCCTTGTCTTCCTTGTCTTCCTTGTCTTCCCTTGCTCCCCCCTCCCCTCTCCCTTCCCATTCCCTTGAGGTAAAGATAAAAAGACCAGCCTACCACAGCTGGTCTTGTCGATATTATTGGTTGCGTTGTCTTCTCAATAGAAAGAAACCCAGCTAGCGCGTTCCCAAAGCGCAACGGGTAACGTTTCTTAACACTATTGTAATGCTTAACACAGATTTTTTATTATGGTTTATAAAAAAAAGACATTTTTTTCTCGAATCGCCTCAATCTTAAGTCAGAATTCCTGAATCTTCTGTTTTACCTCCTTATTCACCTGGTTGTAATTTTTTGTATTCCTCAATCTGGCGGTTTAGTTACGTATTTTCCTCAAAAGTTTCTAAAAAATATTGTATAAATTTACATTATTTATTATCCGTATAACTACTTCTTCGGTATGTAGGGATTTAGTAACGAAAAAATATAATTAACCGCAGATAAACGCGGATAAATGTCGATAAAAAAATTTATTTTTGCAAGAAGTCTAAAGATATATTAAGTTATACCATTTCACTAAATTCGCGCTCCATCAACATCTAAGTAGGGTAAGACATTGCCTTACCCCTACCCATCCATTTGTATCATGATATAAGTGCAACGGTATTAGGTAAGTGGAATCTGGTAAAATTTTGCTGGAAGGAACGAGTTAATCTTCAGAGCTAGGTTGAGAAGCATGGGCAATGATATCCCAGCGAAACTCGTCAACTAATTTTTGTAATATTGTTTTTAGATCGGCGTGTTCTGGCGGAATTTGGTTAATTAAATCCAGCAATTTATCCTCATTAATTTCTAGAGCCGCATTGTATATTTCTATTATCAATTGCTGAGGCATTACCCTCAATTCATCTGGCGTTAATTGTAGGGTTTGTTGTGGATATATAGATGAAAGTGCTGGTTTTTTTTCGGCATAAATATATCTTACTCCCAAGTATCTGGCTATCTTATCAAAGATTATGTCATCTCGTAAGGGTTTGGCAATAAAATCATCACAACCAGCTTCTAAAACAATTGTATGTTGTTCAGAAAAAGCATAAGCTGTCAAGGCAATAATTACAGTTGCTTGTCCTTTTAATGTTGCCTTAATTTGTTTTGTAGCTTGATAACCGTCTAATACTGGCATCAGCATATCCATGAAAATTAAGTGTGGTTCCCATTCTTCCCATATATGAATAGCTTCCACTCCATTAACCGCAGAACGTACCGTAAAACCTACCTTTTCTAGTAGCTTCAACAGTAACAGACGATTTTCTTCCACATCCTCAACTACTAGAATCCGATAGGGTGATTGATTTTGTTCTAAGCTAATAACTCGCTGGGAATCAGATGGGTTTTTGATGTCAGTTTTAGTAGCCAAAATCACGGGAATCATAAAACTAAAAACTGAACCCACTCCGACAGTGCTACTAACGCTAATATCTCCTTTCATCATCCGGACAAACTGTCGGCTAATCGTTAAACCTAGACCAGTTCCTTGCATTGCTTCCCGACCAGTTTCTGTCTGCACAAATGGGTCAAATAAAGTATCTAGTTCATGATTAGCTATACCTTTACCTGTATCTTCAACTAAAAAATGAATTGATTGTTTTTGACTATTAACCGCTAAGTTAACCATTGAAACTCGAAGCTTCACATAACCTTTTGATGTAAATTTAATGGCGTTATCTAATAAGTTAATTAAAACTTGGCGTAATTTACTTTCGTCAGCAATTACATATTGGGGAACCTCTGGGTTTATCTCTACAATTAGCTGTAAATTTTTATTGATAGCTTTGAGGATTAGCATGTCTTTGATGTCATGAAGCACCACATACAAATCAAAACTATGTTCATTGAGTGTTAATCTACCAGCTTCAATTTTAGACACTTCTAGAACATCATTAATTAACCCCAGTAAATGCTCACTACTGCGATGAATAATTTGCATATTCTCTCGCTGTTCATTAGAAAGGGAGTCTTCCCATAACATCACTTGCGTAAACCCTAAAATAGCGTTGAGAGGAGTACGCAATTCGTGGCTCATTTTTGCCAAAAATTGACTTTTAGCACGGGTTGCTACTTCTGCTTTTTCTAATGCTGTTGCTAAAGCTGACTGCTTAAACTCTAACAAAGCCAACATTAAGGTATTTCTCAGTTCCTGTGCAGCATCAATTTCTACTTTTTGCCAGGGTAAAGATTTTTCCCGTACTGTTTCTTGCCACAATTGGAAAGATTTACGCGGCGAAATTTGCGTATTTAAATCACTATCTACTTCTACAGGTTTAAAGGGATTCCCTCCCCAATTAATTGTTTGAATTAATTCTGGTCGAAACCAGAGAATGTGATAAGAAATTTGGTTCAGAAAGATAGAAATTGCCAACAAGCCACTAGCCGAATCTTTAAATTCTTGAGATGGGGGATAAATTTGAGAGAGATGATTAGTAGCAAATACTTCAGGGTAAGAATTAGTATGCAACCAGTTCAGCAATTGTCTAATAAATCTTTTGGGAGGTGTTTGACCAATTAAAGTCAACTCATCTCCTAAGCAGATGACAGCACCTGTAGCATTAATTAAGTTTAAAATTGTGTGGCGATTTTCCTGTAATTTTTCATTTATTTTCAAGGAATTACTCAGAATTTGATTGTGAATTTCTTGGTTGATTTGCCGAATTTGTTTTCGGTAATTTTCTGCTGCTTCTTCTTGCTTTTTTACTAAAAAAACTGACATTAACCGCCCTATAAATTCACAATATCTCCTGATGCTATAATCAACATATTTAGGTGAGTAGTGATGACCGACAATCAAGCCCCAAAGTTGCTGCTCATTAATCAGAGAAATGCATATAGAAGCTCGAAATCCCATATTTTGAGCATATTCTCTATGTAAAGGAGAAACACTTCTGAGCAAAGAATAACTTAAATCTAAGGGAGAATTTGTCAGCGGGTTATGGCTGGGGATGATTTCCACAGGTTCATAGTTAACGTCAACAATTAACCGCAGCCAATTTTCATAATAAAGTTTTCGAGCCTGTTTAGGAATATCGGAAGCTGGATAGTGTAAATTTAAGTAAGATTCTAATTTTGGAAGTTTTTCTTCAGCGATAATTACCCCACTTTCATCAGGCTCAAATCGATAAATCATCACCCGGTCATAACCAGTAACTCGTCGAATCTCTTGCACAACTAACTGAATGGCTTCTTTGAAGGTGGCCGCTTGTTGAATTTTCAGAATCGAAGCTTTTACGAGAGGATAAAAATCTAAATTTAAATCCTCTTCTCTATTAGTCGCAGCAATTGGTTCTAATTCTAAAATTAATACTCCCTGATAGCGATGAACTATCCCATCAAATATTGCTGATTTATCTTCGTTATTAGCCCCTACCGTTAATGGTGGAGTCTTTAATGAAAATATTAGAGGATTAAAGATTTCCGGATTTGACTCTTGCAAACAACGCTTTAATATATTTATTTGATGTTCCGGAAATATTGTACTTAAGTTTTGATTTATTAACGATAAAGCCGGAATTCCTAAAAAATGCTGCGTATTGTTACTAACTTGTAAAATTATCAATTCTGGTTCCTGGAGAACGAAAAGCACACCATGAGGTTGAATTGAACCAGGAATATGGATAGCTTCCCGCTCACAATTACTTAAATCAACCACTTGTGAACTAACAAACCTTTCTAAATCCATTGCTTTTATGTTAAATTAAACTAATTACTTGCTAATTCAATTAATTGCTGACAAATAGTATAATTAAATTAGTAACAAATAAAATATTATACTGTTTAACTAGGAAAAGCAATTACACAACGCTCAAAATTCCTGAGTTACAAGAAGTTGGGTAACTTCCATGCAACCCGGTGGCTGAGAAATGGAGAACTTCAGAGAACTTACCCACTGCTAGGTAATAAAACAATACTTTGAGATTGCTTCCTTAGCTCGCAAAGACGGAAACATGTCACCTCTGCGTAAGTCCTATTTCCATCTCTGTCTTATCCTGGATATTACGTAATAAAAACTATTCATAATTACCTGTTTGACTACGATTCGCTCAGCAAATAATTAATTTTAGGCTGTCCCCAAATAATCCGCTCTTGCTTGTATATAGCAATTCCTGGCTTTGCACCTTTAGGCTTATAAACGTGTTTTGGTTCAGTGTAAACCACAGGTACTTGGTCGCTTTGACGACTACGACTGTAGTAGGCTGCTAGGTTAGCAGTGTACTGTAAATCAGCTTCTTCCGCTACTTTACCCGGTTCTAGCCGCAATAGTACATGACTTGCGGGAATTTCTTGAGCATGAAACCACAAATCATAATCACCAGCAATCCGAAATGTTAAATAGTCATTTTGGCGATTGTTACGACCGATTAACACTTCAAAACCACTGGGAGTACGATAGCGATAAAAATTAATGCTACTATCATTATTACTGCGGCTGCGATATTCTCTATCTTCGAGATAGTTTTGCCCAATTAGTTCCTCTCGGATTTCTTCTAGAGCTTGTAAATCTGCCGTTGTTTGGTATTTTTCTATCTGAGAAATCGCTGATTCCACTTGTTCTAAATACTCAATTTCCCCTTGGACATCAGCTAATAAAGGTTCTACCGCAATCCGGGCACGTTTAAGTTTTTGGTGCTGTTTGTAGAGATTTTGAGCATTTTGAACGGCATTTTTTTCTGGTTCAAGAGCAATCTTAACTGGCTGTTCATTTTCAAAATCAGGTAAGATAATTTCTTTCATTCCAGGTTGCCATTCTTGCAGATAAGCCATCAACAAATCAGCCTTTTGGCGATATTCATCGGCTCTATCTGATTGTTGCAATCTTTCTGTAAAAGTACGAGCTTTAACTCGTAATTTTTCCAGAATATTATTTAATTTCTGACTCAATTGATGGCGCAGTTGGGAGAATATTTGTTGATTGAGCTTGTCAGTATAGTAGCGATTAATTAACTGTTGAACATTTTTTTCTGGTGCGATAGCTCCCCAACCAAGAACAGTGTAACCTTCCTTTGTCCACCCTGGTTCAAACTGGTTTTTTTCGATAGCAATCAGCCATTTTTGCCAAGCTTGAAACAGTCGCTGCCATTGTTCTTGTTGTAAACTATCAGTTGTGCTTTCTGGGTCTATTTCTGCCAATACGAGCATCGATTGCACAACTGCAGGACTAACTCCGCGATAGCCTTTAAGCAACTGCTTTTTGATAGCACCTGGTACTAAACTAACCCGTTCTTGCCAGCGTTGTTGTGATTCACTTAAAGAAGGTATAGCTCCCGTCAGACTGGGTGGTGTTTCATAGGGTTGTCCCGTCAGCACAGTCCGGACACTCGATTGTTGCTGGTTAACTTGGTGCGCTGGGGTGATAATCTCATTACCAGCGTTAGTGAGGATGACGTTGCTGTATTTACCCATGATTTCCACGTACAGGTGATACAGTGGACTTTCTCCCGGACGTCGAGCAAATTGCAAGTCTACCACACGCTCCCAAGGAGCTATCGTTTCAATCGCTACCAATGCTAAACCATTAAGTTGGTGACGCAGTTGCTCGCTGAAAGTAAAGGTGTCTGGTGTTCTCGGTGGTGGATCAGCGATACATAGGTGTGCTGCTTGGGGGTGCCAAGAAATTGAAAGCCAACCCCGTTCTTTCAGGGTACGTAACCCCAAAGCAATAGTGTAGCGATCGCGCTGGTAAACCTGTTCAATCCGTGCCGGAAGCCAAGCATCACCTATCTCACTACAAGCAGCAATTAAGGTAGTAAAGTCAACAGTTTGCAAATTAATAATCTGAGTAGATATACAAAGTCGATAACTAATATAGTTCTATTCTCGCAAATAAATACAGATATGTTGTGATTTCAGTCCTTGCCAATCGGGTAAAAATGTATTTTTTATTCTATGTATCAGTATATACGTAAGTTGCTAAGCTAGGAGAAATGATGAATACCCTGACACAACGAGGTCATATTATGCTATATATGAGAACTATAGCTTTAGCCAGCCCAATCTTAAACTATTCTCTGGTCTAGGGTGTTGTAAATCATTATTTTTTGCTCATGATGACAACTGACTCCAAAAACTGGCTGCAAGAAAGCCGTTATAGTAGTCGGGGAAGTGCATACTTATTTGCACCCAAAGTCAACTTGAATGTCATGGCTGAAATGGGAGAAGTTCCCCCCTGATATCTTGGTATATGGGTAGAGATACCAAGCAACAGCAATAATTACATTATCTGAGCAACAAAGTTTTACTTTTTTGATATCAAAGTAAAACCATATGTAGTTATAGCTAAAACCGTTTTTTGAATCAGTTCCCAATAAAAACAATAGCAGCTAACCAGTCTGTAGCTATAAATGTTTAGCACCACTGCTGTGAGCTTATAAGGACTGTAAAGAGAACATTTCTAGTTGAGTAGCATCTAGAGATTTGGTTTACCTAATAAAACCATCATAGTTTGATTAGTTGTTAGCAGTTTGAATAACTGTTTAATAACAATTACATGTAGGTATTGGATGATTTCTGCATCCAAATACCAAAATAACCTTGTGAAACTTCAAATTTTTCAAACAATTACAACCCAATCATTAGTTATGGAAAAAAATTTAGCCGCCGATTACATCAGCACCAATCCTCAACAATCTCCCGGCTCCAAATGGCAATCACTGTTAGCATTTATCTTAGTTTTTTTAGTAGGGAATATTCCTGTTAGAGCTATAGGTGGAAGGCTAAGAAATATCCTATATCGAGCAATGTTTCGCCGCATAGGTAGTTCAGTTTATATTCAGAACGACGTTGAATTTAAAGGTGTTTCTGCGATTGAAATTGGTAATGGAGTGGAAATATTACGCGGGACTCGCATCTATGCACATGGACATCCAAATAATCGAATTTATTTAGGAGACGGAGTGCGTTTACAACAGGGTGTTGATATCAGAGGTTTAATAGACACTTATCTCCAGATTGATGAAGGTACATATATTGGTCAATACGTCTGTATTGCTGGTTATGGAGATATCAAAATAGGTAAAGACTGCCTAATTGCATCCCACTGCACATTAATTGCTAGTAATCACAATTATGCAGACCCGACCCGCAAAATTATAGACCAGGGAGTGACCTCTAAGGGGATAGTAATTGAAGATGACTGTTGGTTAGGAAATGGGGTAACAGTAGTGGATGGAGTCACCATTGGTAAAGGGAGTGTCATTGGTGCTGGTGCTGTTGTCACCAAAGACATACCCCCCTACTCAGTTGCTGTCGGTGTCCCAGCACGAGTCATCAAAAGTCGCAATGGTAAAGAATTGATGACTCATAGCAAATGAGGATTCATAAGACTTACGCAAGGGTCACAAACAATCCTGATTTTTTTTGTAGTAACCACAGAGAGTGCTTATTTTGAGGACGCGCATTTCTCACTACGAGCTTAAAAAAGTATCCCAATTGCGTGAGTCTTCTGTTGATTTTATTCATCAATCAATTGCAAAACCAGGAACCCGGTTTATGGGAAAAGCCGGGTTTATCTTGCAGTATGTTTTACGTTCAATTATGTCCAGTTTCCACAATCAAGATAAAAGTGCATCCAATGAATAACGTACAACTGACTGCAATTATCATTTATCTCCTGATAACTTGTTATTTTGGGATTAATTGGTTAAGATTTTCTCGGCGTAAACTCTATTCTTCACCAGAGGAAACCTTTTTAGTCTTGATAATTTTTCTGATAACAACTCTGTTGTGGCCTTTTGCAATTCCTGTTTATTGTTGGCAAATTATCAAAACGAAAATTCCTCAAGATGTGCCTAACATATCTACAAAATATTCCCAATATGAGGGTCAAATTTATCCTTTAGCGTCCCCCAAAGCCTCGAAATCGTCATCGTCACACCGATAGCTATCCTATCTGATTTATCACCAATGATGGGCGGACTTATATATAGCGTTTCCTAGTCTACTGAGGTACAAATTTATCGGCTTAAGAAAGCGTCCATCCTCTTCTATCGGCGGTTAATTCTTTCTTGCTATACCTCACGAGCGTGGGAAGCGCTATATATAGCTAGCCTATATGATTTGTACAAGAACCCTCACCCCCAACCCCTCTCCCTAGGGGAGAGGGGAATTAAGAAATTTATCACGAATGATTTAGGCTTGCTATATCAGAATTTAGCAGCAAAAAGGGCAGATAATCAACCTGCCCTTGTACCCAAATTGATTGACAACTAACGATTTAATTCCCTATATCAGGCGCACTCAAAGATACCATAGCAGGTACCTGTTTCTGCTGCGCTAATGTCGGTACGGCTTCCCGCAACCTTGCAGTTAACTGCACAGTTGTAGCATCGTACACCTGAGTTAACACCTTGGGATAGAAACCAATGCCGATAATTGGCACCAACAGACAAGCAATAATAAACACCTCACGGGGTTCCGCATCTATTAAAGCTTGGTGGGAAACTAATTCCTTGTTTTCTTCACCGTAGAAGATTTCCCGCAACATTGATAGCAGGTAAATAGGGGTTAAAATTACACCCACAGCCATCAGTGTAACTACGATGATTTTGAAAGTGGGGCTATAGGCATCGCTGGTAGCAAAGCCGACAAACACCATTAACTCTGCCACGAAGCCACTCATTCCCGGTAGTGCCAAAGAAGCCAAGGAACAAGTAGTCCACATCGCAAACATCTTCCGCATTTTTTGCCCGACACCGCCCATTTCATCTAGCATCAGGGTGTGAGTCCGGTCATAAGTCGCTCCCACCAGGAAGAACAAACTCGCCCCAATCAACCCGTGGGAGACCATTTGCAGCATTGCCCCATTCAAACCCAAATCGGTGAAACAAGCAATCCCAATGGTGACAAACCCCATATGGGAAATCGACGAGTAAGCAATTTTACGCTTCAAGTTGCGTTGGGCAAAGGATGTCAAGGCAGCATAGATAATATTTACCACCCCCAACATAACTAACACCGGAGCAAAGTAAGCGTGAGCATCCGGTAGTATCCCTGCATTCATCCGAATCAAGGCGTAACCACCCATTTTCAGAAGAATACCCGCCAGCAACATATGCACTGGTGCTGTAGCTTCACCGTGAGCATCGGGTAGCCAGGTATGTAAGGGGAAAATCGGTAACTTGACGCCGTAAGCAATCAAGAGGGCACCATACATCCAAAGCTGGAAATTCAGGGCATAGTCCTTAGCAGCGAGCGATCGCATATCAAACGTCACCGTATCGCCGTAGAACGCCATATTCAACGCAGCCACCAAGATAAACAGCGACCCACCAGCGGTGTACAAAATAAACTTAGTCGCCGCGTATTGCCGCTTCTTACCACCCCAAATCGCCAGTAGCAGGTACACCGGAATCAACTCCAGTTCCCATACCAGGAAAAATAACAGCATATCCTGGACGGCAAACACTGCAATCTGACCGCCATACATCGCCAGCATCAAAAAGTAAAACAGCCTGGGTTTGAGAGTCACTGGCCAGGCTGCTAACATTGCCAGGGTGGTGATGAAACCAGTCAGGATAATCAAGGGCATAGACAAGCCATCAGCCCCGACAGACCATTTCAAATCCAGTTGCGGCACCCACGCATAACTTTCGACTAGCTGCAACTCTGGGTTGTTAAAGTCGAACCCGGTATAAAATGCGTAAACAATCAGTGCAAAGTCAATCAACCCCACAATTAGGGCGAACCAGCGCACAGTTTTGCCATCTTTATCTGGCAGTATGGGCACTAGTAGCGACGCCGCTATGGGTAACAGAATAATAGTCGTCAGCCAGGGAAAATTAGCTGTGTTCATGAAGTTTTGTAATCAAAGTAACGTTTTGGCTATAGGCTACTAGCTATTTCCTATCAATTTTTAGCGTTTGTATAGTCTGCTATTGGTTGATTTAACAAAAATAAAAGGAAGAAGGCTGCAAATGTCAATTTTCTTTGCAACCTTCTTGATAAATATTTACAGGGGAATAGGGTAATGGATAATGGCTAATAGGGAGAATAACCAATTACCAATGCCCAATCCCCAATGCCCAATGCCCAATCCCCAACTAAGTCACACCGAAAACAATTGCTAATCCCAACACAGCCCCAAATACAATCAAGGCATAGAATTGGGCACGACCGTTTTCTATGTACTTCAGACCTTCACCGCTGATCAGGGTGAACAAGCCTGTGAGGTTAACAGCACCATCCACGACCCGGAAGTCAACTTCCATGACTTGTCGAGCTAGACGCCGTAAACCGATGACGAAGACATTGTAGTAAATGTCGTCAAAGTACCACTTGTTGAGGGATAACTTATACAGTGCTGGGTATTTAGCGGCAATAGCAGCCGGGTCAATTTGACGCTGCAAGTACATCAGGGAAGCCAGGGTAATACCTATTAGAGAAATACCAACCGAAGCTCCCGCCATGATGTAAAACTCTGTGGGTTCAAATTCAGCGGCTTTCTCAGCAATTTCCAGGGCTGTTTCTCCCGGTGCAAAGATAAACTCTTCAAAGTAATTGGCAAAGGGAGTACCCACCAACCCAATTAGAATCGAAGGCACCGCCAGCACTGCTAAAGGTAGAGTCATCGTCCAAGGTGACTCGTGGGGTTCGCTGCTGTGGTGATGGTCGTCGTGGCTATGGTCATCGCCATGAGTTGCTTCCAACTCACCCTTGGTCATGGCACCAGGACCAAAGGCTGGGGCTGGTTCTAAAATTAGGGGTACACCAGCGGCAGCGGCAGCTTTTAATTTGGAGCGCATTTCCATATCTTGTCCCCGGAATGCACCTTCAAAGGTAGAGAAATACATCCGGAACATGTAGAAAGCGGTAATACCAGCGGTCAACCAGCCGACACCCCAGAGAACGGGGTTAGCAGCAAAAGCAGCGCCGAGGATTTCGTCTTTCGACCAGAAACCAGCAAAGGGAGGCATCCCAGAGATTGCCAAACAACCAATCAAGAAGGTAATCGAAGTTACAGGCATGTATTTCCGCAGTCCGCCCATGAGGCGCATATCCTGCGCTAATGCTGGGTCGTGACCAACGACCCCTTCCATACCGTGGATAACGGAACCGGAACCCAAGAACAGCATCGCCTTAAAATAGGCGTGGGTCATCAGGTGGAATAAACCAGCGGTATAAGCACCTACTCCCATCGCCATAATCATGTAGCCGAGTTGGGAGATGGTGGAGTAAGCCAAGCCCTTTTTGATGTCGTTTTGGGTGATAGCAATAGTTGCCCCCAAAAACGCCGTGAATGCCCCCGTATAAGCAATCACATTCATTACTGCCGGGATATCCTCAAATACCGGGTACATCCGGGCAACCAAGAATACACCGGCTGCCACCATCGTGGCGGCGTGAATCAAAGCAGAGATGGGTGTCGGACCTTCCATCGCGTCTGGTAGCCAGACGTGGAGGGGGAACTGTGCTGATTTAGCGACCGGACCCAAAAAGACCAAAACAGCAAACAAAATGGCGAGGAGATTGCTCAAAGAACCTGTAGCGACTAGTTCCGAGAGGCGATCGCCAATGACATCAAATTCAAAGCTACCTGTTGCCCAGAACAGACCCAAAATCCCCAACAGCAGACCAAAGTCACCGACGCGGTTGGTGACAAAAGCTTTTTGACAAGCATCTGCCGCTGGTTTGCGGTCGTACCAGAAGCCGACCAGCAGGTAGGAACACATCCCTACCAGTTCCCAGAAAATATAAATTTGTACCAAGTTGGGGCTAACTACCAGACCCAACATGGAGGCACTAAACAAGCTGAGATAGGCATAAAAGCGTACATAACCAGGGTCGTGAGCCATGTAGCCATCGGTGTACACCATCACCAAAAAGGCGACCGTAGTCACCACCACCAACATCAGAGATGTCAAGTGGTCGATGGTGAAACCCATATTCAGGTGAAAATTACCCGCTGCTGCCCATTCTAGGCTATAGTTATAAGCTTCATGTCCTTGAATCTGACTCCAGAGGATAGCAAAGGACATTGCCATTGCAACACCTAGAAACGTAATAATCAAGATGGCGTTTGCCTGTCGCAGGCGGTTAGTCACTTGATTAAAAGATATTAAGCCCAGACCCACCAGCATTGCCCCGACTAGGGGTAAAACCGGAATCAACCAGGCATATTGATAGATTGCTTCCATCACTGACGCCTACTTTGCGTTTATAAATCGACTTTCGTAACTGTTAACAATTGTGACACACACTTTCTTCCATAAATTACCCCACCCGTCGTCACACAAGTGGGGGAATTAAACTTGGCTTTAGATTTGCTGACTTAAGCTCCTAGCTACTCCCTATTACGTTCAGGCTGAGCGACACTCCAAATCTGCTGTTCGCAGGTTGGAATAGGTCTTTGTCTGGTGGGTGTAGGTGAGTTGGATTTCTAAGAGCGCTTGACGCAGATCATCCCTTCCCCGAAAACGATCTAGGCGTTGTCGGACAATGCCATTTTCCATCAGCAGTAAAGTAGGCAATGTCTTTAGTCGGTAAGTGTTAGATAACTTGAAATTATCATCAGCATTCACACCAACTAATTTGATTTCCTCACCGCAATTGGCTTGAAATTGTAATAATAGCGGCTGAATGATGCGGCACAAACCACACCAAGGCGCACCAAAATTCACTAATACGGGAATGGGGGATTCTAAAACTTCTTGTTGAAATGTCCGTTCGTTAACCGACAACACCATGATGCCTCTAGATTTATAAGGGTTTGATATCAAATTAGCTATCAGCGCTCAGTGGTTAGCGATCAGCAGGACTGAGGGTGTGTATAGTCCCCGTCGTTAAGTACAGGGAATTAGGAGCAACGCAGTATCGCCCTATGTACTTGTTTAATACACCCAGTGACTGTTTAGGGCTAACCGTTGACTCTCGATTGCTGATCGCTATTTTGAATCATGCTACATCGATTCGGGATCAATTGATTCATTATTCAGGCATCATCACCAGTTATTTATTAGTAATTAGTCTCAAGATACCCCCTAGGAATAGGTAATGCCCCATGCCCAATCCCCCATGCCCCATACCCAATGCCCAATGCCCAATGCCCCATGCCCAATCCCCCATGCCCAATGCCCAATGCCCAATGCCCCATTACCAATTCACCTGACTAGTTGCCTGCATCAGCAAAGGATGCGCCCACCATAATAGCAGGATAAACCCAGTGACACCCAGATAAGCGGGGCGGAGAAATTCTTGCCATTCTAGGGATTGTCGTCCGTCCAGAACTGCTAAAAACGGAATAATCGAGGTGCGCTGTTTGACCTGGAAAAAGGCTTCACCGTAACGATATCCTAGACGCCGATCGCCATGCCAAACTCCAAACAAGTGGTGCAGTACCAAACCAAGGGAAGTGACGAGGGTAAAACTAGTCCCCAGCCATAAAGTATGGGCGATACACCAAATTACCTGTCCTACCATTTGCGGATGGCGAGTAATGCGAATTATTCCTGTTTCATAAAGGTGAACTTCCGGTTTAGCGATCGCTGCAATTTCCAAAAGATTGAACGTAGCTGGATACAAAAAGAAGAACGAAATAGCTGAAAGTACCCAGACGATTGTCTTGACTCCCGGTGTCCCTTGCACCTGCCATAATTGCAAACCATCATAGCGGTGGTTAAAAAAGTAGATAATCAATACCACAGCCAAAGGCAAACTAACTAAGGCAAACACTATGCGATACAGTCGCGGTCCAATGAATTTTTCCGCCCCAGGACGCAATGCTGCACCCCCACTGTGGACGATGGCAAAAGTTAACAACAGACCCAGCATCACAAAGTGGCTATTGGTCAACCAACTAGGAATCATCATATAGATAGATGAAATAATTTAACAAAACTTCATTGCTGTACCACCAATATCACAAAGTATTCAAAAGAAGACTTTAATCAGAATCTTGTGTTAGTGTCGATTTCGAGTCAAGCTGACCTTATTACCAGACCAGGCAACAAATCACCGCGCTCAATTACTGCGGTTCGCTTGTTGCTCTGTTCGCTCCTTTCTTGTTTGTGGGTTTAGCCGTATGTCTGACCTTCCTTTCACTTTAGATCAGTTACGTATTCTGAAAGCAATCGCCGCCGAAGGGAGCTTCAAGCGCGCTGCTGACAGTCTGTACGTATCTCAACCAGCCGTGAGTTTGCAAGTGCAAAACCTAGAACGGCAGCTGGATGTTCCTTTATTTGACCGTGGGGGACGAAGAGCGCAATTAACTGAAGCTGGGTATCTGCTTTTGAGCTACGGTGAAAAAATCCTCAGCCTTTGTCAGGAAACCTGTCGAGCGATTGAGGATTTGCAAAATCTCCAAGGTGGGACGCTGATTGTCGGTGCTTCTCAAACTACCGGCACCTATCTACTGCCCCGGATGATTGGTATGTTTCGCCAAAAATATGCCGATGTTGCAGTCCAATTGCATGTTCACTCCACCCGACGGACAGCTTGGAGTGTAGCAAATGGACAGGTAGACCTGGCGATCATTGGCGGCGAAATTCCTGCAGAACTCCAGGAATCTTTGCAAATTATCCCTTACGCCGAAGATGAATTGGCACTGATTTTACCAGTGTTCCATCCCTTCGCCAAATTAGAGATGATTCAAAAAGAAGACCTATATAAGCTGCAATTCATTGCTCTTGATTCCCAATCAACTATCCGGAAGGTGATTGACCAAGTGCTGACACGCTGCGACCTCGATACCAGGCGTTTTAAAGTGGAAATGGAACTAAATTCCATAGAAGCTATTAAAAACGCTGTCCAATCTGGCTTGGGTGCGGCCTTTGTCTCTACTTCGGCGATTAGTAAAGAATTACAAATGGGTGTTTTGCACTCTTCCCCGATTGATGGGGTTGTGGTCAAGCGGACGCTGTGGCTGATATATAACCCTAACCGTTATCGCTCCAAAGCAGCCGAAGCCTTTAGTCGGGAAATTTTACCCCAATTCGCTACTCCCGGATGGAACAAAGATTGGTTAAATGCGTCCCCCACCAATGTTCCATTAACTACCCTGGAACCAGCAACACCTAACTCTGCGGAAGGTTAAAATTTGGTCAGGAGTCAGAGGTCAGCAGGAGGTAGTGCGGTACGCGGGTCTCCCCCGTGGTAGCAACTGCCGTTCAAGAGTCAACAGTCAATTATCCTAGGCTTTTGACTAATGACTAATGACTAATGACTAATGACTAACCACGAATATGAAAGTTTATTGCACTCGTCCCCGCTGTCCCCGACCAGAAAACCATTTTGCGGATTTAGATGATACCGAGACACTAACAGAAATCCAGCAAAAATACTGCACTACCTGTGGAATGCCGTTAATTCTCAGCGGACGTTATTTAACAATTAAACTGCTGGGAAGGGGAGGATTTGGGGCAGCTTTTTTAGCACGCGATCGCTATACTCCTAGTATGCGTCAGTGCGTAGTAAAGCAGTTCCAACCAGCGGGAGATTTAACCGTAACTCAACTAGCAACCGCGCAAAAGCTATTTGAAAGAGAAGCGGTAGTTCTCGAAGAACTCGGTAGCCAACACGACCAAATTCCTGACTTGTTTGCTTTCTTTGCACTGACAACTCCCAGCTTGCAACCAGGACAGCAAGAGAAGTTCTTCTATCTAGTCCAGGAATTTATCGATGGAGAAAATCTGGAGGAGGAATTAGCTCAAAAAGGTAATTTCTCTGAGTCAGAAGTGTTAGAAATGCTCTACAGCATCCTCCCCGTACTCCGGTTTGTTCACGAAAATGGCACGATCCACCGGGATATTAAGCCATCTAACATCATGCGTCGTCGTGATGGCAAGTTGTTCTTGCTGGATTTTGGCGCCGTTAAACAAGTGACAAATGTTGCATCAGGGGGACCAGCGGGACCTTCGACAGGCATCTATTCTATGGGATTTGCACCGCCAGAGCAAATGTCTGGTGGTCAAGTCTTCCCAGCTACCGATTTGTACGCTTTGGCTGTGACAGCATTGATTTTACTCACCGCAGAGGACCCCAGCGAGTTGTTTGATGTCTACAACAACCGTTGGAATTGGCGATCGCACGTCCCCAATGTCAGTTCCTCTGTTGCTGATATCTTGGATAAAATGCTCCTGTCAGCACCCAATCAACGCTTTCAGTCAGCCCAGTCCGTTCTAGAAGCCCTAGAAGCTATCGGGAAACCACAGGTTGTTCCCCCTACCAAAGTACCACCATCACCACAGCCAGCCCGACCCCCAGCACCTGTAACAGCACAACATCAGCCATCACCACCAGTAGTCCAACCACCACCACCGATTACTCCTGTAGTCAATCAACCAGCATTTTCCACCCTGGAATTGTTAGGTGGAGCAGCATTTAGTGGATTTGAAGCAGGTTTGATTGCTATTGCTCTCTCTAGTCTTGTGCCATCACCGATTGCAGCTGTAGCTATTTCTGGGGTGATTTTAACTCTGCTAATTTTCGCCCAAAACCGCCGCTGGATTGAAAAAGTTGATTTGCTAATTATTGCTGCAATCACATTAGCTATTGTCTTGTTCTTCCTCCGGAATCAGATGATGGAAGTTGTAGTTTTGGCGGTTATTGGTGGGTTAGTAGCTGTTGCACTCACCGCTTTGTTTCGTCTGATTTACAAATTGTTATCTTTATTGATGGGGTAAGGAAGATTTCTTGACTACATTTTTCGGCTGACATACGGAATTAGCCGTAACAAAGTTGTATCTATATTACATCCGGTCATCAGGGTAGATGTATCCGGTGATATCTGCTCAAACAGGACAATTTCCTCTTTGAGCAGATATTGATTGTCTTCCCGCATCATATGTTCAGCAATCCTCAGTAGATTGTGAACAATTGTTTGTAGACAGACTGCAGTATTGCAGGTTCTACAACAGGTTATCTGTTCATCACCTAGCTGGGATAACTGTAGTCCTTCCTCGTTCCCAGGTTCAACCTGGAAGCGACGGGAGGTAAAACCTCCCGTGGTGCAAGATATGAGTTAGGAGAAACTTATACCAGTTCATCATTGAAGTAGTAGGAGCATAAACTGATAGAAAACACGAGGTTTGTTAGACTAAAAATACCCACCAAATTCTGGATAATCAGCCGTTAAATTTTCCCAAAAATCACAAACCTACGGTACTCACCATCCTCAGACAATAGTCAAATTTCTTCATATTTTTTTGAGCAAGTACTTAACTGTTATCTGAGACGACAGATTCATCTACATCTATTAAACACAATCGTAATTTTTTGTCAATAAATCGTTAACTTTCGCTAACTTTACCACCTATAAATTTAGGTCTTACGCACAAGTAACGGAGAAATAAAAGTGTGAGAGAATTTTTTCAGTAAGTAAATTGCACAAAATAATTTTGGCAATTAATTATCAGTGGAGTTGCAAAAATCTAAAGCGCCTATGTCTCAAACCAATAAAAACGAAACCATAGTTCTCTTGTTAGCGATTTTAATCTCATTAGGGTTAATCGGTGGGGTGGCTTTTTGGATTGTTAATCATTTTTTTAATCCTCAGAAATCAGGGGAAATTTCCTTGAATAATATTTCACCAACCGAACGCTTTAGTATCGGCGAAACCAGATTAATTCCCGGAGATATTTCCCCAGTTAAAAAAGCAGGTATAGCAGCTTTCGCCGATAAAAAATACAAAGAAGCGGTGGCAAATTTAGAAGCTGCTTTACGTTTAAAACGCAACGACCCAGAGGCATTAATATTTTTGAATAATGCCAAAATTGGCGATAATAAAAACTACACAATTGCAGTTTCTGTACCGATTGGCACTAACCCCAATGGTGCTTTAGAAATGCTACGCGGAGTAGCACAAGCACAAAATGAAATCAATGCCGCTGGAGGAATTAAAGGTATTCCATTGAAAGTAGCAATTGCCGATGATGAAAATAAACCAGAAATTGCCAAACAAATTGCTGAAACTTTAGTTAAAAATCAGGAAGTCTTAGGTGTAGTGGGTCCCTATGGTAGCGACGTTACTTTAGAAGCTGGTAGAGTCTATAATTCCGGACAACTTGTAGCTATTAGTCCCGTAAGTACTTCGGTAAAACTTTCAGGATATAGTCCCTACATTTTTCGTACAGTTCCCAGTGATTATGTCGCCGCTAGAGGACTAGCCGACTACATGCTTAATAAATTAAAGCGGAAAAATGCCGCAGTCTTCTTTAATTCCCAAAGTAATTATAGCCAATCTTTAAAATCAGAATTTGTCACGGCTGTTTCATTAGGAGGAGGACAGGTATCGAGCGAATTTGACTTATCCGAACCAGATTTTAGCGCTGCCAAAAGTATAGAACAGGCGATGAAACAAGGTGCAGAAGTTTTGATGTTAGCTCCCAATCAAGAGCAACTCGACAAAGCATTGCAACTCATGGAAGTAAACCGTAAACGATTAACTTTATTGGGAGGAGATGGAGTTTATACTATCAAAACTTTAGAAGTAGAAGGGGAATCAGGAGAGGGTATGGTGGTAGCAGTTCCCTGGCATATTGAAGGTAATACTAATTCCAATTTTCCCACAAAATCCCGGCAATTATGGGGTGCAGATGTCAACTGGCGTACTGCTTTATCCTATGATGCCACTAAGGCTTTAATTGCAGCATTAGAACGCAATCCTAGCCGTTCTGGAGTACAACAAACCCTCGCGTCGGGAGATTTTTCTACAATAGGTGCATCGGGTGTAGTCCGGTTCTTACCATCGGGGGACAGGAACGGTACAGTGCAGTTAGTGAAAATTGTTCATCGTAAGCGTTCCAGTACTGCTGAATATGATTTTGTACCCTTTTCACCCTAGACCTCTGACATAAATATTATTTTGCCTCACGCTGCATACGCTGGATACGCAAAGAAGAACGCCAAAAAATTGAGCTTATGTCTAAAAAGAATGAAACTACAATTTTAGTTCTAGCTCTCCTACTTACATTGGGTTTGGTGGGTGGTGGATATTTGTTATTTGGGAATAAATTGAGGAACTTAAATTCACCAAATCAGGAACAGTCTAGCAATAATAAGATTAATTCCTCAAAAAACAAAACTTTAGAACAGCGCATCAGCTTGGGAGAAAAAATCTTAATTCCGGGAGAAGTATCACCAGATAAAAAGTCCGGTGTAGAAGCATTAGCAGTGAAAAAATCCAGCGAAGCAATCAGCAATCTAGAAGCAGCATTAAAATTAAAAAAGAACGACCCAGAGACGTTAATATTTCTGAATAATGCCCGAATTCGTGACCAAAAGAGCTACACTATTGCTGTATCTGTCCCCATTGGTACTGACCCTAATAGTGCTTTAGAAGTATTGCGGGGAGTAGCACAAGCACAAAATGAAATCAATGCGGTAGGGGGAATTAACGGTATACCTTTAAAAGTAGCGATCGCCAATGACGACGACAACCCAGAAATTGCTAAACAAATTGCCGAAACTTTAGTCAATAATTCAGAAGTATTAGGTGTAGTCGGACCTTTGGCTAGTGATACAACTTTAGCCGCTGGTGAAGTTTACAATTCTGGTAAATTGGTAGCTATTAGCCCCGTTAGTACCTCCGTAAAACTGACAAACTTTAGCCCCTATGTATATCGAACAGTTCCCAGTGATTTCATTGCTGCTAGGGCTTTAGCTAATTACATGACCAGCAAATTACAGGGTAAAAAAGCAGCGGTATTCTTCAATTCTCAGAGTAATTATAGTCAGTCGTTGAAGTCAGAATTTGTCTCTGCTGTTTCATTACAAGGAGGACAAGTAACAAATGAATTTGATTTATCTAAACCAGATTTTAGCGCTGCTCAAAGTATCGCACAAGCGACACAACAAGGTGCCCAAGTATTAATGCTAGCAGCTAATACAGATACCCTTGATAAAGCCTTGCAAGTAGTACAAGTAAACCAGAAAAAATTGCCTGTTTTAGGGGGAGATGATGTTTATAGTATTAAAACTTTAGAAATTGGCAGAGAAGCAGCAATTGACATGGTAATAGCTGTTCCTTGGCATATTCAAGCAAATAATCAATCAGATTTTACCCAAACATCTAGAGACTTATGGGGTGCTGATGTTAACTGGAGGACTGCTACAGCTTACGATGCTACAAAGGCTTTAATTACCGCATTAGAACGAAATCCCAGCCGTGGTGGAGTTAAACAAGCCCTTTTGGCACCTGATTTTTCTACAATTGGAGCATCCGGTAAAATAAACTTCTTACCATCGGGCGATCGCAATGGTACAGTACAGCTGGTGAAGATTGTTCGAGGTGAGCGTTCTCGGACTGGTTACGATTTTGTCCCTATCTCACAATAAGTTACGCCAAGTAAATATTTGTGTTGATTTGTGAAGATAGTTATTTTTAATTTATTGTTTGTTGTCCTTGACAAAGTGGGTTTAGTAAGATTTAGCATTTTTCGCCAAGATTCCCCGTAAGGACAGGGACTTGGTAAAACCCACTCCTACGGATTAATAACTAATGACTAATGACTAATAACCAATGACTAATGACTAAAAAAAACGAAACAGGTATTTTAATCTTATCTTTGCTCATCACTGTCGCCTTATTGGGTGGTGGCTTCTGGTGGTTCACGCGCAAATCTAACGTGGACTTGGGGAAACTAAACAATTCTCAATCTAATAATGTTAATAAATCTACTTCCAGACAAGCTGCAGGCAAAAATTTTGCCTCTGTGCAGAATGTCCCTACAGGTTTATTTAACTATGGTGGTAGTACATCTTGGGCGCCAATTCGACCGTTAGCAGACGCAGGTATTCAAGCAGCGCGACCAGAGTTTAGGCTCCGCTATGTAGAACCTAGTGGTGGTACTCCTGGTTCCAGTACTGGAATTGCAGCATTAATTGATGGTAAACTAGGCTTTGCCCAATCTTCGCGACCGCTTCAAGACACAGAAATAGCTCGCGCTCAACAGCGAGGCTTTAGCCTCACAGAAATTCCTGTGGCTATTGACGGTTTAGCGGTAGCGGTGAATCCTAATTTGAATATTCCCGGACTCACTATCGACCAACTACGGGATATTTACACTGGCAAAATTACTAATTGGACTCAAGTCGGTGGTCCGAACGTCCCGATTAAACCTTTCTCTCGCAGAACAACTGATGGCGGTACTGTGGAGTTATTTGTCCAAGATATCTTGGCAGGTCAACCTTTTAGCCCTAAAGTGGAGTTTGTCGCTACGACTACCCAAGCACTGCAAAAATTAGCAGGTAGTCCAGGGGGGATATATTACGCTTCGGCTCCGGAAGTTGTACCCCAATGCTCGATTAAACCGATACCCTTGGGACGGACTCCGGGACAATTTGTACCCCCCTACCGGGAACCTGTAGTTCCCCCCGCACAATGTCCTGCTCAGCGAAATCAGTTGAACATGGAGGCATTTCAATCGGGGAAATATCCTTTAACCCGCAACCTGTTTGTGGTAGTCAAACAAAACGGGCAAATCGAACAGCAAGCAGGGGAAACTTATGCTAACTTCTTACTTACCGAGCAGGGTCAGGAACTGATTTCTCAAGCCGGATTTGTCAGGATTCGCTGACCCCAGGGATTTTAGATTTTGGATTTTGCGAAAAGTCCTGCAGGCGGGTTTCCCGCCGTAGGGAACTTTTCAAGAAGGATTTTGGATTGTCCAAACCTGATATTTCTGGTTTCTGTGGGGTCAAACCCCAAATCACCAATCCAAAATCGTCAATCAAAAATCTAAAATTGATTTAACTGGCGCGATTAATCGAATCAGCTGGTAAGCAGATGAGATTATCACCTTGAGTTAAGATTAAGCCGCGTTGACGCAGCTTGCCCATCAATCGGGTGACGGTAACGCGGGTGGAGCCAATAGCGCTACCAATTTGAGCGTGGGTGAGCGGGAACGGCAGACAGTAACCGCGAATGACATCAGGATCGGTATCGCTGATGGAGGGTTCGCCGTACTCTTCAATCAACAGAGTCAGGAACCCTAACAGACGGTCAATAGTCCGTCGTTGACCCAGAGCGCTCAGCCACAGCAACTTGCGCTGGTGTTGGTAACGGAAGGCGTCCATCACTTCCCGCCGGAAGTGAGGCCAGTTGTCCAGGTCATGCCAATACATCCACAGCACAGATGTTTGGTCAACGTGCGCGTAAGCCTGGAGGGTGAAGGGAGACTGGGCAACAATTTCAAAGGGCTGTCCGGCGCCAATAAACCCTAAGAAAGCTTCTTCTGGCGTTCTGTTAACACGTCGAGAGGTGAGCTGGCTGGCTGTAGCACTGACTTGGGCAGTACCCACCATGCGGATTGCTCCCCTTTGCACCAAATACAGCAGTCCAGGTCGAGCCGGGATTCGCTCATCTTTACTGAAAGTCCGGCAGCGATAGTGTTCTTGAGCCCAGTCAAGAATCCTTTGCCAGGTTAGGAAAGGACGAGAAGCTTCAGAAAAGGAGGATGGAGATTGCATAGGCAACATAGAGCGTTTAGCTATTGACAAAGACGTCATACAAGAGGTGCAAGGAGGGAGTTTACTTTTTCGGTTTAGGGCAAGCTTGAGCATAAGCCCACAGAGCCAGCCTTCGTTGAGTAGAAAAGTGATTTAACTCTACATAACTTTTACTGTACACGGAGGGTAGTAAAAATCACCCTTTGTTAATCAAAATTTGCACACTTTTTATATTTTAAGTATGGCTGAAAGTTATACCCTATGGAAGATGACAAAAAATCCGAATTTTAACTGTTGCTTCCGTATACCAAGGGCTACAAAGAATAAAATGCTACCTTTAATTAAATATATAGCAATAAAAAAAAGAATCTTGAATCAGCTAGAATCGGCGCTGAGTATTTGTTTTAGCTCCCTATATCTACCTAGGGAAGTAGATAAGCATATTCCATTACATAGAGGTAAAAATTGTATTAGTCCCCTGTATATATCTGGAGTCGTACTACAAAGGTCAAAATTCACAAAAATGTCTCCTCAAGTATTAGCTACAGCGATCGCTTCTCATTTTTCGGAAAAATCACAGGACGAATTCACAATTCACGTAGTTAAACCAGGTTGGATTCACGTAACAGTGAATCCAACTATGTTAGCTGCTTGGCTGCAAACTGTCGCTAGTGGGGGACTTTTAAATGGGGAATTGAATGACTTGGGGGACAAGGAGGACTTGGAAACAATGGAAGAATTACCCATGCCCAATCCCCCATGCCCCATGCCCCAT
>JAYKJH010000204.1:0-4555 GCA_035285345.1 Nostocaceae cyanobacterium | reverse complement strand
GGACATGAAGGATTTGGAGAAAATTCATTACCTATTACCCATTACCCATTACCCACAATTCATATTCGTACCTATACCAAGAATAATCGTGTAATTATTGCTATTGCTAACAATGGACCTGTTATTGAGGCAGAATTGATTAAGCGGATTTTTGACCCATTTTTTACCACAAAACCTCTAGGTAAGGGTACGGGTTTAGGCTTGTCTATTAGTTACAAAATTATTGTTGAAGAACATGGTGGTCAATTGTCTTGTAATTCCAAAGTTGGTCAGGGTACTGAGTTTGCGATCGAATTACCAGCGGTTATAGACAACTCGCAATCATCGTCCAAAGCAAGTGCTAATTTCCACTCCAGAATTTAAAACAATTTAAAATTATCTAGAACCACTCACAATTGCTTGCCATAACAGTCCAGGCATAATTTGTGAGAAATTATATCTCTGATATCTTACACCAAAATAAATAACCGTAGGCTGAGCGCTGCCCGACAAGGTAAAATAAGTTTTTGAGGGTGTATGTAGCATTGCCCATCAGTACATAAAATCTTGACAAAACTCTCGTAGCCTTGGCGACGCGGAGATTTTAAGTGTTATGAAAGCTAGGCTTTTTGTCAAAAATATTTCTGATACGCAGCGCCAAAATAGTGAATATACAGAGGAGATTTGGGTAAGGCGCGCTCGCGTTTTATCTATATTTAATTGAACCCTACAAATTCTACTAGTACTGCTCTGACAAGAGCTTGTGCGAAGTTTCTACATCTAGACGAAAGTTGACTTTTTATACATAATTTGTAAAGTAGATATAACCTTATACCTGAGTGGCTTGTTATCGCATTTACATTTGCTAGTGACATATCCTGTTAACAAAAATTACAACTATGCTTCATGAAAAAATATTGCAACCCTGCAGCCATTAATCGTCAACCAGTAGCTACGACACTTGATACTTCCGTGGCTGAGGCTTTAGGACTCATGAGCTTTGGTAATAGCAATTGTGTACTAGTACACCAGAGTACAGAACCCAATAGCCCTTTAGTCGGTTTGTTAACACAACGAGATATAGTCCGCTTAATAGCTAGTGGTATCGATTTGCATCATGTTACCGTCGCAGCAGTGATTAGCCACCCCCCTGTAACTGTCACAGAAAGTGAAGTTCAAGATATATTTGCCATTATGCGTTTACTGCACCAGCATGGCATTTCTCACCTTCCTGTCGTCAATGATGCAGGACATGTCATCGGTATTGTGACACCTCAAAGTCTGCGCGAGCCACTTCAGCCAGCAGATTTACTGACCTTTAAGCATGTTAAAGAAGTAATGGATACTAATATTTTTTCAGTAAATGGGACAGATTCACTGTTGAAAGTCGCCCAATTGATGGACGCTGGGGACAGTTCTTCGGTGGTGATAGTCAAAGAGCAGGGATTAGGGAGTCGTGGGGGAAAAACAGAAGAAGGGAAGGGGGACAAGGGAGACTTGAAAGCAGGGTATTCCTGTCCCACCTCCCCATCCCTAATTTCGGTAGGAATTATTACAGCAGGTGACATTGTTCAGTTTTGTCAATTGGGATTGGATTTCCTACACACCCAGGGGTCAGAGGTGATGAGTACACCCCTGTTTTTCATCAGAGACAATAACGACCTGTGGACAGCACATCAAATTATGCAAAAGCATCTGGTGCGGCATTTGGTAGTATGTAATAATACAGATGAATTGCTTGGTATTGTTACTCAAACAGGAATACTATCAGCGATTAACCCATTAGAAATGTGGAATACTCTGGAAAGTTTACACCATTTAGTAGATGAAAAAACTCAAGAATTAATCGAGGCAAATCAGCGATTGCAAAAAGAAATTTTTCATCGCCGACTGATGGAAGAAAAATTAAAATCCTCAGAGGCAAAACTGCGTGCTACTTTTGAATCAATGACTGATATGGTATTGGTTATAAATACGCAAGAGCGGCAGATAGAAAATGTGGAAATCATCCCAACTAATTGCAGTCATTTCTATACCAATGAAACTGATTTAGTTACACAGACAATAGACAATTTTTTTCAATATGAAACAGCAAATATATGGTTAGAAAAGGTTCAGGAAGCCTTAGATACGAAACAGCGGCTGCATTTCGATTATTGTATGACAACCGAAGACCATCAACTGTGGTTTACTGCTAGTATTTCGCCAATTTCTGAGACATCAGTTATTTGGGTAGCACGGGATATAAGCGATCGCAAACGTGCAGAAGCAGCAATAAAAGAAAGTGAAGCAAGAGAACGGGAAAAAGCTCAGCAGCTAGAAATCACTCTGGAACAATTGCAAAATACCCAAGCTCAACTAATTCAATCAGAAAAAATGTCTTCCCTGGGTAGTCTGGTAGCAGGGGTAGCTCACGAAATTAATAATCCCACCAGCTTTATTTATGGGAATATTCAGCCAGCCACCGAATATACCCAAGACTTACTATATTTAATAGACTTATATCAGCAGCATTACCCCGACTCTAGGGAAGAAATAACGCAATACATTCAGAATATAGATTTAAATTTTATTCGGGACGATTTTCCCAAACTGCTCAATTCCATGAAACAGGGTGCAGTCCGGATTAATCACATTGTCCAGTCATTAAAGAACTTCTCCCGACTGGATCAAGCTAAGTGGAAGCGGGTAGATATTCATGAAGGTATCGATAACACCTTGCTGTTGTTGTCTCACCGTCTAAAACCACAGCGTCAGCGTCGCGAAATTCAGGTTATTAAAGACTACTCTCAACTCCCCAAAATTGACTGTTACCCCAGTCAGTTGAATCAGGTATTTATGAATATCCTCAGTAATGCTATTGATGCAGTATCAGAGTGGGAACCTGACGGACATGAAGGATTTGGAGAAAATTCATTACCTATTACCCATTACCCATTACCCACAATTCATATTCGTACCTATACCAAGAATAATCGTGTAATTATTGCTATTGCTAACAATGGAGCTGCTATTGATCCAGAATTGATTAAACGTATTTTTGACCCATTTTTTACCACCAAAGCACCTGGTAAGGGTACGGGTTTAGGCTTGTATATTAGTTATAAAATTATTGAGGAACATGGTGGTCAATTGTCTTGTAATTCTGAAGTTGGTCAAGGTACAGAGTTTATTATTGAATTGCCAATGGTACACAGAGAATGGGTAATGGGTAATGGGTAATAGGGCTAGTGAAAAATTTTAGATTTGAGATTTTCGATTGCTACCCAATCTAAAATCTACGCATCCAAAATCCAAAATTAATCGTCCCCAGTCCCTAATCCCCAGTCTATCTATTAAAATATCTTGCATTATGAGCAAAGTTATGCTATAATCTCGACAATCTTGAGCAAGTATATCTAGCCGTAGATGAGCCATCAGCCAGGACGCTTACACCACAGCTGGATGCAATCTCATCAGCCTGTCAACCCAACTGAGAGATTGCCGCAACAGCAGCAGATAGAGCCGATGTTTTACTACTTTGCCTATGGCTCCTGTATGTGTCCGGTAGATTTGAAGCGCTCCTTGGGAGAAAAAACCCACAGTTATGTCGTAGGTATTGGGAAGCTGGGAGGCTATCGTTTAGGGTTTTATCGCTATTCATCCCTGCGGAATTGTGGAGTCTTGGATGTGGTGAAAGATTCCCAGCATTATGTCCAGGGAGTACTCTATCAACTGCCGTGGAGATTAAGCGATCGCTTGGATGAACGGGAAGATGTTCCCCAAGGTGGTTATCGTCAAGAATTTGTAGATATTCACTGTCAAGGTAAAGTATACAAAGATGTGCGTACCTACGTGGTGGTGAACAAGTTATTAGCAGAAATTGCGCCCAATGACTGGTACTTTAACGTTGTTTTGCGCGGTGCTGTCACCTGCGGGTTGCCAGAGGAATATTGCTGGAATCTGTTTAATCATATGTACCAATTGCAACAGGTTCAGGGTCGAGGTCAAACAGCACGGGCTTAATTAACTATCTTCGATATCCTTGATACTCAGGGTCTTCAGCATCTTGCTTGAGGGCTGCAATCATTTGTACTTCTAATATCCGAGGGCAGTGTTCAGCCAGCAATACATTAGACCTCTTGCATAAATAAATCTTTTTTATCTCACGCAAAGGCGCAAAGGCGCAAAGAAGAACACAAAAAAACTGACTTTTGCTCATAGGTCTATTTATATATTACAGCAATAAAATAATCAAACATGATTAATATAGGTTCGCTAAAATAACACCACCTCCTGCCACAATATCAACTATGACTTACACCCCAGCCAAGCTTCTCAGTTTCGAGCAATTTATTGCTGAGTATGGGGACAATCCCCGTTACGAACTTATTGACGGAGAATTACGTAACATGGAACCAACTGGTCCTCATGAAGAAGTATCAGGAAATATTGCTGGTAGAATCTACGCTGAAATTCTTCGTACTAATTTTAATTGGTTGATTCCGAAAACTTGTTTGATTAAACCACCCGCAGTAGAAGCAACAGCATTACGTCCGGATGTAATTGTTTTAGATAAAGCAAAACTCAGCCAAGA
>JAYKJH010000203.1:0-17795 GCA_035285345.1 Nostocaceae cyanobacterium | reverse complement strand
CCAGCGTGGCAGAAGAGCAAGACTGATTCACAGCCATCAATTTTTTCACAACGTGCCCATCGGCAAGCCGATTTAACATGGGTGGGGTATCCCGCCAAAAAAGAAGATAATGCCAAACCGATATGTCTACAGGATACTCGCGAAGGAAGCGATCGCACTCCGGACGGTGTTGGCTGATTCGGAATTACTCAAATTAGACTGTAAACACGAATAGCGGCTACAACTTAAATACAGCGGATAATGCGGGTGAGGTAAGAGTCGATGGAGGCAGAGCAAGCCCTGAAACAATATGCAGCAGGTCGCCGGGACTTCAGCTGGATAGATTTAAGTAAAGCTAACCTCAAGCAAGCTAACTTGAGTGGGGCTACCCTTTATCAAGCGAATTTATCTCAGGCAAACTTGGCGGGAGCAGATCTAAGCCAAGCTAACCTGAACCATGCTAATTTAGTTGCTGCCAACTTGAGAGGCAGCAACTTAAGAGGCACGAAACTGTCTAAAGCAGACCTGTCTGGAGCGCAACTGCAAGGGACAGACTTAACAGGAGCTAACTTGAAAGGAGCAAATTTAAAAAATGCTGATTTGAGTGGAGCTAACCTCTTTCAAACCAAATTACCTCAAGCTTACTTAGCTGAGGCAATACTTCTAGAAACTAACATAGAAGCGGCTGAGTTGACAGAAGCTGTTTTAACAGGGGCTACGATGCCCGATGGTACAAATTACGACTTATGGCAAATGTCACGCTCATCTCAGAAAAAATCTAGTCCAGCAAATCAAGATACTAAACTTGGTGGCAACCCATCAAACAGAGCCAAAAATCCACCTAGAGTGAAAGTTTACACTCCCAATCAGACGCCAACTAAGACTCCACCTAGTGCTTCTAATCATGACAGACAACGACCAAGAGTGACTGAACGGAGGCAATTGAGTAATGAGGAGTTCTGGGAATGCCTACCCTTACCCTCATTATTTCTTCTATTTTTGGGCTATATGTTCTTTGGTCTGCTACTGACTGCCAAAACATCATTTTGGTTGTTTTGGGCATTAGCCTGGGTGGGTTCTATAAGTTGGGTGTTTAATCAATCTTTAACTTGGTTAACACCCGTCTCTGGGGCTGTAGCTGTGTTGTTAGCTGTGATTATTTCCCTACCTTCCCAGGGTCTGATAATGTTAATGGTTGGACTTGGGGGATTAACCTTGGTATCGATTACAGCGTTGAAGGTTTTCGGGCTGGGGGTACTGTCTACTGTCAAAGATGCTCTCTGGCTAGTAGGACTTGTGATTGTGGCTTTTCTGCTAGCAGCTTGGTTTTTCTGGGGTAGTCCCATAACCTGGCCTCTAATCTTGGGATTATTTTTAGCAATGGCTAGCGCTGGTTTGGGGTCAATAGCAGGGTTGCAAATGGATGCTGATGGGTTTAGTGAAAGGCAAATTTTTTGGATTTTTGGTTCTATGACAGCATTAGGGTTGTTAGTTGCTTGGCTAATTGGACGATTGTTTTTTTAGAGCCGGTACTAGGTAAGTTGTCCCCAAAGAGCTTCAATATGTGAAAGTCCATGAACATCCTGTTTTTACATCCTAATTTCCCGGCGCAGTTCCGTAACCCAGCGACAGAATTAGCAAAAGATAAGCGCAACACCGTTGTCTATGGCACTAACCGCCAGGAAGGTTCTTTACCTGGCGTTCACAAAGTTCTTTATCACCCTTCTCGGACTGCACGAAGAGAAACCCATCACTACATCCGGAATTTAGAAAATGCTGTCTTGCAAGGGCAAGCTGTTTACCGCATCGCACAACAACTCAAAGAACAAGGCTTTGTTCCCGATGTGGTTTACGGTCATTCTGGTTGGGGACCGACTCTATTTGCCAAGGATATGTTTCCCAAAGCCAAATTGCTGTGCTACTTCGAGTGGTTTTATCACGCCAGAGGCACTGATGCTGACTTTAACCCCGAAGACCCCCTAGACGCCGATGCTGAAGCCCGAATTAGAGTTAAAAACACGCCTATCTTAGTAGATTTATACAGCTGTGATAAAGGGCTTTCTCCCACAAACTGGCAAAGACAGCAGTTTCCACCAGAGTATCACAGTAAAATTACTATTTGTCATGATGGCGTTGATACGGAATTCTTTAACCCTCAACCGGGGTCAAAGTTGGTTCTACCTCGAATTAACTTAGACCTATCCCATGTAGATGAGCTAATCACCTATGTAGCGCGAGGGATGGAACCTTACCGAGGTTTTCCCCAGTTTATCGAGACATTGGCAATTATCCAAAAACGACGACCAAACTGTCATGCTGTCATTGTCGGACAAGACAGGGTGGCTTATGGCAAGCAGCTACCTGATGGTAAAACTTACAAGCAGTTAATGCTGGAAACAGTTCCCCTTGACCTTAGCCGCGTTCACTTTACCGGGTTGCTGCCCTATCCTGAATATTTGCAGGTTATCCAAGCAAGTTCTGTTCACGTTTATCTGACTTACCCCTTTGTGTTGTCTTGGTCGATGCTGGAATCGATGTCTACCGGGTGCTTGGTTCTGGGTTCTAATACTCCCCCCGTGACAGAGGTAATTAAAGATAGTGTAAATGGTTTGTTGGTGGACTTTTATTCACCAGAAAAGATTAGCGATCGCATTGAGGAAGTGTTGGATCATCCGACTCGGATGGCGGATATTCGTGCCAGAGCGCGGGAGACGATTTTAGAGCGCTATGATTTGGCGAAGTTATTACCGCAGCATTTGCGGTGGATAGAGCAAGCGTAGCCGCAACGGATTCTGTAGCGGATGAAGCGGATGAATTAATGATGGTTTTCTGGTGGCGTGGACTACAAGGTGGGAGCATGAAACTCTCGTGCCCCTTAGTGACGTGTATTTTATCAGGAAGTCTTGTGATTACCCAGAAGTTACGACACGCCCATAAGTCTCAATCCAGACCTGGGCTTCACCATCCAAAGGCTTGTCGGGATTATAGATAATGCGGAATGGACCGGAAACTTCGGCATAATTCGTGTAAATCTTTTGTTTCGAGCCTATTTTGACAATAATCACTGGCTCTCTTGTTCCCTGGTTTTTGTTAGAGCGAATTTGTGGTGAACTTACATGAATTTTTTTCTTTTTTGCAGAATGAGGCAGAGTCCATCTACCATCAGGTCCGCTGTTTTTATCCGTAATTTTGATTCGTCCATCCCTAGAGACGGGAATCATCCAGACTCTACCCTTTTTTTTGGCTCCTCGTACCCTTCCTTGTCGCAGAAGCAAACAAATTCTAGTTTCTGAGATACCGAGAACAGCAGCAGCTTGTTTGGCTGTAATCATTGCTAGATAAGGCTTCCAGAATAACTATTCTGAATAGTTTATCAAACAAAAGATTAAGGGTGATGGGATTTTACGTTTTTTAACCTCTCCCCCCAACCCTTCCATAACTCACATATAACTCATCCGTTACATCCGTTACCTCATCCGTTGCCGAGCATCACCAACTGCTCTTGCTGCAGTTTCCTGACACCCTCCAACCCCAGCAATACTCCCTGCAAAATCTCTCCCACAGTGTTTTCTCCATCACAAGCCTGCATAAACGTAAACTCATCATCCGACAAGTTCACAATCTTGTAATCGTAATTAAACAGCGTCTGGCTGGGAAATCCATCAATACAAGGGTTAAGCTCTGGTATCGCTGCTAATAAAGCACGATCATCCGACCAGTCAGCCTTGGGTAGAGGAGGACGAGTCAGGAAAAACTCGTAATGACTAACTTCTGGATCTAATAATTCTATGAGGCGGTAACGTTGGCGATCGCTTAACTGTTTTGCTCGTTCTACTAATTCTGGTGCTTTACCTAAAAGTCTGTTCAAATCCCAAAAACTAGGATTAGAAAAACCCACAAACTCCAACCCGGAAGCAGCGATTAATTCCAACAGCGTCTCAACGTTGTAATCAATTTCCTGGGGATGAAGGTACATATCAGCAAAGTTCTCATCCCGCTGGTTTTCCCACGACCAACGCTCTTTTTCTCGCTTGAGAATTCTGTTGTTTTCTGGAAGTGAAGCGAATACTTGCCGCCCCACCTGAACACCATCACGATAATCACCGCGCTTGTCACCTTGCAGGAGTGCGATCGCGTTCTGCATCAGTCGGATTTCCCAGCGTCCCAACTCGCCATAAACAAAAATATGCAAAAGTCCTCCTGGCGCTAATTTGTTCGCCAGCGCTTGAATACCACGAATTGGGTCTGGGGTATGGTGCAACACACCGACACAGTTAATTAAATCAAATTTTCCAGGCAGTTGGTCTACGTCAAACAAGCTCAGGTGATGAAATTCGACGCGATTCGCCCCAGAACTTTTGCATCGTTCCTTTGCGACTTCCAGGGTGCCTGCACTCAAGTCAATACCCACTACGTGTGCCTGGGGGTTGAGGTGTACCAAGTATTCCGTACCTACACCAGAACCACAGCCCGCATCCAAAATTCTAATATCCTGCCTTTGGGGTTTCATAGCAGTGCAGAAGTTATAAGCTGCTTCCCACTTCCAGCGCCAGTTGTACCCAGGCGGTGGTTCGTCCAGGATAGGTTCTGGGGGAAAGGGGTAAGTATCGTAGAGTTTAGCAACAGCAGCGCTAACGGTTTGAGAATCTGACATTGTATGCAAGCATCGCAGCATTCTTGAGTTTATCGAATCCTGGCGACTCTGGGAATGGGGCATTGGGCATTGGGCATTGGGCATTGGAATTCTCCCATACTTACTCTTTGTCCCTCCTTATCCGCCTATTCCCCTAACTCTATTCCCCCAACCTCCAACCCTATTCGCCATGCCCAATGCCCAATTCCCTATACCCCATATCCCATGCCCCATTCTCCAGTAATTGTAATTTTTATATACAAAACTTAGTGATTTCTCAGGTAACTTACCCAATACACTTTGAATACTTGATGCATGAATGCTCAAGGTTCTACACACTTCTTAATAAAAGCACGGAAGGAACGCAAAACGTTCTAATCTAAAAGCTGACCGGGTTAATTTGAGGCAGTCATGAAGGCGGCAAGGGGAGGGAATAACCACACCAATTGCAACAGCCGAAATCCAAAAGTCCAAAAGTCAGTAAGGGAGCAAGGCCTTGCTCCCTTACTGAGTCCTGAGTTCCGAATTGTCTTGATACTCAATTCTCAGTAGGAAAAACTCAGAACACAGCACTTTTAACTCAGCACTTCAGAGTCCCGGTCAGACTTAACACAGTAAAAATTATGATGGGAGCTTAAGAAATCAAATGAGTGTTAAGGCAAGTGGTGGAAGCTCAGTTGCACGCCCGCAACTATATCAAACACTGGCGGTGTCAAAAATTTCCCAAGCTGAGCAACAAGACCGCTTTTTGGGAATGGGTGAATTGAATGAAATGGCAAGTTATTTTGCCTCTGGAGCAAAGCGTCTAGAAATTGCCCAGACACTCACAGACAATTCAGAAATTATCGTCTCTCGCGCCGCCAACCGGATTTTCGTTGGCGGTTCGCCAATGGCTTTCTTAGAAAAGCCCAAAGAGCCTCAAATGGCAATGGCTGGGGCGGCTATCGGTTCGGGAATGGATGTCAAACGGGGCATGGAACTGGGAACCGTGACCTACGTAGAAAGCCGTGGGGGCTTCTTTGAAAATTTGCGTTCCCTGTTTAGCACAAGTGGTGGTGGAGGTCCTACACCTTCTGGTTTCCGCCCGATTAACGTTGCTCGCTACGGTCCGAGCAATATGGCTAAGAGTTTGCGGGACTTATCATGGTTTTTGCGCTACTTGACCTATGCGATCGTAGCTGGCGACCCCAGCATTATTGAAGTGAATACCCGTGGTTTACGGGAAATCATCGAGAATGCTTGTTCGACAGATGCGACTATTGTTGCTTTGCAGGAAATGCGGGCGGCGGCGCTGTCGTATTTCCGCAAAGACCAAGCAGCATCTGACATCGTGGCACAATACATGGATGTTTTGATTAGCGAGTTCAAAGCACCCACCCCTTCTAACAAAGTCCGCCAGCGTCCTTCTGCTGACCAACAAGGTTTGCAGCTACCACAAATTTACTTCAACGCTGCCGAGCGGCGTCCCAAATTTGTGATGAAGCCAGGGTTGTCCGCTAGTGAAAAGAACGACGTTATCAAAGCAGCATATCGGCAAATTTTCGAGCGCGACATTACCCGTGCTTACGGTTTGTCATTGTCCTACTTGGAGTCCCAGGTGAAAAATGGCGACATCTCCATGAAGGAGTTTGTGCGTCGCTTAGGTAAATCACCCCTTTACCGCCAACAATTTTACGAACCATACATTAACAGCCGCGCTTTAGAATTGGCTTTCCGTCACTTCTTAGGTCGGGGTCCTAGTTCCCGCGAAGAAGTCCAAAAATACTTTGCCATTATTTCCAACGGCGGTCTGCCAGCTTTAATTAACGCCTTGGTAGATTCGCAGGAATACTCCGACTACTTTGGCGAAGAGACAGTACCGTACATTCGTGGTTTGGGTCAAGAAGCGCAAGAATGTCGCAACTGGGGTCCCCAGCAAGACTTGTTGAACTACAGTGCGCCATTCCGCAAAGTACCGCAGTTCATCACTACTTTTGCTGCTTACAACCAACCGCTCCCTGACCAACACCCTTACGGTTCTGGAAACGACCCATTAGAAATCCAGTTTGGGGCGATTTTCCCGAAAGAAACTCGCAACCCCAGCAGTAGCCCTGCTTTCTTTGGTAAAGATACAAGACGTATCCTGATTCACCAAGGTCCTGGTATCAACAGCCAAATTAGCAACCCCAAGGCTCGCAGTGAATTCCCTGGTACTCTCGGTTCCAAGGTCTTCCGCTTGGATCAATTACCCGGTACTAGAGGGAAAAAGTCCAAAGCGGGAACCAATGTAAAATTCTCCGAAAGTTCCACGCAAGCGGTAATTAAAGCTGCTTACCTACAAGTGTTCGGACGGGAAGTATATGAAGGTCAGCGGTTGTCAGTAGCGGAAATCAAGCTGGAAAACGGTGAAATTTCTGTACGCGAGTTTATCCGGGCTTTAGCGAAGTCGGAAACCTTCCGTAAGATGTACTGGACAAGCCTGTACGTCATGAAGGCGGTTGAGTACATCCACCGTCGCTTGCTGGGTCGTCCTACCTACGGTCGTCAGGAAACCAACAAGTACTTCGACATCTGTGCTAAGAAGGGCTTCTACGCCCTGGTAGATGCTATTATTGATAGCCCAGAGTACAGCGAAGCCTTTGGGGAAGATACAGTACCCTATGAGCGTTATTTAACCCCTGCGGGTGTAGCAATGCGCCAGTTACGGGTGGGTAGCATTCGTGAAGATATCACCCCCAGCATTCAAAAAGAACAAACGCCGCGGTTTGTGGAACTGGGTACACCCAGCAACTCTCGGACAGCGCCAGATATCAACTTCCGCGTCAGCCAAGGCGTCAGCAAGCAACGTGAACAAACCAAAGTGTTCAAGATGATTGCTGACTTAAGCGATAAGGTAGCGGTGAAAAATGTCATCCGTGCTGCCTATCGGCAAATCTTTGAGCGCGATGTTGAGCCTTACATCACCGAAAACGAATTTACGGTATGGGAAACTAAGCTGAGTAATGGTGATATCACCATGAAAGAATTCATTGCTGGGTTGGGTTGTTCTAAGCTCTACCAGAAAGAGTTCTACACCCCCTACCCCAATACCAAGGTGATTGAACTGGGTACCAAGCACTTCCTGGGACGTGCGCCATTAGACCAAGCGGAAATTCGGAAGTACAACCAAATCCTCGCAACCCAAGGTCTAAAAGCCTTTATTAGTGGGATGCTGAGTACTCCTGAATACGCAGAAGTATTTGGTGAAGATACAGTCCCCTACCGTCGCTTCCCAACACTCCCAGCGGCAAACTTCCCCAATACGGAAAAGCTGTATAACCAGCTAACAAAGCAAAACGACGACATCGTTGTTCCTAGCTTCGAGCCTGTCGTTTAAAAAGCTGGGTAATGGGTTAATAGGTCACGAGTAACGGGTAATAATCCTGACTCCTGCTGCCCATTACCAAATCCCTGATTTATTAGGGCACAGATATCCTGTGCCCTATTTTTCCTGGAGTTAATAACTCGTCGTAAACTTTTGTAAAAGTGTTTTCAGGTAGCTCGGTTGCAAGTAAACCTGAAAAAAAATATTACAAACTGTTAACGGTAGAGATATAAGCTCAACATAATGCCGCAAAATATTTGCGGAAGGTAACTCAGTTCCAAGTAAGACGCTTGCCTCGTGGGTTAGCCATTGCGGTAAATCCAAAGTGGGCGTGTCGAAACAAAAATCAAACTGCCTGTGGAAGACGGGTAGCTGCCTGTGGAAGCTGTGTAAGACCATCATCGGGCTTAGTCCCGAACTCTTAGAAATAGGAGTGCCTAACTTGGCAACGGCGAAGGACACGGGAAACTCCAAAGACGAATAAGACCGTCCTTGTGCTAGCTGATTTTGGGATAACCCCCATCTTCAGCCGTAGGCAAGATGGGGTACTTCACTTTCTGATAGTGGTTATTCACATAAACCTGGTTTCATTTATTTTTGGAGGAATCCATAAATGAGTATCGTCACGAAGTCCATCGTGAATGCGGATGCTGAAGCTCGTTATCTCAGCCCTGGTGAACTGGATCGGATTAAAGGTTTTGTTACCAGCGGCGAACGTCGTCTGCGGATTGCTCAAGCACTGACAGACAACCGTGAGCGCATCGTTAAGCAAGCTGGGGACCAACTGTTCCAAAAGCGCCCTGACGTGGTTTCCCCTGGTGGTAACGCTTACGGTGAAGAAATGACCGCTACCTGCTTGCGCGACATGGACTATTACCTGCGCTTAGTTACCTACGGTGTAGTAGCTGGTGATGTTACCCCCATCGAAGAAATTGGTTTGGTGGGTGTGCGTGAAATGTACAAGTCTCTGGGTACTCCCATTGACGCTGTTGCTGAAGGCGTCCGCGCTATGAAGAGCGTTGCTACCGGCATGATGTCTGCTGAGGACTCTGCTGAAGCAGGTTCTTACTTCGACTACGTAATCGGTGGTTTAGCGTAATACTTACAATCTCTGCGAAAATCCACTACTGCAATTACGGTTGACATAAGGAATTAAAACCATGCAAGACGCAATTACCGCTGTAATCAACTCTTCAGACGTTCAAGGTAAGTACCTCGACGGCTCTGCAATGGAGAAGCTCAAAAGCTACTTCTCTACTGGTGAACTTCGTGTTCGTGCTGCTTCCACCATCAGCGCTAACGCAGCTGGGATTGTAAAGGAAGCTGTTGCTAAGTCCCTGTTGTACTCTGATATCACCCGTCCCGGTGGTAACATGTACACCACCCGTCGCTATGCTGCTTGTATCCGTGACTTAGATTACTACCTGCGCTACGCTACCTACGCTATGCTGGCTGGCGACCCCTCCATCCTGGATGAGCGCGTACTCAACGGTTTGAAAGAAACCTACAACTCCCTGGGTGTACCCGTTGGTGCTACCGTTCAAGCTATTAACGCTATGAAAGAAGTAACCGCTAGCCTCGTCGGTCCCGACGCTGGTAAAGAAATGGGCGTTTACTTCGACTACATCAGCTCTGGCTTGAGCTAAGTGCCTCTGTAGCGCTTCACTACTTAAGTTGTAGCGACTACTATTAAGGACTGGGAGTCAATTGTGAGTGCTAGAACGTTCTACCGCTTATCTGTGGGAAATATCTGATGGATGAGTGATAGCGGTCTAGTATTGATGCTTGACTTCCAGCCTTTGAATGTTAGGAAGCATTAATCGCATAAAAAATTTGCGTGACTACCAGTGTACTAGTTCTGGTTGAATTTGAAATACAGAAGTTTTCAACATCAATACAGGAGAAAACAAACTATGCGGATGTTTAAAATCACTGCTTGTGTTCCTAGTCTAACCCGTACCCGGACACAGCGGGAACTGCAAAATACCTACTTTACCAAGCTAGTTCCTTACGATAGCTGGTTCCGTGAGCAGCAACGGATTCAAAAGATGGGTGGGAAAATCGTTAAAGTGCAATTGGCAACAGGTAAGCCTGGTGCTAACACAGGATTACTTTAATTTGAGCCAAAAAATGGCTGCTGTGATTTGGAAGGAGGTCTTTTTGACCTCTTTTTTGTGATTAGTCATTAGTCGTTGCAGACCTTAGCTATTCGCTTTTTGGGCTATACTGCCTATTGTTGTTAGCATGAATAGGCATCTGTGGATGTCCGCCGCCTGATTCACTTTTTTGATAATGCTGTTGCTGACTGGGCAATTGAAGCCCGTCTGTTACGATGGGTTACATTTATTTGGTTATTTATTGGCTTAGTGGTGCTATTTTCAGCATCCTACCCAGTAGCTGACGCTAACTTTGATGATGGGCTTTACTACTTTAAACGCCAGCTGTTGTGGGTTTTTGTCGGCTTAATTGCGTTTAATGCGATCGTCAATTCCCCTTTGCGTTACCTTCTGGGAGTATCCCATTGGTTTGTGATGCTATTTTTGGCATTGATTTTCGTCACCCTTATTCCTGGATTGGGAACCACCGCTGGTGGTGCGACTCGTTGGCTGTCCCTAGGTCCGATTCCTGTGCAGCCTTCAGAGTTAATTAAGCCGTTCTTGGTGCTACAAAGTGCCCGTCTGTTTGGACAGTGGTCAAGATTGAGTTGGGGCGTCCGATTAGCTTGGCTGGGACTGTTTTGTTTGTTGCTGTTAGGTATTCTTGGACAGCCTAACTTGAGTACTACAGCTCTGTGCGGTATGGCTATCTGGTTGATTGCTTTAGCTGCTGGTCTACCTTACTCCTATCTGGGGGGTACCGCATTCGCTGGATTTATGTTGGCATTTATCAGTATTAGCATCCGGGATTATCAGCGGCGACGGGTGATGTCTTTCCTCAATCCTTGGGCTGATCCGCAGAAGGATGGCTATCAGTTAGTACAAAGTTTACTGGCGGTGGGTTCTGGTGGTACTTGGGGAACTGGGTTTGGGTTGTCGCAGCAAAAGCTGTTTTATTTACCAATTCAATACACCGATTTTATTTTTGCTGTATTTGCAGAAGAATTTGGCTTTTTGGGAGCCATGCTGCTGTTATTTATGTTAGGTGTTTACGCCACACTGGGACTAATTGTGGCGATGAAGACTCGGAATGTCGTGCATCGCTTGGTGGCTATTGGAGCGATGATTTTTATGGTGGGACAATCTATCCTGAATATTGGTGTTGCTACTGGTGTATTGCCGACAACAGGGTTGCCTTTACCCCTATTTAGCTACGGTGGTAATTCGATGATTGCCAGTTTAATCTGTGCAGCGCTGTTGATTCGGGTAGCACGAGAAAGTAGTGAGGCTGAGGTGGTGTCTTTCCCAGCGCGGCGTCGGGATAGACCCGAAGGCGGGGGTTGGTAGAAAACAAAGGCTGGCTTTGGTTGTGGTCAGATGAACGCCTACGTGGAAAAGCACCGAAGCGATCGCTCCCTTGTCAAGCGCGATCGCCCACACCATGACTCCCCCAAGTAAGCTAAAATTCATGCAGATTCAGCATTTCCTGCGTCCTGTTTGCCCCATGCTTGAAACCCTGCAAACCAAACTCTACGAACTCCAACAATTTTCTGACACCCTGGTTGATAACCAACTGACACACTTGAGCGCACTCAGTCTTGGGATTATCTTTTTCGCTGGATTGCTCACCAGCTTGACCCCTTGTATGCTTTCCATGCTGCCGATTACCATTGGTTACATTGGCGGTTATGAAGCCAAAAGCCGTCTGCAAGCAGCCGCCCAATCTACTTGGTTTTCTCTAGGATTGGCTACTACCTTAGCTGGGTTGGGTATCGCAGCTGCTGTGGTTGGTAAAGTCTATGGTCAAATAGGAATCGGCTTACCAATTATTGTCAGCATCATTGCCATCATCATGGGGTTGAATCTCCTCGAAGCATTACCCCTACAATTTCCGTCTTTTGGTAATACAGACTGGATTTCTCAAGATTTACCCAAAGGAGTGCGTTCCTATTCGATTGGGTTGACTTTTGGTTTAGTAGCTTCCCCTTGCAGTACACCAGTTTTAGCATCATTACTCGGTTGGGTTGCCAAAACCCAAGATTTAATTTTAGGTGCAGCGTTGCTACTTACCTATACAGCTGGGTATGTGGCACCGTTAATTTTAGCGGGTACTTTTACGGCTTCTATTAAAAAAATACTTGAATTACGCCGTTGGTCTGGTTGGATTAATCCTGTCAGTGGCGCACTTTTGGTAGGCTTTGGCGTATTTTCCCTGCTTTCTCGGATTCCGTTTAATAGTTTATAGGAATTCCCTTCCCAGGACGGGTAGTTAGCTTGAACCGACAGAAGCCCCACGTCTGACCCGATAGGGCAGCGTGGGATGAATGGCGGGTGAGTTGACGACAGTCCTGTGACCAAATTCTTCCGCAGGAAGAACAGGGAACAGGACAGGTCGGAAACGAACAAATCTTATGCTATGCTATTTTATAGCAAACGTTGTTTACTCTAATATGTTAAAAGTTGTCAAAGTCAGATTATATCCAGGTGTCCAACAGCAACAGTCTCTAGCGCAAGCTTTTGGCTCTTGCCGTTGGCTTTGGAATTATTGCCTGAATTTGATGAACCAAACATATAAAGAAACTGGCAAGGGATTGTCTGGATACGCAGTAAAAAAGATAATTCCACAGTTGAAGAAAGAGTATGAATGGTTGACATCGACCTATTCTCAATGTTTGCAGCAAGTCTGTTTAAATCTAGGAGTAGCGTTTAATAACTTTTTTGAAAAACGAGCTAAATATCCTAGATTCAAATCAAAACATGGTAAGCAGTCAATACAATATCCTCAAAATGTCAAAGTTGCCGATAATTATTTAAGTCTGCCCAAGATAGGCGACATATCAGCAATAATTCATAGACCTATCGAGGGGAAAGTTAAGACTGTAACCATATCTAAAAACTGTTCCAATCAATACTTTGCGGCTATTCTATTTGATGATGGTAAAGACAAACCAGAATCAAACACAGACGGCAAGGCAATAGGTATTGATTTGGGTTTGACTCACTTTGCTGTTACTAGCGATGGTTCTAAGTTTGACAATCCTAGAATACTCAACAAACATGAGAAGAATTTAAAGCTTAAACAGCAGCAGTTATCTAGAAAACAGAAAGGTTCTAATAACCGTGTTAAAGCTAGAAAGAAAGTTGCTAGAGTTCATAGAAAAATAACCAACTGCCGTGAAGATTTTCTGCACAAGCTATCGCGTAGGATAGTTAACGAAAACCAAGTTATTGTTGTCGAGAATCTTAATGTTAAAGGCATGATGCAAAATCATTGTTTGGCTAAATCCATCCAGAGCGTTGGATGGGGAATGTTTTGCACTATGTTGAAATACAAGGCAGAGATGTCAGGCAAGATTTATCAGGAAGTTGATAGATTTTTCCCTAGTTCAAAAACCTGTCATGTGTGCTTGAATCAAGTTGGCAGCTTACCGCTAGATGTAAGATTCTGGACTTGCGAAAACTGCCATACAAAACACGATCGGGATGTAAATACAGCTATTAACCTCAAAGATGAAGGACTACGAATTTTGACCTCTGGAACGGGGGATAAAGCCTATTGCCCAGATGTAAGTCGCAGTAAGGGAGGACGCAAGAAATCCACTATTGCGCTTTCTGTTGGACAGGAAGCCTACAGTGTACGCGTTGGCGAAGCCTCTCGTAGAGAAGCGTCACTGTAGGTAGTTCACTAAAATAATTTCAGGTATTTTCAGAAGCATGACTATAGATAATTCAGTTGACAATAAAACCAATATATGGTCAATTACTGGGCGATTCTTAAAACGAGAATTGTTACCTGTATTAACAGATTTACGCTTGGCAATTGTACTGCTCCTGGTAATTGCACTGTTCAGCATCAGCGGTACTGTAATTGAACAAGGTCAATCGTTAGATTTTTACCAAGCAAACTATCCAGAAGACCCTGCCCTGTTTGGTTTTCTGACTTGGAAAGTCCTGTTAATAGTTGGTTTAGACCATGTATATCGTACTTGGTGGTTTTTGGCGTTACTGATATTATTTGGTACTAGCTTAACTGCCTGTACTTTTACCCGCCAGTTACCGGCATTAAAAGCTGCCCGACGTTGGAAGTATTATGACCAACCCCGGCAATTTCAAAAATTAGCTTTGAGTGCAGAATTTGATGCTCAAACAGGAAATATTCCCTATGTAAAAACCCTGATTCCTCTGTTAAAAAATCGCCGCTATAAAATTTTTCAAGAACAAGATACTAATATCCTCTACGCTCGTAAGGGGATAGTCGGACGTATTGGTCCGATTATCGTCCATGTGGGGATTGTAGTTATTCTTTTGGGGGGAATTTGGGGAGCGATGACTGGGTTTGTCGCTCAAGAAATGGTTCCCAGTGGGGAGACATTTCAGGTAAGAAATATCATTGATGCAGGACCTTTCGCAGCAGCACAAGTCCCGAAAGACTGGGGTGTACATGTCAATCGTTTTTGGATTGATTACACCCCCAGTGGCGGAATTGACCAATTTTACTCTGATATGTCGGTTGTAGATAATCAGGGTAAAGAGGTTGACCACAAGACGATATTTGTGAACCAGCCTTTGCGGTACAAAGGGGTGACTTTTTACCAAACTGATTGGGGAATTGCTGCTATCCGCATCCGACTGAATAACAGCCCGATTTTCCAGTTACCAATGGCACAACTAGACACCAGTGGTAAAGGACGTATCTGGGGTACATGGATTCCTACTAAGCCAGATTTAAGTGAGGGGGTGTCTGTACTAGCAAAAGACTTGCAAGGTATGGTACTGGTTTATGATGCTACCGGCAAGTTAATTGATACAGTTCGCACCGGGATGTCTACCCAAGTCAATGGGGTGACGCTGAAGATTCTGGATATTATAGGTAGTACAGGGTTACAAATTAAAGCAGACCCAGGAATACCAATTGTTTACGCTGGCTTTGCTTTGCTGATGCTGGGTGTGGTGATGAGCTATTTGTCCCATTCCCAAATTTGGGCGTTACAAAAAGATGGTCGTCTGTATGTGGGTGGTAAAACTAATCGCGCTCAAGTGGTTTTTGAGCGGGAAGTATTACAAATTTTGGAGCAATTAAATTCCCCAGCAGTTCAAGAGAAAGCGACTCTAGCACAGTCTTAGTAAATTGTAGGGTGGGCAATATTTGCCTAACCTACCGATTATCCGTTACATCCGCTACCTAATCCATTGCCACCGTTGCTACTTGTGGTGATGTACTTCAATTACAGTATGTACGTTACCACGAGGTGTAAAATCCCCTTTTACATGCACTTCTAAGGGGTCACAAGCGGCAACAAAATCATCCAAGATTTGATTAACACTTTCCTCGTGGGAAATGTAGCGATCGCGATAATTATTAATGTAAAGCTTCAGCGCCTTTAGCTCTACTACGGTTTTGTCGGGAATGTAAGTAATGTGGATGGTTGCAAAGTCAGGATAGCCAGAAAAAGGACATTTACAGGTAAACTCTGGTAAAGAGATATGGATGTCATAACGCCGTCCGATACGTGGGTTGGGAAAGGTAATCAGCGTTCCTTCAGCGATGTTGCGTTCGCCATACTTCATTTCCTGGGTTGGTTGCGATGCAGTTTCCATAAACAATTCGTATTGTAGTTCCTAATTAATTGACTTTTCTAGTGTTGTTGAGCGTCAACGAGGACTGGTAGTCGCTGAAGTCTTGACTATTCTTGTTCCCAGTCAGGACAAGTTGCATCTTCCCAACCGTAGGGATGCATACCACAAACTAATAAATTACCACTATAAACTTCACCGTGGTAGTGATGACAACCAATGCAGGCGGGATTTTTTTCAGTTGTGGCTTCGACTTTATAGGGAAAAGACGGTTCGATGTCTTCTATGACCAATTCTTCTAGTTCTGAGTAAACTTCAAAGATTGGTTCCACGAGTTCGTGAAAATACTCGTCAATTTCGGTGGCTATGCTACTGTGTATTTGCTCTGTAATTTCTTCTGAAAGCTCAAGAAATGAGTCTACTACTTCACCCATACCCGCAAGGAAGCGTTCTACTTCAGTCGCGACGCCTTCCATCATTTCCAGTAAGTCTTTTTGCCAATTATCCATAACAATACCAGCCCCTCATAAATATTAATTAGATTTATAGGGCTAAAACAATCCCAACATGAGATGATACCCTCATTTTTATCGGTTAGTGAGCAATATTTTGCCTATCCTAGCATTTAGATGCTAGATTGCTGCTAGAGTTGCAGGAAATTAAGCTAAATGCTATTTACCGAAAAACGAGCGGAAAGCCCCTGACTTTAGGCACGGGGATGAACGCGGCTGCGACTTCAGTCGCCTACAATCCTTGAAATTTCCTTGCCTATTCATTATTTTTGCGCTATAACAGTTGGCGTAAGATTAACTAAATCGATGCTAGTCTTTGAGTTCAAGGCCTACGGAAAGCAAGAGCAGTTCGTCGCTATTGATGAAGCAATTCGTACCGTGCAGTTTATTCGGAATAAGTGCATCCGTTTGTGGATAGACGATCCGAAGACTGGCAAGTACGACCTGAACAAACAAAGCGCAGTATTAGCTCGTCAATTCCCGTTTGCCGACAAACTCAATTCAACAGCCCGTCAAGCAGCAACAGAGCGTGCATGGGCGGCGATTTCCCGTTTTTATGACAACTGTAAGGCAAAAATTTCTGGGACAAAGGGTTATCCCAAATTCCAGAAAGATAATCGCTCGGTTGAATATAAAACATCGGGATGGAAGTTAGCGGATGACCGTAAATCGATAACCTTCACCGATAAAAATGGAATTGGTCGGTTAAAAATCAAAGGTACTCGTGACCTGAATTTCTATCAGCCAGACCAGATTAAACGAGTGAGATTGGTCAAACGAGCAGATGGATATTATGTCCAGTTCTGCATCCAAGTCGAGCGAGAGGAAAAGAGCGAACCAACTCATAAAACCATCGGTTTAGATGTTGGGTTGGAATCTTTCTACACCGATTCGTTGGGTAACCAGGTCGAAAATCCTCGTTTCTACCGAACTGGTGAACAGAAGATGAAAAGGTCACAAAGACTTGTTTCTCGCAAGGTAAAAGGTTCTAGCAACAGACGTAAAGCTAGAGTCAAATTAGCTAGAGTTCACCTCAAAATAAGTAGACAACGTAAAGACCACGCTGTGAAGTTGGCGCGGTGCGTAATCACATCTAACGATGTAGTAGTCTATGAAGATTTGCGGATTAAGAATCTGGTTAAAAATCATTGTCTGGCTAAGTCAATTAATGACGCTGGCTGGTATCAATTTCGAGTTTGGTTAGAGTATTTTGGTAAGGTCTTTAAACGGGTAACTATTGCTGTTAACCCTGCCTACACGTCCCAAGAATGCTCTAACTGTGGTGTTGTGGTTAAAAAATCGCTGTCTACTCGCACTCATGTTTGTCAATGTGGCTGTAAGTTAGATCGCGACCATAATGCTGGTATTAATATCCTTAACTCAGGATTGGGTACTGTAGGGCATACAGGAACCTTTGCGCTCGACGCAAGCAACGCTTGGGGAGACTTGCCCTCTATCTTGATTGGTGAAACCCAGTTAGGGTAAGGCATGTCGCGGAGCCAAGAATCCTAGAGCCTTTAGGCATGGGGAGTGTCAATTATCTTGCTGTAGGCGTTTTAATTCTTCCTGTAGTTCTAGCACCTGGTTACGAAGCAGATCTACATCACCTGTCTTAGATGAGGACGTTGATGTATTAGTTGCTGGTTGTTCGTCTTCCT
>JAYKJH010000202.1:0-16471 GCA_035285345.1 Nostocaceae cyanobacterium | reverse complement strand
TAATCGGCAAAAATTTTCTTGCTAAAGTCAGTTGTAGGAGGTAAATCATGAACCACAACCTGACACAATCTCATCTCAATTTCGCTGAAGATAAAAAAACATATCAACAGACATATCAAGCGTTAATCAAATGTCTAAATTCTAACGATGGGTTTGGTTTAATTTTTACTACTTGCTTGCCCAATCAAGCAAATATCTTGATTACCAGAGTTCAGGAAGATTTACAGTCAGAAAATATTCAGGTCGTCTGTTTAACAGCAGCAATTGAAGATATTAATGACCTAGAAAATAAGATATCCAGTCCGCAAAACAATAAGATTATTTTTATCCAAGGTCTGGAATTATGCTTCTATGATTGTCTGCAACCAGGTTATGGTAATTATGGGAGCTATTGCAACCTTAAATTTATTCCTAAGATTATTACTGAACTAAATCAAAATTACCGGCGTCTGCAAGAATATAATGCCTGCTTTGTTTTCTTGCTGCCGAAATTTGTTATACCATATTTCCAGCTTTGTGCTGCTGATTTATATGATAGAAGAACGGGGAGTTTTGAGTTGGCACCGGACGTGGGTTTTCTAGAAGCAGAAACTCGGCGGATAATTGCTGAATGGGATGCAGAGAACTATGAAAGGTTTATCAACATCGATTTGCAGACCGGAGTCCAAGAAATTTTAGAAATTCAATTTCTGCTAGCTGAAGCTGAGCCTAGTTTAGAACAAGAAGCAAAACTTTTAACTAAACAAGGATTTCTGTTTGCATGTCTATGGTCACAGGAATCGGCAATTTATTCTAGTAAAAAAGCTCTAGAAATCAACCCGGAAAACTATAAGAGTGAACTCGTTCAAGGGTTAGCTATGTATAACGATGGGAGATATGAAGAAGCTCTAACTTGCTGCGATCGCGCTTTAGAAATTCAGCCAGATTACCACTGGATTTGGGTATGTAGGAGCAGAATATTTCAAATTTTAAATCAGAAAAAAGAAGCATTTAATAGCTGTCAGAAAGCTTTAGCTCTTAAATCAGAAAACTATCTAGTGCAAATTGCTTGTGCTTTTATATTCCATGAATTAGGATATCAGCAAGAAGCAATCACTAGTTACTATCAAGCACTAGCAATTAAACCTGATTTAGATTTAGATGAAGTTTGGAACAATCTAGAGAAAATACTAAATTCTTTAGAACGCTACGAAGAAGCAGCTACTCTGTGGTCAACCAGGGCTGATAAATGGCAACAAATAAACCGCGATGAAAAAGCATATAATCTCTACCAGGAGGTAGCTAAAAAATGGGAGGAGTTAAATTGCTATGAACAAGCGTTGAATAATATTGATAAAATGCTAAAAATTCAGCCTAACGATGACAGAGCTTGGGTAAAAAAGGGGGATTGTCAACAAAAATTAGGTAACTATGAAGCAGCTATTGCTAGCTACGAAAAAGCCTTAGAAATTAAGCCAGACGAAATTCTGGTGTGGGGCGATCGCGGAGATGTTTTACAGCAATTAGGTCGCTATGAAGAAGCTCTGATAAATTACAATCAAGCCTTGGAGTATGAATCGGATAAATATTGGCTGTGGACGGCTAAAGGCGATATTTTAGAACAGTTATGTCAACCGGAAGAAGCAGCAATATGCTATAAAAGAGCTGCCGAAATATTGCCAAAAGTTAAACTTTATAATGCAGCGAATTATTATTATAAAAAAGTTTTAAAACTTCAACCAAATGATTACCAAGCTTGGAAAAGCCAGGGATATTTGCTGTGGAAGTTAGACAGACTTGAAGAAGCAATTAACTGTTTTAATAGAGCCTTAGAAATTAAACCGAAAGACCATCAAATGTGGTTATCTATGGGTGAGATATTGTATGAATTAGAGCGTTATGAAGAGGTGCTTGATAGCTACGATAGAGCATTAGAAATTAAACCATATAACCATCACACTTGGCTAAATAAAGCGGAAGTACTGCAAGAAATAGGTCGCTATCTAGAAGCAGTTACTAGCTATGATAGAGCCTTAGAAATTGAAACTGATGATGAACATGCTTGGTACCATCGGGGTAATCTACTGATGGACTTAGAGGATTACGCAGAAGCTGTTGTCAGCTACGACCAGTCCTTGGAAATTAATCCTGAACATTACAATGCTTGGAATAACCGGGGATTAGCATTAGAAAAATTAGGAGATTACCAAGAAGCAATTGCTAGTTATGACCAAGCCTTAGAAATTAATTCTGATTATCCCATTGCTTGGCACAATCGCAGTTATGTATTACGGCGTTTAGAACGTTATCAAGAAGCAAATGCTAATTATAACCAAGCTTTGCAATTGCAGCCAGAATATGATAATAGTTGGCGGAATATAGCCGATACACTCCGTAGTTGTGGACGCTATGAAGAAGCGATCGCGAACTACGACCAAGCGATAGAACTTAAACCAGATGATGATTTATCTTGGAGTGGACGAGCTATTGCTTGTGAAATCCTCCAACGTCATCTTGAAGCGCTACATTGTTACGACAAAGCTATAGAAATTCGTCCCCATAACCATATATTTTGGTACAACCGAGGTAACACCCTGCGACACCTTAACCGTCATCAGGAAGCTGTTATTTCGTACGATGAAGCCTTGAAAATTCAACCTAACTACTATGAAGCTTGGAGTAACATGGGAATTGCGCTTTTGAATTTACAGCACCAACAAGAAGCACTAACTACCTTTGACAAAGCATTAGAAATTAATTCCCTACATTACTATTCTTGGAAATGGCGCGGTATTGTACTCCAGGAATTAAACCGTTATGAAGAAGCACTCTCTAGCTTTGATAAAGCAGTGGAATTAAAACCTATGGTACATGATAGCAATGACCTTTACTATACTTGGAAATGGCGGGGTAGTACATTAAATCTCTTAGGTCGCTATCAAGAAGCACTTGCTTCCTTAGATAAAGCTGTGGAATTTAAGGCTAATAATGAAGGTGCTGACCTCTATCATCTCTGGAATCAGCGAAAATTGGCGTTGGAAGGTTTGGGACGTTACGAGGAAGCTGCTGCTGCTGATGAACAGATTCTGAGCATGAGAATGGAGAGGGGACAAGGATAATTGTACCTCTAGTCTGAAACCAGAATTAATTAGATTTTGCAGCAGTATTTTCGATTAAGTTCACAACTGCTTCACCCACACCCCTTGCTGATGCAGGATTTTGTCCCGTCACGACGCGATCGCTAACAACAACATGCGGTTCAAACTTTGACGCACACTCAAATTTAGCACCGCGTTCCATTAGCTTTGACTCCAGCAAAAATGGTACAACTGTTGTCAGTTCCACCGCTTCTTCTTCCTCATTAGTGAAAGCAGTAACATTTTTACCAGCTATCAAGTACTCACCATTAGAGAGTTTGATATTTACAAGTCCCGCAGGTCCATGACAGACAGCAGCAACAACCCCTCCCTGCTCGTAAATTGTAGCTGCAATTTTGGCAAGTTGTTCATGATTGGGAAAATCCCACATAGTACCATGTCCCCCAGCGTAGAACATACCCTGATACTCTCCTGGAGCGATTTGCGCGGGATTGAGTGTATTTTCTACCAGCGTTAGTGTTTGTGGGTTTTCTAGAAACGCTTTGTTTAGTGGATCTTCTAAATTCACACCATCTATCGGTGCTTTTCCACCTTTGGGACTAACAAAATCAACATCGAACCCAGCACTGGTGAACACATCATAAGGGTGAGTAACCTCCGATAAATAAAAACCAGTTTTTCTGTCTGTATCCCCAAGACTATCGTGACTAGTAACAACAATCAGAACTTTTTTCGACATGGTAGGTTGCTGTTGAGATGTATGGTTACTGCTACAATGTGAACTACCCACACTGACCTGACGTGAGGGTGTCGGCTCACCGTAACATAATTCCGGAAAATATTTGGTGACTCCTCATATATCTTTAAAAGATGCAATCGTCGTCACCCGCCTTATATCCCGTCACTGAACGGAGTACCGTTACAGTGGGGGACGAGGGCGAGCAAGTTAACGCTAAAATCAGAAGACAGGAAGAATCATCTTTCTTCCCGTCTTTGCGTCAGATATTAAACAAACAGTAGCTTAACCAGCCTGTTGACGATACCAGTCAATAGTATTCTTCAAACCTTGCTTGAAGTCCACCTGAGCTGTGAAACCAAAAGCTTGCTTCGCTCTTTCGGTATCCAAACAACGCCGTGGTTGACCGTTGGGTTTGTCAGTTTCCCAGACAATTTCTCCTTCAAACTCCATCAATTCGCAGATTAGGTTAATCAAATCCCGGATGGAGATTTCATAACCAGTGCCCAAATTGACTGGTTCGGAGTCATTGTAGAACTGGGTACCCATAACAATACCCAATGCAGCGTCTTCAGAATAGAGAAACTCACGAGTCGGGGTACCATCACCCCAGACAGGTAATTGCTTGACGCCTTGTAATTGCGCTTCATGGACTTTGCGAATTAACGCCGGAATAACGTGGGAACTTCTGGGGTCGAAGTTATCTTCCGGACCGTATAAATTCACGGGGAGGAGGTAAATACCATTAAAGCCGTATTGTTGACGGTAAGCTTGCAATTGTACTAGCAAAGCTTTCTTAGCGACCCCGTAGGGTGCGTTGGTTTCCTCTGGGTAGCCATTCCACAAATCATCCTCTTTAAATGGTACAGGGGTGAATTTGGGATAAGCGCAGATAGTCCCCACACAGACAAATTTTTCCACCCCAGCTTGATAAGCAGCGTGAATTAATTGCGTCCCCATCATCAAGTTGTCGTAGAACAACTCGGCGGGTTTTTCGCGATTTAAACCAATACCACCAACATGTGCCGCTAGATGGATGACAATATCTTGTTGGTCAACAGCGCGGTGACAACTTTCCAGGATACGCAAATCACAATCACGCGATCGCGGGACTGTAATCTTGTCCTGGTCAGCCCCTGCTTTACATAACTGGTCTATCACCTGCTTTCCCACGAAACCAGCCCCACCAGTCACGAGAATCCGCTTATTTTTTAGCTCTAAGCCGTTCATGCTTTTATCCTCGTGTCCCTTAGAAGTGGAGAACGTTCAATTCTTGGCGAATCATAGCGTTATCTTGAATAACTTGTGCCACATTCGCATTGGGGGAAGTGCAACCCAAAGCTTGCAGGTCTGCTTCTACCATTAAAGCAACCAGTTCTTCAAAAGTAACAGATGGTTCCCAACCCAACTTCTGCTTAGCTTTCGTGGGGTCGCCAATTAATAAGTCTACTTCTGCTGGTCGCAGATAGCGCTCATCAAATTCTAGATAATCTTGCCAGTTCAGGTTGACATAACCAAAAGCCAAGTCTAAAAATTCCCGCACCTCGTGAGTTTCACCAGTTGCAATTACGTAATCATCCGGTTGGTCTTGCTGTAGCATTAGCCACATTGCCCGGACGTAATCTTTCGCATAGCCCCAATCCCGCTTAGAATCGATATTACCCATGTATAATTTTTTCTGTTTACCGGCAACAATCCGGGCAACGGCGCGGGTAATTTTGCGGGTGACGAAAGTTTCGCCTCTACGGGGGCTTTCGTGGTTAAATAAGATGCCGTTACAGGCAAACAAATCATAGGATTCGCGGTAATTCACCGTTTGCCAGTGAGCGTAAACTTTAGCACAAGCATAGGGGCTGCGGGGATAGAAGGGAGTCGTTTCCTTCTGAGGAATTTCTTGTACCAAACCAAACATCTCCGAAGAACCTGCTTGGTAGAACCGGACTTGAATCCCGGTACGGTGCTGGTAGTCGCGAATCGCTTCCAACAGACGCAAGGTACCCATACCAACAGAATCCACGGTGTATTCTGGAGAGTCAAAACTTACCCGGACATGGGATTGGGCACCGAGGTTATAAATTTCTGTGGGTTGAACTTCTTCTAAAATCCGACGAAGGGTTGTACCATCAGTTAAGTCGCCATAGTGTAAACGTAAGCGCGCTCCCTCTTGGTGAGGGTCTTCATAGATGTGATCGATACGGTCTGTATTAAATGTCGAAGTCCGGCGCATAATGCCGTGTACTTCATAACCTTGTTCTAGTAAAAACTCACTTAAGTAAGAACCATCTTGACCAGTAATACCAGTAATCAAAGCACGCTTGTTTTGCGTCATACTCAATAATTCCCGACGTCTCGCTTCAAATAGGATTAAAACAACCGATACAATCTAACAATACCCTGGCAATAATTATTACTGCAAATCTACTTTGGATTTAAAAACTACTTAATTACTTTTTAAGTAGTTTCGCTTATACATCCCTTGATTGCACAATTAATTATTACCTATATTGCCAGTAAATGTGTAGCAAAAGTATAGGTAAACTATTGATTTTTTGCAAAGACTTGATAAAGTTTTTGTAATCTTAACAAGATTACCCTTTTATTAGTGTGGTTTACGCTGCTGTTACAAATATAAGTAACAGACTTTACTTGTTTTCTTAAAAACCTGGCTATATGTGCTATTTAATAAAAGCATATGTTTCATTTGCAACTTACCCTGATAAAGTAAATGGGGGCAATACCTGCCCCACAGTAAAATCGATATTTGCTGTGTTATTCAGTATGCACCATTATCTTTAGGCATAATGACAACGCCTATAGTTTTGATGATAATCCAAGCATCTAACCAAAAATTCCGGAATTTTACATAATGCAGGTCAATCTGGACACGTTGTGGGTAAGGAATGTCATTGCGTCCTGACACTTGCCACAAACCAGTAATTCCCGGTCGAATAGTCAAAACCTGATCTATGTAGCAACCATACTTTGGTAATTCCTCTTCTACTAAGGGTCGCGGACCTACGACACTCATATCACCCTTGAGAACGTTCCAAAACTGGGGAAACTCATCGAGGCTGGTTAAACGCAAAAAGCGACCGATTTTGGTAACTCGTGGGTCATGCTTAAGCTTAAAATTCTCTTCAAATTCTCGCTGGAGTTCTGGTGATTGGTTCATCATTTGCGCGAGGATCTCGTCAGCATTGGTAACCATCGTCCGGAATTTAATACAATTGAACGGTTTGCGGTTTCTACCAACACGTTCGTGAACGTAAAAAATTGGACCTTCAGAACTGCAAGCAATCAAAAACGCCAAAGCTAGGTAAATTGGCGAAAATACAATCAGAACTAACAGCGAAAATACAATGTCAAACAGTCGTTTGGCAAATTCTCCGTGTAAACTCTGAAGAGATAAAACTTGCGGTCTACCTCTAGGTTTGCGCTTTTCTTGACCGCGTTTAATCACAGACCGCGATCGCTTGCCGGAGAGTATTGAGCTCTGGGCAGTCATCATACTCCTTAACAATCCACACCACACATAGTCCCAATCTTAAAGCCATACGAGGCGTTTCTGGGTCAAATTTCCAAAAGCTAACACAAGCAAATAAAAATTAGGTTCTAAATTCCTGGTTAGGAGGTTTTTGACAGCACTGATTGATAAAGTTAACATAACGCTCGGCAAAAATTTCTGGGGCAAAGGTGAGAGCGTTATTTCTAGCACATTCTGGATTAAATTTACCTTCATACGCCTCAAATGTTTCCACGGCTTCTATCAGTGCGGCTTCCGTCTGCTTTTGAAAAAATATACCTGTACCTGTTGCTGGATGCCCCCGTATATCCCGCACTGTTTCTAGTGCCCCACCAGCACCGTAGACAATCACTGGAGTACCGCAAGCTTGTGCCTCCACAATCGCGATGCCAAAATCTTCCAATGCTGCATATACAAATGCTTTGGCTTTTGCCATGTACTTTTCGACCACATCATTTGGTTGCTCCCCTATTATCTGAACATTTGGTTTTGCTAACTGCTGTATTTGTTTCAGTTCAGGACCCGTACCAATCACTACCAACTGCCGTCCGAGGTGATTGAAAGCCCTCACAATTAGTGATACTTGTTTGTAGCTCACCAACCGGGAAACTGTAACGTAAAAATCCTCTTTCTGTGGTATATACGGAAATCGCTGGATATTTACCGGCGGATAAATTACCTCTGCACTCCGACGGTAAGTACGCCAAATCCGCTTGGCTGTATTTTGCGAGTTGGCAATAAAGTAATCAACTCGATTTGCGGCAATCACATCCCACTGTCTCAGACGGTGCAGCAAATACCGTGTCATCATCCCCGCTAGACCATACCCCAACTTGCTCTGGCGCAGATAATCAAAAGTTAACTCCCAGGCAAAGCGCATGGGAGTATGGCAGTAACAAATGTGTAACTGTCCTGGGCTGGTAAGGATTCCCTTAGCTACTGTATGAGATGATGAAAGTATTACGTCATACCCTCGTAAATCTAGCTGTTCAATCGCCAGAGGCAGCAAAGGCAGGTATTTTTGCACACCATTATATGATAATGGCAGGTGTTGCAAGAAAGTGGTGCCAATCGGACGCTGATATAAATAACTTTCGGGATTGGTGGATTCAAAGTCAATCAGGGCATACAAATCCGCCTCCAGGTGATTGAGTATCTCCCGCACCACAAGTTCGGAACCACCAGTAGCTTTTGGGGTAAGCCATTCATGAACCAGAGCATATTTCAAGGGCACACCTGAATTAAATCGGGACTGGGTAATGAGTAATGGGTAATGGGTAATGAGTCTATTACCCCAACCCTATTCCCATAGACGTACATTTAGTTTGCCGACGTTAACAAAGGGTCTGGGGTTCCTGACAGATTACCCAAACTGATAACCTCAAAGTGGCATCTTTGATGACAGCTAGAAAAATAGAGAATCTGGGGAGTTTATGCGAATTTTAATCATGGGTGGTACTCGGTTCATTGGTGTCTACCTGATATCGGTGCTTCAAGAACAAGGACACGAAGTCGTACTGTTTAACCGTGGTAATCGACCAGCACCCGTCGACGGATTAGGACAAATTACAGGCGATCGCACCAACGCGGCTGTCCTCAAAGAAAAGTTATCATCAGAACATTTCGATGCCATTTTTGATAATAATGGGCGAGAGGTGAGCGATACTCAACCCCTAGCGGAGATATTTCAGGGGAAAGTCCAGCATTTTGTCTACATGAGTTCCGCTGGAGTTTATCTTAAATCAGACCAAATGCCCCATATCGAAGGCGATCCAGTTGACCCCAAAAGCCGCCACCGGGGGAAGCATGAAACGGAAGCATTATTAACTCAACTAGGATTGCCCGTGACATCGATTCGTCCTACGTATATTTACGGTCCCCAAAATTATAACGATTTGGAAGCCTGGTTTTTTGACAGAATTGTCCGCGATCGCCCCATTCTTATCCCCGGTAATGGACTACACTTCACCCAACTGGGACATGTCAAAGATTTGGCTGTAGCTATGAGTAAAATCTTGGGTAACTCCCAAGCCATCGGGCAAATTTACAACGTATCCGGCGAGCGCTACGTCACCTTTGATGGTCTAGCACGGGCTTGTGCTGTAGCTGCCGGTAAATCTGCCGATGCGTTGCAAATCGTTCACTACGACCCGAAAAAATTTGACTTCGGTAAACGCAAAGCCTTCCCCATGCGGGTGCAACATTTCTTCGCTTCCGTAGACAAAGCCAAAACCGAATTGGGCTGGCAGCCGGAATATGATTTAATATCAGGGCTACAAGACTCCTTCCACAACGATTATCTCGCCACCGGACGGGATAAAGTGGAAATAGATTTCTCCGTCGATGAGGAGATTTTGCAAGCTGGGTAATGGGGCACACACTGATATCACGGATATACGGATGATGGATGGGGCATGGGTAATGGGGCTACAGAAAAATTTTAGATTTTAGATTTTGGATTCCTAGCCAATCTAAAATCCGTCTTGAAAAGTTCCCTACGGGAGGCAGTGCGTTGCGGGGGTTCCCGAGGCAGTGCTTTGCGGGGGTTCCCCCCGTTGTAGCAACTGCCGTCCCGTTGTAGCAACTGCCGTCGGGAAACCCGCCTGCAGGACTTTTCGCAAAATCGACGCATCCAAAATTGCTATCCAGCTAACAGCAGCTTATCGATAACAAAATTTAATAAATCTACCTCAAGTTGGTCATTTTTGGTTTTATGTTGTTCTGGATCGCAATTCACCCAAGTTTCAGTCACCTGATACTTGTCTACAACTGGCTCTAGATGTATTTGGTAAATACAATAGCCTGTCCAACTGCGGTGGAAATACAGCCAATGGTCTTCTAGGAAGATAAACCACTTATCTTGGGTACTTTCGGGAACCAGTCCCCAACTCAAGCGTTGATATTGCGCTATAGAAAAACTCCGCTTCAAGGGAAGCATTGCTTTTAACTCTGGCATGGGTTTGATTTCCCAGTTCTCACGGGTGGCTCGTTTGCTGTTCATAATAAAAAAACCAGAAACTACCTCGCGGCAATATTTTCCCTCGTAACGCTCTTACGGGATTAGATAAATTGCGCCACTAATTAAAGTCAAAACAACAGCAACCCAAAAAGCAACCACAGAGACGATTTCCCACACTGGTGGTAGGGGAGCAATCAGCAGGGAAATCGCCACTATTTGACTCACCGTCTTGAGTTTCCCCCAAATATTAGCCCCTGTAATTGTAGTTTGATTAACACGCCAACCGGCGATCGCCAACTCCCGCCCTAAAATTAAAAATACTCCCCAAGCTGGGACTTGACCTAATTCAATCAAAGCCAGCAGGGGAGCGAGTACCAGTAATTTATCAACTAACGGGTCAAGAAATTTACCCAGGTCGCTAATTTGGTTGAGTTTCCGCGCTAGGTAGCCATCTAACCAATCAGTCAGCGCTGCGACCAGAAAAATCGCCAAACATACCCAGCGGGTATTAGTTGTGGGGTTATGTAAGCAGTAGAGTATAAAGGGCAACCCTAACAGTCGAGAAAAAGTAATCCAATTAGGCAGTGTCATAAACTTTGGCAGCTTCAACTGGATTTGATATTACTGCCGTTGTCGCACAGGAGGGGTGGAAATGTTTAACGATTTGCTGGGGATTACCAATCACAACCACACCAGCGGGGATGGATTTACGAATCACACTACCCAAACCCACTACACTATCGGCACCAATATGTACCCCCTTCATGACGGTGGCTCTTGCCCCAATCCAGACGTTACGCTCAATGATAATCGGGGCAGCAACTTTCGCACCAGGGGGAGCGTGACGCAGGTGAGGTTCCAGGTTGTGATAATCGCTATCCGCGAGGAAGCAGTCGGAAATTAGACAATCATCACCTATAGTAATCGAACGCTCACAACCGATACATGCACCGTTAAGGAATACGTTAGAGCCAACATTTAATTCTCCATTACCGTAGATAATCACCCGCTTACCCAGGCGACTTCCTGTACCAATTTTGACTCGAACGCTGCCTTGAACTTTTAAAGAACCTTTAATTTTGACTCCCGGTGCTAGTTCCACATTGGGGTATCGCCATTGGTAAAAGTGGCGTTGTGCTTCAAAGTAAATCTCAGACAGGAGCTTCTTGAGGGGATGATTAGGTTGTTGCATAATGAATGGGTCACATACTGATATCACGGATACAAGGATGATGGATGGTCATGGTTAATGGGTAATGGGTAATAGGGAATGGGTAATTGGTAATGGGTAATAGGTAATGGGTAATAGGTAATGGGTAATTGGTAATAGGTAATAGGTAAGACATAAATTTCTCCATGCCCAATGCCCCATGCCCCATGCCCAATGCCCCATGCCCCATGCCCAATGCCCAATGCCCAATGCCCCATGCCCCATGCCCAATGCCCAATGCCCCATGCCCCATGCCCAATGCCCAATGCCCCATGCCCAATGCCCAATGCCCAATGCCCAATGCCCCATGCCCAATGCCCCATGCCCATGTCACACCCGCAATAGGACGACGGAGTAGGGGTTCAAGATTAGGGGTTTGCTGGCAAGAGTAAGGGGTGAAAAGGTGCTATTTTTAACTCCATTAGCATCAGTGATAAACATCGGATTGTTGTTAGATTGGGCACTCATACCAGTGAATTTCACTGTTAGTTGTACGGTGCTACTGGACTTATTAATCAATAACAGCGATGCATTCTGGGATTGTTTGACTGCGAGAGCTTCTACCAAGGCATTGTCGCTGGTAGTTTCCATGACGGCACCAGTCAAGTATTTATTTGCCCACTGAAATATGATGGCTGCGGGTCGGAGGTTATTTTGCGGGTCAATCATGCCGTAATACTGGTCTTTGAGGTGCCAGGAGGTCGCCATTTCAATTCCGGATTCCGCCAAATTTTTCAGAACGGAAGCAAACCATGCTGCCCCAATATAGGTATTTTGGCGATTCTCACCCGATTGCCAGGAGTAGTTAATGTTATATTCCCCTAAGAGCAGGGGGATTTTACGTTCAGGAATATACTGAGATGCAATGTTGCGAAACAGCCGTACTTGGTCGCCATATCTAGGGGGGAAAGACATGATTTGATTGGTAGAATCTTTGACATTGCCACTGCCGTAACGATGCCAAGAGATAAAATCGACATTGGGTTTGCAAGCTTGCAGAAAAGCTGAGAGGGTTTGGGGGTCATCCCAAGTGAGTGCTGGTCCACCGACTTTAATTTTTGAGTCTTGGGACTTCATTTTCTGCGCCACCTTGTTGTAGATGACCCACAACTGGTCTAACTTACCAGCTTGTTGGTAGCGGACATCTAGCTCATTCATCGGTTCCCAGTAAATTATCTGGCGACCTAAGCGACGATTGAGAATTTCTACTAAGGTGGCACAGAAGGTAGCGTAGTTATCGTATTCTGAGGGGTCGAGGAGTCCAGCGCTATTCTGTTTCATCCACTTAGGCCACCGGGGAATATTCTGGATAATTGTCGGTTTATGGGGATAGGAGACCTCGTAACCGGCTTGAATTTTGGTTATGTCCCAGGTTTTTGTATTGGGGTTGCTCCAGCGATCGCTTAAATCGGCATGATGAACCCGAATTAACCGAATACCCAAATCCCGTACCTGATTTTGGAATACAGTATCGGCGGCGCGTTCTGGGATGGTAATTTCATAATCATTGGAACCAAAGGTAAAGGGTGTAGATTTTGCTAGTTGACTTGCCCAATCAACAGTTATTTGCGCCCGTGTAGAGGCACTGGCGGATGTTCGCAATTTGGATTTGGATGTGATTTCTAATACCTTAACCAGGGCGGCGCTGGATAATCCCAGCAGCAATAAGTCTCTTCGTCGCATATCAAATCCTGTGTTGAAAGTGCTGATTTCTAAGCGCGATCGCGGATGTGCGAACTTGTTCTCCCTTTACGGGAAGCTATGGGTCGGGTATCTAAGTTAGGTTTGAGAGAATTTGGCGGTAGACCTGAATTTGTTTCGTCTGCATTCACCACCAAACCCAAAATCTGGGCTTGGTGTTGAGTTAGGGTAGTCATGCTCTCCTGAACAGATTTTCTGTGGCTCATCCCAGGACGGACGACAAATAAAATATTGGGGATGATGGTAGCCATGAGCGGGGTTTCACTCGTGAAGCTCACAGGAGCGCTATCGATGAGGACGTAATCATAGTTAGCTTCCCGCTCACAAGCTGTGAGCGCTTCCTCAAATCGTCCGCGAGTCACCAGTTCGATAATTTTGCCGTTGATGGGTAGAGCAGGTAGGAAATCCAGATTTGGCTGGATGTTTACTGGGGGTTTTCCTGACCATTGTTGGGTATAACCCATGCTGTGAGACAGAGCGCAAGCGCGGAAATCTCCATCGACCAATAGGACTCGGAAGCCTAAATCCACGAGCGCATGAGCTAGTCCCAGGGTGACGGTGGTTTTCCCTTCCTTAGAGGTAGCGCTAGTAATTAACAACCGCCGGTCCTCTAAATGCTGTAAGCTAATTGCTGATGCTAGGCGGTGAAATTCTAGTTCTGTTTCTGCACTTAACTCCAATGGTGTGAGGCTGTGCTTGCAGCGCTTAATGCTAGCGACAATCGGGAATTTGTTTTCTTGTAAATCTTTGGGAGAAAGCAGGGGATTGCGACTCTCTAGGAGCAAAAGCAAGGCGATACTACCAATAACTGATGCTAGAACGGCATTGATTAGGGTTAATAAATTCTTGGGACTGGTGGGTTTGGGGTCAGCTTTGGCTGGGTCAAGGACTTGGACGTTGGGATAAGCATCAAAAGCATCAATATTGGTTTGCTGGATTTGTGCTACCAAACCTTTATATACACCCTCAGCAACATCGGCTTGTCGTTCTAGTTCCTGCAATTTTTGTTGATTTGCTGGTAGGGACTTTAATATCGTATTTAGTTCATTAATCTGGCTGTGTAACTTAATAGCCTGTTGTTGCAAGCCGCTGGCTTCGCTCTGGGCGATAATTAGTTGCTGGATTAAGTTGGCTCGTCCTTGTCCTTCAGTGGATACGGTGGTGTCGATAGTGTTGCCATTCCCGGCTTGGGAAATGTACTGTTGCATTTGATTCTGCAAAGATGCACGCTGGGAAATTAGGTTTCTCACCACTGGATGAGCATCGGTAAACATGGCTCGTTTCTGAACTAGCTCCGCGTCTACCTCTGCTAGTTTGTTTCGCACAAATTGGTAATTTTTGTTTTCTCCCAGAGCTAAAGAACCCATTGCTTGGGTTGGGGTTAAATTGAGGTTAGAAGATAATACTTGGGCACGATTGGCACTGGCTTGTGCTTGCGCGATCGCCTGTGCTTTCTGGGTGGTGAGATTATTAATTGAATTAATCAGACCGGCGGTTTGTTCTTGGCTGTTCACCAGACCTGTGGACTGTTTAAATCTAGCTATGCGTTGTTGTGCTTGTGTTAATCTTTCTTTGGCTTGTGTTAGTTCTTTTTGACTAAATTGCTGTCGGACAACGCGATTTGCTTGTCGCAATTGATTGAGGCGCTCTTGATAGGCTTGGGTGAGTGATAACGTCCGATTTCGCGCCACTTGCGGACTAGAACCAGCTACTTCTATAGCAATAATAGTAGATTGTTCCTGGGGGGTGATTTTAAATAATGATTTGTATTGCGAAATGGTGGTGAAATTATCTTTTTCTGGGTCTTTAGCTAAGACTTTCTCTAACAAAGCATCACTAGTTAAAATTGCAGCTTGTATCTTCAGTGGATTCACTTGAGCCGAAAAATTTGGTTCGCTATTTTTTAGAGAACCAAGAGTACCTAGATTAGCATCTAAGTTGCTATTTGAATCTGGCAGAATCAACTTAGCGGTGGCAGTCCAAGAGCGTTTAGCAGTTGTAATTGCTCCACCTGCACCGGCAAATACTAGCAAATTAAAAAGTAGTAAAAATTTCCAATGTCTAGCAGTAATTGTCGCTATTTTTTTCATGGATTTGGAAGATTAACTGGGAAATATGACGTAAAAATTTGATTTACCCCGCTATTAAGAGCGAAGTCTTAATTGTTGCCAGCTAGATATAGATTGAGATTGCTGCTGTGTTTCAGCGAGAATTGCACCTATCCAGACAAAGAAGTACCAAAAATAAACCACCATCCAGGTTAAAGTAGTGGCTTGGCAGAGGATATATAAAGCTACTAAACTAGCAAATGCACGCTGACAAAATATCTTTCCTGATAATGCTGGACGCCAAAAACTCCACAAGGTTGTGATCAATGCGGCTACAAAGAAAATAAAGCCAAATAAGCCGTGTAAATAAAGCACTTGTGTATAGGAAGAAAAGGTACCGAGGGGTTGCTCAAAGGCGCCATTTCCCCAACTAACTGTGCGTTCAACAATTCCCCATCCTACCCAAGGAGACTCCCGCCATGCTTCAATAGTTGCACTGATGACGTATTCTCTATCTTTGGATGAGTCAGCACGAGCGCTGTTGAAGGTTTCCATCGGTTTAGTTGTTAAATCTAACAAACTCATTCCTAAGACAGATGCGATAAATGACAGGAAAGACGTTACCCATAAAGAACTTTGACGAGTTAACCCACTACGGAAGCAAGCAATTATTAACAACGTCAAGGGAAAACATATCCATGCCAAACGACTCTGGGAAATAATTAGGGAAGCGACACAACCCGTTAAAGACCATCTCCGGAGACGTTGGTTTGGTTCCCCCAAGCAGATAAAGAAACACAACAGAGCGCAAACCCCAAGAATCGGGGGGTCTGCGGTATATAATTCTGTTCTGGGTAAGGGAATACGAAAGAAGGGTTGAAACACAGCAAACTTCACCAGCAAACTGAGTTTTTCCCCCGGAATAACCCGGGCTAGGGGTGGTAAGATAGGTTGCACCTGTCCGAGAGCGAAAAGTATTAATATTTGAATTACTAAAGTTACTAAATAGCCTACGGACATCCAAGCTACAGCCCTAGTGACTACCTGTATGCGGATGCGATGCCAAAAAGGTAAAGTTATACAGGCAAAGATTAAGAAATAACCCTTAAATACAGTCACCATAGTGGCAGCAGTTTTTAACAAGTTAAAACCCGTGGGTGCCAAGCCGATAATATGAGTCCAAAATGCCGCGACTGTCATTCCTAACCAAGTCCAGC
>JAYKJH010000201.1:0-61992 GCA_035285345.1 Nostocaceae cyanobacterium | reverse complement strand
AACAACTTCGGTTTGATTCGCTTCCGAGTCAGACTGTAGGAATGCGCGGATTTTTGATGCGGGGATTATTTCCTAAATCAAAAATCCAAAATCTCCAACTTCATCAGGGTTCAAAATCTGTTCACACAAAATGGTATTTATAAACTGAGGTGTGGAAAAATTGCTAATTATTAATAGATGATTATTTCTTCGCCATTAGCTGTTAGCTATTAGATATTAGCCATTAGCATACTGGCATTTTGACAACATCATTTGCGATTTAAAACGTAATTTTTTTCCAGTTGCCTACCATTTTTATAGCTATGAACCTGTTAAAACATCGATGGTTAAGGAAAAATTTTAGATACGATTCATCACATTTATACAAAGTTATTACCAGCCTTCCCCCAACAAATCTGTCCACAATTGTACTGTTATTACCGTTTTTGTTTGTGCAACCAGCAAGAGCGGAAGGGAGCGCTAACTTAACAAATAATGGTGGCGATCGCCCCTACCTAGACTATCGAATCGGAACTGATGACATAACGTTTTTGACAGGGGGTATCCCGCGTCGTTCAACTATTCGGGTCTTTGCTAACCCAGGGGAAACCCTCAATCTTGGTTCCAGCGCTAATGGTCTGGGACAAGGTGTAATCAACTTCCGCGCACCCAATGGTACTCCTGGTAGCTGTCCGACCACGGGAGTCACCGGCAGAATCCAAAACCGTGCCCAAGAAGTCGCAGGTCCTGCACCTAATGCTCTTGGTTACGAACCTTGTATCGTCACTGTGGGAGCAGGTCAAGGAGGGATTTGGGAAATTGATTTTGTCAGCCCCAACCCTTCTAGTACTATTGACCCACCACCCATAACTGCTAATGGTAACTGGGCACAACCAAATAATGCCAGTTACGTCAGCGCTTGGGATGTAACAGTGCGGAACAGCGGTGGTCAAGCAATTCCCGGTCGTGCTTATGCGAATTACTTGTCTTTGAACATGGGTGGAAATGGACGGTCTTTAAGTTCGACTGCCTTTGTGCAGACTAACGACGGTTATCAGTACAGCATTAACCTCAATGGTCTAGACCCCTACGGATTTATCTTCTTTGCCAATAACAAAGGGTTCGTAGATGGTAGCGGAAATCCGCTGTTCCGTTCCGTAGATTTGCAGCAACCGTTTAATCTCAACAGACCCAACCAGCCAGATACCGGCACAGATATTACCCATAAACTGTTCTTTCAGCCACCCAGTACCGACCTGCCAACGGATGCAGCTATTAACCCCGGCACCTCGACTGGTGGTACGACGTGGCTATTGCGACCCCCCACACCCCCACCAGCACCGACTCGGTTTCAGTTTATTGGTCAAGAGGGGATTGCCAATCAAGCTGGTACAACTGACCCTAGAGGCGGTAATTTTATTTTTGACTCTTCCGCACAGGGTAGTTACAGCATCATTATCGATGTTAACCGCGACGGCACCTTTGGTAATGGCAATGACCGGGTACTGCTAGGTAAGACTATTGCTGGCACAAACACCGTCCCTTGGGATGGCTTAGACGCTGACGGTAACACGATTCCTCCCAATCTCATTCCCTACGGCGTAAATATTTCCCTGAGTGCGGGTGATGTTCATTTCCCGATTTTTGACCCGGAAAACAACCCCGGAGGCTTGATTATTCAACGACTGACACCGACCCCCGCTGGTATAACTCCAGGTCCGTTTGATATATTTTATGACGACTTGTACAGTCCCGCAGCCCGCACCGCTACTGGAAGACCGAATCCCCTGAGCGCTCGTGCGGGTGTTAACAGTACTGGTGGCGCCCGTGGATTTACGAGCAACTTTGGTGACCAAAAAGGTATTGATACTTGGACGTTCTTCCCATCTGAAGGTGTAGCGCTAGATGGTGGTATCCTGATTTCCGAAGCTGACCTACAGATTGTTAAAACATTAACCACTAACCCAGTCATTGCTGGTAGTCCTGTCACCTACACTATCACCGTTACCAACGCAGGTCCAAGCAATGCTAGAAATGCGCGAGTTGTTGACCCCTTACCCCCGGAACTTAGTGGTACAACTTGGACTTGTGCTGTTACTACTGGTACCGGAGCTTGCGCTACACCCAGTGGTACGGGGAGTATTGATAGTACGGTAAATCTCAATAGTGGTGCTGTTGCGACTTTCACTATCACTGGTGGTATCCTCCCCACCGCTACAGGTAACTTATCTGTGAACACCGCAACGGTGAATCGTCCACCGGATTTAACTGACCCCAATCCCCGGAATAATACCTCAAGTGCTGGACCTGCACCAATTTTACCCAACCCTGTGCAGCCAATTGGCACTAAATCAGTCCGCATCGTCAATGATGCAGATAATAGCGGGACTCCCACCACAGGGGATACCCTGGAATATACGATTACCTACACCAACACTAGCGAAGTACCTGTAACTGACTTTCTGGCAACCGATGCGATTGATACCAACGCCTTAAGCTTTGTGAATGGCACTTATAGATTTACCGCCACTGGCAATGGTACAACTATCACAGGTAATGATAGCTTCAACGGTGCAAGCGATATCAACCTCACCAACCCGACTACACGCGGCACTTTAGTAGGTCAGGGTGGTAGCGTAGAAATTAAGTACCAAGCAGTAATTACGGCGGCTGCTAACACGCAAATTGTTAACCAAGCCAGTGCTGAGTCTAAAGGTGGTACGGTGAATCCCTCTTTAACTGACGCCGTATCCCGTCCCGGAGATATACCGCAATTAGTAGATGATGGCATCAATCGCGGCAACCTCCCCAGTACTAGCGATGACGAACCCAATATTGTCACTGTAGCAACCCTAGGGGAACCACGGTTACGGTTAGTTAAACGGATTACCTCTGTCACGAGAGATGGCGCAACATTACCGGGGGTCAATTTCAGTAGCTATGTAGATACAGATAGCCCCGACGATAACCGGGAAGTTTGGCAACCAGCACCCCTACCTGTGGGAGTTCCCAATGTCGGAGGGGATACTAATAATATCCGTAGCGGTGACATAGTAGAGTACACCATATACTTCCTATCTGATGGCAGAAGCCAAGCTAACGAAATTCAAATGTGTGACCCCCTTCCCCAAGGAACTAGTTTCATCAACGATGCTTTTGGTGCAGGTAATGGCATTTTAGTCAATCGTGTTGGACAAGATACTGCTCGCACAAATGTCGCTGACACAGATGAAGCCACATTTTTCGGCTCTCTGACACCTTTACCACCAAATAACGCTTGTTCTAATCCTACTAACGCTCCCGAAGCAGGTGCTGTTGTCGTTAATTTAGGTAATATCCCCAATACACCAGGTGGAAACTTTGGCTTTGTTCGTTTCCGTGTCAGGGTGAATTAGGGAATAGGTAATAGGTAATAGGTAATAGCCCCATTACCCATTCCCTCTTTATATGCAGTTTGCCTTATTATTGTCTAGGTTCGCAGGACTGACCCTACTGTATGTATATTTCTGATGTTCCATGACAAATACCAAATTAATCTTGACAATCATTACCCTTCCTGCTGTATTAACCAGCATCATAACTGGAACTGAACAAATTACTCGATCTCAACAACGTCCTCCCTCCCCCATTCCCCTACTAAGAGCTAAGTGTGTAAAGAGTGGACCTGGGAGTGTCCGTACCAAAGAACAAAATGTTTCGATTGGTAGAGCAGTATATACAAGTTTGTTTCATCTTGGTCCAGGCATCCGTACTGCGGCGATGACGTGTAAAATTCAACCAGATGGAGCATCTGAACCTGTATTTGAAACTCTAAACTTAGGGTTTGGTATGCGTGATAACGACAGCAGCAGCCCACCTATAATTGTAAATATTTACTTAGATGGCAATAGAATCGAACCGCAACAGGTTAGACCTTCAGAAGCAAAAACTGTGACCCTGAAGGTTGGAGATGTCAGGAATGTCCAAATAGAAGCGCTGTGTTCCAATCCTGCAAGGTATTGCGATCGCGTTTATTTTTTTGAGGCTTCTTTAGAGAAAAAATTACCTCCTACTCCCGTAACTCCACCCATTCCCCAAGTTTCTCCCACACCGTCAGCTTCCCCGACTCCGGAAAGTTCTCCTACACCGTCAGCTTCTCCCACTCCCAAAGTTGCTCCTAGTCTTCGGAAAAAATAGTCAGTGGGTTTGGTGTACAAACCACTCTCGATTAATGCGATCGTCTAGGAAAACCACAGATAACTTATCTGTGTGCATCTGTGTTTATCTGTGGTTAATTTTTCCTATATAATTAGGGTTGGCGGGTGAGAAATGAGATTTATTGCATTTATCTCACGCAAAGTCGCAAAGTCGCAAAGAAGAACGCAAAAAATTAATGAATGTCAGAGGTTTATTGATTAGCTTCCGGGGAGGGATTCTCTGGAGGTGGAGAATTTTCTGATCCTGGTGGAGTTTGTTTAGCCTTGTCAGCTTCCTCTTTAATTTTCTGTTCGGCTTGCTTAAACAATTTGTCTAGTTGTTCACGCCAATATTTATTGACTTTGGTGACTTGAGGGTCATTTCTCAAAGCCAAAACTTCATCCCATTTACCTTCATTTAAGGCTTGTTGTAATTTGTTGAAGGTATTTTGTGCTGCATCCCACTCCTGCTTCCACTGCTGGATAGTTTTGAGGGTTTGTTGAATATTGGCTTGGGATTTTTGTAACTCGGCGATCGCACCGGCTAAATCTCCAGAGTCATATTTGTCCCTAGCTTGTTGAAAAATCTTGGCTGGGTCTTCCGTCGGGGTAGGGGATGGTTTTGGTCCCTCGGCTGGAGTTTTATCGTCTTTGGTCGGTGGAACTGTGGGTTGAGGTTTGGGTTTAGCTGTGGTTGTAGGTTTAGGTGTAGTAGTCGCTTCTGGTTCTGGTACGCTTGGAGGACGACCAGCATTCTCAGCATCAGGTTCAACTGTCTGGGAGTCAACACCCTTAGCTTGTAAGCAAGAGTTGACCTCGCTGGGGTTAGCCATCACATCTGTGTGTACCCAAGCCAATTGTCCACCGTCCAGCTTCACCTCCATCCAACCGCTGGCTGTTCTCTTACCAGTTACTAACAGGGAAGATTCATCTTTGAGAGTGGTGATGATGTTTTTCCGGCTAGAGGAAGTAGGAGCGGAACGAATATTAGAGCCGGATACTACTACAGCTTTGCATTCTGATACTCTATTCCCAGCGAACCAGGAACCCATAGGTAGCACACGATAAGCAATTACACCACCAGCTACAGCTAGAGATGTCAACAATGCTCCAATTGCTAGGGGTAATAAGTCAGGAGAATTAGCAGAGCGGCTTTGACTGTATTGATTAACAGGGGTATTGATAGGTGGTTGGGGAGTCGGTTGGGGAATTGGTTGGGGAGTCGGGTCTGGTCTGCGTCCCCCAACGGCTAAGGTGGGTTCAGAGGAGGGGGTGTTGGGGTATTCTGGTGGTATGTAGCCCCCACCGTAGGTGACTTGCTGTAGAGCTTGCAAGGCTTCCGTTGCGCTTTGGTAGCGGTCTTTGAAGTGATAGCGCACCATCTTGGTCAACATCGCTGCTAAAGCGGGACTAACAGGTACTAGATGCTGCCAAAGAATTTCCCCAGTATTGGGGTCTTCTGGCAATTCCATTGGCGACCTACCAGTTAGAGCTTGAATAGCGATGATACCCAAAGAATATATATCACTATTGGGGCGGGGTTTGCCTTGTCCTTGTTCCGTAGGCATATATCCTGGCGTACCAATTGCTACTGTAGCAGTGGGTACTCCCGCTGTTACCATTTGGGTACGTACTTGCTTGACTGCTCCAAAGTCTACCAAAACTAGCTTATTATCTGAAGCACGGCGAATAATATTATCGGGTTTGATGTCGCGATGAATCACACCTTGGCTGTGAACAAATTCCAGGACGCTCAAGACTTCCTGTAACATTTGCATCACTAGGGGTTCACTCCAGCGTTGACCGGGGTGGAGTTCGGAACTCAGGGGACGTCCTTGAATGAATTCTTGTACTAGGTAAAATTCTTGGTTTTCGTCAAAGTAAGCTAACAAGCGGGGAATTTGGTCATGGTTGCCTAGTTGTTCTAAGGTTTCGGCTTCGCTGTGAAATAAACGCTTAGCAGTTTCAAACACTCGCGGGTCACTACTAGCGGGTTTGAGATGTTTGACAACGCAGATGGGGTTCCCCGGACGGCGTGTATCTTGTGCCAGGTAGGTTTGACCAAATCCTCCTGTCCCTAGGACTTGCATGACTTGATAACGTCTGTCTAGTAGCTGACCTATCATCTTATCCCCCCTGTATTACATCCATTGTCCAGGACGCTATTGTTAAATATCTCCAACGAGTTGCTCATCAAATCCGCTTATTTTTAAGAGAAAGATAAATTTTGTCTTGATGTCCAACTCACTTTAATTTTTTGACCTAAATTGTTAATTTTTGTTGCAGTCTTTTTAAGAAAAGAATCGATGAAAAGCAGGAATAGACAAGGAAACGGCGAAATTATACCTTTCCTCTTGTCTATTTGTCCCCTTGTCCCCTTATCCCGTCATTACTTTATTTTTATTTAGCAACACCGTTGTTTCCCTGTCTCCAAGTTACTTGCCATGCCACCTAAAATCACTAATTCCGTCGCGTGGCAGCAGGCTGAGCTTTTGATGCAACCTGCTTTCATTCGCGTTATCGATCATATTCGCAAGCAGCTAGAAGAATCTACCTGGAAAGGAACATACCAGGATGTAGTGATTTGGCCTGCTGGTACTACGGAGGACATTAAAGCCATTGTTACGCAATTATTACAAGAATTAGAAGCTGCTGGAACCGAAGAAGCAGTAGAAATCAGAAAGACTTTGGCAGGACTTCCCAGACCCCATCCAGGCTATGAACTGTGTTTGCAACGCCAAGACCAAGAAGTACGGGTAGATTTGTGGGAGTTGTGTTATCAAGTTTGCTTTCGCAATTACACACCATCGGTGGAAGAGGAAGTAGACATCGATACCAGTTTAATCGATGAAACCGGGGATGTGGATTGGCAGCAGTTGGACGCTAAAGCTCAGGAGTTAGTAAGGCAGGTGTTTGCGAATTTACCACCGGGATGAGGGAATTTTGGATTTTGGATTGAAGTATATCGTAGGGTGGGGAAGATTTTGCTCACCCTAAAATCTTTACAGGCTCAAGTAGAGATGCGGATAAAAAATTTTCAAATTCATTTACGTATTTTTAGCTATATCAAAAAACTGTAGTTAAAATCCTAGTTCACAAATTTTTGACAAATATGACTGTTAGTTTAAAGTTTAAGTAAAATAACTGGTAAATAAAAAATGTTTTTACTTACGTGTATTTATAATCAGCTTGTCTGAGATTCAGCTTTCTTCACATGATTAAATATGCTCTACCAGGCGTAATGGGCTTGTGCCTCAGTATATTAGCGACTACAGAGGCTAAAGCGGCTGGCTTTACATTCACTAGAATTGCTGACACTACGGTGTTTTCTTCTGTCAGTAGTCCCGCCATCAATGACCAGGGAACAGTTGCCTTTTTAGCTGGTTCTCCCATTCCAATCAGCGGTATTTCCTCTGATATAAATAATGTTTTTAGAGGTGATGGTGGACCTGTGAGCAATATTTACACCCCCCTACTCAATCCTAGTGGTCCGCGTAGAGGTTTTGTAGACCCATTAGCCATAGGTAATCCTCAAATCAATAACGCTGGAACTGTAGCTTTTACCAGAACAGTACCATTTGCACCGCAGGGTCTAGCGGATTTGGTACTGATTCCAGCACCAGGACAACCCCTTTCTCGGAGCTATTCGAGCAACGGTGGCATTTATGGATTTTCCCTCAATGATATCGGAGAGGTAGCTGTTACTAGCCAAGACCTAAATGCTAGTGTTCTGAGAACTCCCAGCCGTATCTGGGGTCGCACTGGTGCTGAGAGATTTAGTATCAGTGGACTTTCTATCAATAATGCAGGTACAGTAGTGTTTGCGGGTAATAATCCTGAAAATCGAACAGAACGCGGGATTTTTCAGGTAAACAATAACGGGGTCATATCTTCGGTACTACCGGAAACTCCTAGTTTTGGCAACTTCCGTAATACATTGATCAATGACCAGGGGACCATAGCTTTTTTAGCTGGGTCTGGAACTAGTTCGCAGATTGTAAGTATCAATCAAGCTGGGACACGTACCAATATTGCCCAGACGAACAGTGTCTTTACTAATTTTGGGGCACTATCTTTGAATGTCCGGGGAACTGTGGCGTTTTTCTCCGATCTGAATAATGGTGGTAAAGGTATATTCCTCGGTTCAGACCCTGTGCAAAATAAAGTGATTGCGATTGGAGATTCTTTGTTCAATACCACTGTCACTGATTTACAGTTTGCCTCAGATGGATTGAATAATTTTGGACAAGTAACGTTTTTTGCCAGGTTATCAAATGGGAGTACGGGAATATTCCGTGCTAATCCTGTATTATCTCCATCTAATCCCCGACCAGCTTCTCCTCCTGAAATAGCCGCTGTTCCCGAACCAGCTTCTGCATTGGGCTTATTAGGTTTTGCAGCTATAAGTGCAAGTTCTATGCTCAAACGCCAGACTAAAAAGCAAGCATAAAATTTTCTTTTGTAGGGTGGTAGGACGGGGTGTCCACTCAATCCTACAAGCTAATAGGGTGGGCAAAATCTTGCCCACTATACATTTCTTTAAATTTCTTTGCGTATGCAGCGCCTTTGCGTGAGAGTATTTCAACGCTCAGCACCACTCACAGCCCCTAAAGACACCACAAACTGGGGAAACTGCTTCTGGAGAGCGGTAAATACCGGACAAGCGGCTGTGGGTTGCAAGTTATCTGGCTTACTCCAAGTAAATGGTGCTTTTTGTGCTGCAGACATCCACAATAACCGTTTTGCTCTTGTCATCGCGACGTAGAGTAAACGATATTCCTCGGCAATTTTCAACTGTTTTGCTTCCTCCCAAGCAGCACCGATGCTGGGTAGATTCCCTCGTCTGTGGAGACTAGCACGAATTTGAGCGCGAGCTACTTCTGATAGGGTAAAATCCCCTAAAAACTGCCTTTGGGGGGGAACCCAAAACCGACCGGGAATCAAGTTTTCGTGAACAAAGGGCAGAAAAACATAATCCCAGTCCAGTCCCTTTGCTTTGTGCATGGTGATAATAGTTACTTGTCCGCTGCGGGTATATCGTGCTTCTGAGTCTTCCGTGTCCACGGGTTCAAAGCGTTCGGAGCTAACTATTTCACTTAGTACTGATAGCATATTTCCTAGGGAGCTATTACCGGCTATTTGTTGGTTTACCCGCTCTGTTAGCTTATCGGCGGTAGCTAGTTCTGCTTGGTCATAGGAGAGTGTTAAAGCGAGGAAGGAAATTAACTGGTAATGGGGTAGTTCCAATCGAGCGCGAAGTAAACTCCGACACAGATACCGCGCTCTGAGTACGGGTTCGCTTTGGGGTGGGTCGAGGGGACTGGGATACAAAAACTGCTCTGGTTGACTAGCGAGGGGGTTTAGGTCTTGGGTTTCGATTAATCTGCGCTCTCGCAGTACGGAGAGTGCGGCTTTGAGGTAATCCGGGGAATGGGGACGGTCAAGAAATTGCAGGATAGCAAGAATTTCGGCGGGAACGTGAGAGTGGCGATCGCTTTCTCCCACGTCTTCCACTTTAATATTATGTTGGCAGCAAATAGGGGTGATTTTTTCTGCTAACCACCGTCCTTGGCGATTTTCCCGCACTAACACGGCAGCACTTTGATTTTTATCGGCGCTAAGTAGTTCAATCACCCTCTGGGAAAGTAAATCAACGGTGTGATAAATATCGCGGGGGATGTTAAGTTCTAATCCTATGCCTACTGGGGCTGGATTAGCATTTGTTTGGGGGTCATTCGGGTCAGCGGGACGAATTATTTGGGGACGGAAGGGTTTTAGGGATAAGGGATGAGATTCGTTGTTATTAGTTCGGGCATAGAAGCTATTTACCCATGAAACGGCAAAGTTCGCGGCATCAATGATAATTCTGGTACTGCGACCGGCTCGATCCATTGTCGCTAATCTCCCCATCTGTTCGCAGCGATCGCAGAATTCCCGGAAGTAAATGGGGTCAGCGGGGGTGAAGGTGGAGTTAATCGCTTGGTTCGGGTCTCCGACGCGGACTAGGTTGGGGAATGGGGAATGGGAAAGAGGTTCTTCCCTTGTCCCCTCTGGGTCTGTTGCTAAAATCTCTAATAACTTTGTTTGTAATGGGGTAGAGTCCTGCGCTTCGTCTTCAAACACAGCGAAAACTTGTTTTTGTTCAATTCTCCGAGCATTATCATTTTCTAAGACGCGCAGGGCGGCTAAAATCATGTCATCGTAGTCTATCAGGTCTTGATTTCGCATCAAGTTTTGGTACTGTTTATATAAGCCAGCGGCGATGCTTAAAATGCCATATAAATCTGTGGTTTGTTGACTTAAATCTCGCAATTGTTCTGGGGAGATTCCCGAACTTTTGGCTTCGTGAATGACTGTAGTTGCTAATTCTGGTAAAACTTCGGTTCGCAGCACTGACTGACGCCGTAATTTTTCGGTTTCTTCACCGTCAAACTGCATACCTTCGATTAATCGAGAATACTTACCTGGATGTTGGGAAATCCATTTTTCAACGCAGTTACGCACTAAACGGTGGCTTTGATTGGGTGTGACTAATGTCACTGTATCTAATTGCAAGCCAGATAAATCAGGATAGCGACTGGCAAGATTTAACGCCAATCCGTGGAGGGTATGAACGACAAAACCGTTGGGAGGTAAGGAGAAATAATCGCGCAGGTATTGGCGGATTTTGGCTTTAATATTGGCTGCAGCGGAGCGGGTAAAGGTGACGACTACTAGTTGACGGTTTCTGGTTCCACCGCCATACTGACGAGCAATGGTAATTGCAGCAGCAGCAGCCATTCCTGTGGATTTCCCAGCCCCTGGAACTGCTGAGACAGCCAATGGACCGCAACTCCAATCAGCCATTTGCTGTTGTCCAGGACGCAGAGTATGACGAAGCCTTGTTTCGGCAGAAGCTAACAGTGTTGATAGGTCAGAGGTGGGAGATAATTCTGACTGGTTAGACTGATGATTAAGGTCGGACATAGGGGATTAGGGACTGGTGACAAGGGAAAAGGGAGACAAAGGACAACAGCAGGGACTGGGAACTGGGGTTAGGGGACTGGAGAAAAACTTGTTTCCCAGACTCCAGTCACTAATTCCTCATCCTTTTTTAAATTACCTCGGATTGTTGGCAGCGATTGTGCTTGGTGGGTGTCTGCGGTTTTGGAATTTGGACTTAAAACCTTTATGGTTGGATGAGGTGATGACAGCGGTATTTAGTTTAGGGAAAAATTACAATGATTTACCGCTAAATGTGGTTTTACCGTTGGAGTCTGTCAAAGAAATTTTTACTTTTCAGCCAGGAGTTAGCTGTTTACAAATTGCGGCTAATGTCACTAACCAATCTACTCATCCACCGCTATTTTTTTGCGGTATGTATAGTTGGTTGAGTATTTTCAGTCCGTTGGGACAAGATTGGGTGGGAAAATTGCGAACAGGACCGGCTTTATTTGGAGTGGGTGCGATCGCCGCAATTTGGGGTGTCAATCGCATTGGTTTTTCTCCCAAAGCTGGGGTAATGGCGGCTTTTATCATGGCGGTATCTCCGTTTGCAGTTTATCTGTCCCAAGAAGCACGACATTACACTTTACCTATGCTGCTGATTAGTTTAGCCTTATTGGTTTTAATGAAAATACAGCGGGATATTTCTGCTCATAAAAAAGTCAGCTTTTGGGTTTGGTTAGCATGGGTAAATATTAATATTATTGGTCTGTACGTCCACTACTTTTTTATTTTTACCTTCCTTGCTCAAATTGGGACGTTAATTTTGCTGATTTATTGGCGTCAAAGAGTCCGGAAAATTCAAAGACAAATCTGGCAAGGATTGATGATTTCCACCAGTGTAATTGTCTTGGCTTTTATCCCCTGGTTAATGGTGATGTTTAACCATGCTAATCGCTCGGAAACCGATTGGTTAGCTTCACCACAGTATATCTCTCCTATTTATCAAACTCTGATTGCTTGGGTGCTGATGGTAATGACTTTCCCTGTGGAAAATCAACCACTAGCAATTATGATTGTCTCAGCGTTCCAGATGCTGATATTTACTTTTTGGATAGGCAGGAAAGTTTTCCGAGGCTTACGTCATTTATGGCAAAATCACCCTACCCATCTCCCGACATTTACACTTCTAAGTTTCACGGGATTGATATTATTACAATTATTCGCCTGTGCTTACATCCTTGGTAAAGACTTGACGCTAGTTCCTCGCTATCATTTTATTTACTATCCCAGTTTTTGTGCGCTTGTAGCAGCAAGTTTATCAGCCAGAGAAAAGCCATCAATTCGTAAAATTAAACCTTTTTATATTCTGTTATTGATTGGCATAATCAGCAGTATCTTTGTGATTTCTAACTTAGCGTTTCAAAAGTCCTTTACACCCGAAAGAGTCGCGGAAAATATGAACCAAGAACCATCAGTTCCCTTGATGCTGGTGGTGGGATACAGAGATTATCAAGATGTAGCATTGGGGATAAGTTTTGCTTTAGCACTAGATACAGCAAAGAATCCGATAACAGATGCTTTACTAACAAATGAAATAGATAAACCATCCGTTTCATCTGCTAAAAAATCCGTTGCCGGTCAGGTAGCTATTATCAAACAAGCACCGGATTTTAAGAGTGTCTGGGGGAAGCTTTCTCAACTCGAACCTCCTAAAGTATCCCAGTTGAATTTATGGGTTGTGGCACCTGGTATTTGGAGAAGGGATTATCCTTCAAAGGTAGCGCTATCATCGCAAATGACTTGCAAGATTGATGCTAGTCAGCACTATCGTATTGGTGTTCCCTACCAGTTATATCGTTGTCAGCGGTATTAAAGATATAACACCTAAATTTGGATGAGAATAATTGGGGATTTTTAGTAATAATTTTATCCAACTTCAAGTGCATCTTTAAGAATTTCCCCAGCCACTCAACTACCCAACGATATCTCTTGGAGAATCTTGGGGAACGAATATACAATCACTGGTTAATTATTATTTTTACTTTTCAGTCCATAAAGTACCATGTTTTGGGCTGTTTTTATTAGAAAATTACTTAACATTCAACATTTGTACCCTGTTTCCTTTTCCCTGTTACGAGTTCCCTGTAAAGCAAAATATCATGTCCTAACCACTATGTGGGTTGCTATATAGCAAGCCCAAATCATTCGGATAAATTTCTTAATTCCCCTGTCCCCTCTCCCTAGGGGACAGGGGTGAGGGTTCTTTTACAAATCATATAGGCTAGCTATAGTAGCTACACTCTGCTTTACATATCTTGGCACAATTCTGTTGAGTTTTGCTCCTATAACCGCATTAATACTGATACTTACAAACACAAAATAAGTCAGTAAATTCTAGGATGTTTAAGCATTTCTGTCTTAAGTGACAAGAATTAAATACTCATACTTAAGTATCATTTCCGCCTAAATTTTATTCCTTAATACTCTTGTATTTGTAACCAAAGATATATATTATATTTTTCAATTCTGTGATTTATGAAAGCAGAATTAAAACTTCATGAAATTCTTACTTTTTTTCCGAAATCGCAGCAATCAGTAGTGTAATTATTATAGTCAGAGCTTCGTACCCTGAATAGAGCAATTGTGATCTGTGTCACTACCACTCTATATGGGTAAGGTAAGTTCATCTTAAATAGTATATTTTTTCCGGAATTCCCCATAAAATTTCCGGGAAAATACGGGATATTTAGTAGGAAATAATTTGATTTTGCAATTGTTTGACAAATTTTTTATAAACAAATGCTCACCAACTTTGAATAGACTTATACTACGGGTTACTAAGGATAGGCTGAAAACACTCTTAACCTGACATCAACCTCATACTTTTTGGTCTTGAGAACTGTAATGACCAACGTTCGTTTACAAAATAGCCAACAAACACAACCTGTTGTTAAGTCTAACCAACAACAGTACAACATCCACATTGCTCAAGATAATTTATATAATTTTTTATTGGAGATTGTCAGGGAATGGCCTCCAGAGGAAGTGTTAAATGAATTTAAGCGGTTATTTATCAACAATATGGATTCTGTGAGTGCAGAATCTGTACAAGCAATCTATGAAATCGTAGTTGCTAATGATGAACAGGTGTTTCGGCATACGCTGAAGCGCTCTTGTTACATATTAATTAATAACTGGGAAAGTAGCAGAAGATTTAGATATATACAAAATCTAATAGAAATTTTTATAGCTAGTTCTCACTACAAACATAGAACATCTTCTCGTACAATGAATCGTCTGAGGCGATGGATAGAAAATTTTGTTAATAGCAATGACTATGAAGAATTAAAATTATTTGTCTCTAAACATGAAGAAGAAAATAAAGAAGGACGTTGGGTAAAGCGATATACTTCTTATTTGTTAGTAGCTCAGTATGTAGATTTAAACAATCCGATAGAGCAAAGAGAGGCTGCTCGTCAGCGATCCAAACAATTAAAAGACCAGTTCAAGTTTGACCTGGCAATGTATATTGCTCGTTCTCAGTCTGCTAATTCCAGTCATGGACGGTTTAAAAATCCTACTATTTTGGGAGATGAAGTTTTACGTCTCATTAAGTCAATTGTAGTCAAACGGGGTGTATTTAGTTATGAAAATATTGCTAATATTTTTCTTAAGCAAACTCAAAATCAGCAATATATTGAATTTAAGAAAAGCTTACAAAAATATTTAATTTTTTCTGTAAAAAATCAAGATTTTGTAGAAACTTTAAATCGGCAATTGGCAGAAAAATTAACAGAACTATATGAAAATTATGATTTAGAAAGCATAAACGATGCATTGTTGCTCAGAACTTGCAATCGCTTAATTGATTATTTGACTACAGAAAATCGCAGCGAACCCTCAGCATTATTTGTATTGTTGCTGTCCCAAGGAAATCCCCTGACTTTAGTAATTGTACTATTAAAAATAATTCTGATTTCTAAGAATTCTCGCAGCCATTTGGAAGCTCGAATTGCTGACCTGATTTACTACTACGAAAAATTTCCTGATAAAGATTGTAGTTGGATGATTAATTTCCTGGAAATTTTTAACATTACATTTGCAATTTATGCCGAAAATGTGGAATATAACTTGATTAAAATGGATGCGGAAAATTCATCTTCTCATCATATGTATAATCTCGATGAATATCGACTGTTTTCTCAAATGAAAAACTTACAATCTGAACAAGATTCTCAAGCAGATGTGGTATAAAAATAACTAATTTATCTGTTCGTCTAACCAGGCTAAAGCAGCACCTGCCGTTTCGGCTATAATACTTATCAACCGATAGACAGCTATGGCACTGATGATGATAGCTGGAGAAAACCTAGCTTGTAGAAGTGCGAGTGCAGTAGCTTCAAATACCCCTATACCACCAGGGGCACCAGGAACAACTAAACCTAATAACCAAGCGAGACTAAAAGCACTAAGCAATACAGGAATGTACTGCCATTCTAAGTCTTGGAAAGCAAAAACTGTAAGTACAAACCCAATACCACGCAACAGCAGAAATCCCAATTCCCCTAACAATGGACGTAAGGGATAGCGTCTGATATTCACAGCAGCAGGTTCAAGAGTTTTTCTATTAGATGATTTTAGCTTTAAGCGGCTTAAAAATCTTGTTGCTGGGTTGAGAAACCAAGGATGAACTACTATCAAAACCATCAATAAACAAAGTATTTGTATGATTAAGGTGAATAGGGTATTAGCACCTACAAATAGACTATTGAATAACACAAATATTAACGCTGCTGCTGCCATTAGTAGGGGTTCGAGTAAGACGCTATAAAATGCAATACCCCCTGAGACCCCAGCTTTGTTAGCCGCAAGAATTCGCCCATAAAAGTGCCAAACATTACCAGGTAAGTACTTAGCAATGTTGGTTTTCAGATATGTTTGGATGAACTTACCAGAGTTTACTGATTGATTTAAGTCTTGTAAAATCCAAGTCCATATCCAACCAGCCCAAGTATGCGCTAGTAAAGTTATACCTAAAGCAATAGTTAAAATTGCCCATCCTATGCCATCAATACGGATAGCAGCGACTTCTGAATAGTGATTTTTGAGAGCGGTTACTAAAAAAAACAATATTCCACCGAAAATTATCCAGCGAATCACGACTTTGAGTTGGGAAATAATTTGCTTCATAACCTTTGGCAGAGAACAGCGAAACTCACAGATAATTACAAAAATTTTATACCAGTTTAAAGATACTATAATCTTGTTGCCTAAGTTTAGCTTGCCAACAGAGTTTGAGATAGAAAAATCCCTTTTTTAACACTTTTGCTTATCATTAATCCTATCAAATAAATGTGTAATTTACTACGGTTGCTAGGTAGGAACGATGAATAAATTTTAGCATAGTTGAAAATTCTTGATTTACAACATTAGCAAATAAAATTTTTTCATGGTGAAATTTATTCGTTTTTAAGTAATTACTTATTACCTGAAATTATCTAAAATTTGCAAATCTTTATTTTCAAAGATAACAATATAAAAATTTACAGATAGTTGATTATTTCAATATTGAGTTTTGACAATTGATGGTTAACGGTTAATTGTTAACTATTAACTGTCAGCAGTTACCCTCCAATGGCTCAAAGATTAAAATATCAGCATTATATGTAATTTAACTACTACTTAAGATTATTGCTGCTCTTTCGTAAGTTAGATAATTATAGGTAAATTATTTGTCAATAATGCACCCTTTGTTAGAGGAATTAGCTGTTTGTTTTTGTTTAGAGTAAATAGTCGTTGGGGATAAATCAAGTCGAGCAAATAATATGCACGAGCTAGGTAAGACTGTGATGTAATCATTCACTTACCTGCAAATTTTACCCTAACTACCATAGACAAAATTCCGGGAGACTCATGATATGAACAGCCTAATCAATTTCGTGAAAAAAATTAAACTAGGTCAAATTTTAATGGCTTTTGTAGCCGGGATTTTCTTGTTTGCAACCCAAGCTTGTGCCGCTACAAGTGATTTAGCAGCCAAGACACCAGTTGGAGCAGAAATGACTACGAGAGACCATCCAGACCCAAGAAACTACAGTCCTGAAGGTACACCCCTTTCTCCTTATCAAGGAGGGATGAATAACTTTAGCGATCGCGACCCCAGGGCACCAAAAGAACTGAAAGCTGCTACCAAAGCACAAGCCGAATACTTAAAAGAACACGCTAATCGTAGGGAATTTGGAGCGAGTACTTCTGATGTCGTAGATAGATACAGCGAAGTTCCAGAGGTAGTGGGTAAAGGTATCCAAAACTCTGCTGAAAACCTCAAACAGATGACTGAAGATAACGCTCAAGACTTTGGACGGGGAACCAAGCGTGGATTAGCAAATATTCGCGAAAACATTGAAGACGCTTCCCAAGATGTAAGCGCAACTGCTAAGCTTACCGCTGAAAATCAGACAAGAAATATTAAAGAAGGTGCTGAAGACTTAGGATATAAAGCACAAAAAGCGGCTGATAATACCAGTGAATATTTGCAAAATAAAGCGAAGAAAACCGTCAATTCTGTTCAGCGTAACTTGGATAAAGCTGCTAATGCTATCGAAGAAGCTGTTGATTAATTTATAAGGTAGACTCTACCATATAATACCCGCCATTAAGGGCGGGTATTATTATCGGAATGGGCGGAGGATGAAAGGTCTCTATTTCAGTTATAATGGTGTTGTAAATACCATTTTTCGATTGCTAAACGATGAATTTCTCGCCAAGAAATATTGTTGTTTCTTGCTAAATTAGCGCAATCTTCATACTCTGGCTGGACATTAGTAATTGTTTTTTTCTCTCCTTGCTCTGACCAGGCAATTTTTACTCTTACTAAGCCATATTCCGTATGAATGCTGTGGATTTCCCTTTGTAGGATTGTACGTTGCTGGGTCGAGCGACGAATACCTAAAGTTGTGGTTTCGCGGAATAAAACTGCTTCACAATCGGGAATCTTTTCTGGATAGCAGATAACCGTGAGCAAAATTCCCAGACGGGATTTTTTCATTCCAATAGCTTGAGTAAAAACATCTAGAGCGCCAGCAGCAAATAAAACTTCAAATACGTAACCGATAGCTTGGGGAGTTAAGTCATCAATTTGGGTTTCAAGTACAGAAATGGTTTCTGTACAAGGGTTAGTAACGGATTTGGCAGTGGATGAATGATTTATTAGGGAAGTATCATTTGCGGTTGCCTTTGTTTCTCCCACCCAAATTCGTAAAATATTGGGTAAGGGTAAATTAATGCTACCAGCACCTAATCCTACATTGTGGATGGTCATGGCTGGTGGCGCACCAAACCCTTGCGCTAGAGTAGTAGCAATGGCGGCGCCTGTAGGTGTTACTAGTTCTCGGTCAATACCATTGCTATAAACCGGACATTGACGCATTTCCCAGAGTTTCAACACTGCAGGTACTGGTACTGGCATTTGTCCGTGAGCAGCGCGTACTATACCCCCACCCGTAGGGAAAGCCGAACAATAGATTTGTTCGATACCGAACCACTCTAACCCCAAACAAGTGCCTACAATATCAATAATGGCATCAACTGCCCCGACTTCATGGAAATGAACTTCACTAGGGGGGATACCATGTACTGCCCCTTCTGCTGCTGCTAATTGGCGGAAAACGGCTAAACTCCAAGCTTCAGTCTTGGCTGGCAACCCTGCTTGGATAATCAATTGTTCAATTTCTGGTAGGTGTCGTCCGTGGTGGTGGTTGCGTTCCTGGTGATGGTGATGGCGATCGCGTTCTAGGAGGTCAACGTGAACTTTAGTTGCCTGCTGACCGTTGCGATGCACTAACTCGGCTCTTAACTGATATTCTTTTTCAATACCCAGTCGGTTGAGCTTTTCGCTGAGGTACTCTAAAGGCAAGCCCAAATGTATCAAAGCCCCCAAGCACATATCACCGGCAATACCAGTAGGACATTCTATATAGGCTAGCTTAGTCATTAGTCAATGGTCATTAGTCAATGGTCATTAGTCATTAGTTACCTTCCGTTATCTTCAAGAGTCCCTAATCAAGAGTCCCTAATCCCTAAAATATGGCTCGCGTCTACCAAATCCATCCTGATAATCCCCAGATTCGCGGAATAGAGCAAATTACAGACGACCTGCAAAATGGTGCAGTCATGCTCTACCCGACCGATACAGTTTATGCGATCGGTTGTGATTTGAATGCTAAGTCAGCGGTACAAAAAGTTCGTCAAATCAAGCGCTTAGCTAATGATAAGCCTTTGACGTTTTTGTGTCCCTCGCTTTCCAATGTGGCAACCTACGCGGTGGTGAGTGACACAGCCTATCGCATGATGAAGCACTTGATTCCCGGTCCATACACTTTTATACTTCCTGCTACTAAGTTAGTGCCGCGACTGGTACAAAATCCCAAGCGGAAAACTACTGGTATTAGAGTGCCCTATCATACAGTATCTCAGATGCTGCTGACGGCGTTGGATAATCCGATTATTTCTACTTCAGCACATCTGCCGCCGTTAGATAACAATACATACGAAGTATCAGTAGAAGAAACTAATCTTTCGCGAGTGGAGCTTTTTGATAGGTTAGACAAAATGGTAGACGTGATTGTCGATACAGGTGAAGAACCAAAGTATCAAGCTTCTACCATCTTAGATATGACTGGTGAAGAACCAATGATTACACGCAAGGGTCTAGGTTGGGAAGCTGTTACCAGTTGGATTTAGGGACTGGTGAGTGGTGAGTGGGAAAGAAGTTGGCGATAATCTTGATTCAAGTTCTAACTTCAACACCTGAACTGGGTATTTCTGAAAGGGACAAAATATTTGCTCCAGTTTGCTGATTGTCCCACTAGACAGGGGAAACATTCTATGTTAGAGAATGCGGTTAAATCTAGGTTCTGAAGGTGCAAAAAGCTTGATAGAGCAACGGTTTGAGAGTGATTAGTCCCTTCTATTACCTTTTTCGGTAACTCCTAGGACTGAGCTTGGTATTGCAAAGGTTGAGAAAGCGACACAGCTAGCAGCCTAAGTTTGAGCCAGAGTTTCTACAGTTTTAAGTGTAGACGGCGCTTGCGGCACCTCTGGCAGGATATGCAACAGATTTGCCAGCCAAGACTTCCCAGGTGCTGCATCTACTTGTTAACTACGGTGCTATACCCAAACCCAAGCAAAGTCATGAACGTCAACCTCGCTAACTTCCTCCCCTCTGATACTGATAAGTTTTTCGCTGCTCAACAATTCGCTGGTATTGATACTGATTCTTTGATTCACCTGCTGCGTGAGGAAATCAACTCTCAGGTGAAAGCAGCTACGGCAATAGTCCAAGCAGTAGCCCATCGGATTACCATCGAGGTACAACGGGTTTGCAATAAAAGCTCCCGGATTCAAACCTCTGGACAAATCAAATCTTGGCAAGTCGCTTTAGCACGTCACCGGCTGCAAAAGTGTTTACATTACTATCATTTAGGTTCTAAGCAAGGTCGTGTAGAATTACATGCTAATCTGGGTTCTATGGTTTATCGCCATGTGGCTCGCGAACGAACTCAGTTAGGGTTTCAAGCTCGTTACAACTTGGTAGAAGATTTCTTACAATTGTTTTACATTGAATCTATTAAAGCTTTTCGCCGAGAAAACGAACTGCCAGAAAATTATTCTCCACGCACTCTATTGGAACTAGCAGAATACATGGCGTTTACCGAGCAGTATGCTAAGCGGCGGATTAATTTACCAGGAGGTTATAATCAACAACTGATTGTACTGCGTGCCCAAAGCTTTGCACGTCGTTTACCCCCAGAAACTTCTGTGGATATGGAAATGGCGGTGGAGTCTGCAAAGGGTGAAGAAGCTGAAGCTCACCAACGCTCTGCAGCAGTCCAACAGGTACGCGCTCAAATGATTTCTGCTGCAGTCGATCCAGCCGAGTCCTCAGAACGCGATCGCGTGATTTCCGAATTAATCAACTACCTCCAGGAGCAAAATCAACCTGATTGTATTGATTACCTGTGCTTAAAACTGCAAGACCTGTCTGCACCGGAAATTGATGAAATTCTGGGGTTAACATCTCGTCAGCGCGACTACCTGCAACAACGTTTCAAGTACCACTTGGAAAAGTTTGCTCGTACCCATCACTGGGAACTAGTACATCAATGGTTAGGTGCGGATTTGGAGCAAAAGTTAGGTTTGTCTACTGAGCAGTGGGAAGCCTTTCTCAATCAACTGTCTGAGCAGCAACGTCAATTGTTGCAAATGAAAACAGCACGCACTGCTGATGGGACAATTGCTAAAGCCATCAAATGCACCCCTAAACAACTGCAAAAGCGCTGGACTGAGGTATTGTCAATGGCTTGGGCTATCCGTAACGGTAATGCTGAAACTCAAAAAGGCTAAAACTCTCACTATTGAACTGTCAATTATTCACGCCATTCCATCTTTCTGTAGGGGCGCTAACAGCGACCCCTATTTTAATTCATATATTTTTGTTCATACCACTAATGCAAAATACTCATAGCAAGCAGCGCGGGTATTTGCTAAGTTAGTCTTAACATAATGAAAAGATTGCCTAGAAAGCCTACAAAAATTTATACCGGCTCTAGTTTAGAGTGCTAAGAATTTAGGCTTACTTATCAGGCGTGTTCTACTGATTAAATTAAGGCTTATTCGTTCTGAGGTTTATGGCTGTACAATTAGCTCCGACTACTACCTGCTACGAGCAACTCCAGCAAGTCTTGCAAACAATTAACGCCGAAAGCTGTCCCCGGTTTTTCAATTTTCACATGCACACTGTCTACTCTGACGGTAAATTGCATCCGACTGTGTTGATGGAGCAAGCAATTTCTATTGGTTTGCAAGGTCTGGCAATTACCGATCATCATTCCATTGGCGGTTACGAAGTCGCTCAAGCTTGGTTAGAGGTGTGGAAGTCACAAAACCCCAATAGTCACGCTCCGCAACTGTGGAGTGGTGTAGAAATCAATGCAGGTCTATTGAATGTAGACGTTCACATTTTAGGTTACGCCTTCGACCCAGAACACCCAATCCTCACCCCCTATCTCCAAAGAAAAATTACTAGCGGTAAAGAATACCAAGCAGCATCCGTAATTCACGCAATCAAGCAAGCTGGAGGTCTGGCAGTGCTTGCTCATCCTGCTCGTTACAAGCGTTCACTCTACGAATTGATTCCCGCTGCTGCACAGCTGGGTATTGATGGCGTAGAAGCTTTTTACGCCTATGGCAACCCTGTACCTTGGAAGCCTAGCAGCAAAGAAACAGAGCAAGTTCAACAGTTAGCTCATGAGTATAACCTGCTGACTAGCTGCGGTACCGACACTCATGGAAAAACCATACTTGAGCGCTTGTAAATTTTGCCAAATGTATACTAAAAAATTCATTGCCCCTAGGAGTTAGATTTGGGGCAATGTAAAGAGAATTAAAGAATATTAAAATTGCTGGCGTTAGAACATGCTCATAATAGTGATGACGCTAACGCTAGTTATGGCTATCAACGCACCCATTGTAAAGATAGAATCGCCTAGGTGTTTTGTAGGTTTGATGTTATTCATTTGTTGAGAATCCTGTGATAAATTTTCTTGGTGCTATCAACAATATCAATCTCACTGGGTTTATGAATCAAATCTACTTAAAACTTTAATTTATGTAACTTATCTTAGTAAACATAAAAGTAAATACTTATACAGGTCGCGATAAAGCTCAGGGTCACAGGTCTAGTGGTCAAACGGATTCGCTATAATGGGTTATATTTCGCGGTGCTGTCGCCAAGAAGAATAAATCGGGGAGAAGTTACGCTCATAGCAATCCGTGCATCATGGTTGAGAAATTAGAACCCCGACGGGAGCAAAAGTTGTAGGGGTTCAGAAGGTTTAATTTCTCAAAAATCAGATAGAATTGCTATAGCAGTGTCTAGGAATAACGATTTCCTTTGTTACATGGTTCGGCAAAATTTGAATGTGACGATGATAAATCAGCAAAGCCAAGCATTTCTAACCGTTCTACTTCGCTAAACCATGTTCCAAAGCAAAACGCACTAACTCAGTGCGGCTGTAAGTACCTGTTTTACTAAATAAGCGGCTGACGTATTTTTCCACATTGCGGACGCTGGTATCGAGACGACGAGCGATTTCTTTGTTCATTAGCCCTTCTGCAACCAGGTTGAGTACACTTTGTTCTCTGGGGGTTAAGTCGATTTTGATTGGGGAAGGAGTCTGGGCGATCGCGTTTCTTTGAGTGAGTAGAGCTTTAATTTGAGCAATTTGATTTGCTAATTCTGCAAGGTCAGGTGCTTCACTATCCCCTCCTGGGGTTTGAGTAGTAGCAGTACGACGTTCCAATAAATTTTCGACAATTGCTACTAACTCATCGGGATCGAAAGGCTTTGGAAGATAAGCGTCTACTCCTGCTTGGTAGCCTTGGATACGGTCAGTTGTCATCCCTTTAGCTGTTAAAAATACTACTGGTAGGGACTTAAAACGCGGGTCTTCTCGTAATTGTTTGAGAAATTGATAACCATCCACCTGCGGCATCATAATATCAGAAATCACTAAATCAGGTATATTTTGCTGCATCCAATCCCAAGCATCACGGGCGTTACTGGCAACTTGAACATTGAAATCGCTTTCTTGCAGATAATCTTTGACCGCTTCACGTAATCCGGGTTCATCATCTACCAGTAACAGTTGTGCTGACATTTAATCTTTCCTTTCCTCGACTTTCTTCCAATGTAGCGAAAGTTGGAACCTATTGAGTGAACGGTGAAACAATTTTGGATTTTAGATTTGAGATTTTAGATTATCCCCATACCGGGTATTCAGTAGCTTTGAGGATTTGGGATTGGGGATTTTAGATTTCTTAAGTGATTTTATTCGCTGGGTATAAGCTATTTTTAGATGCAATTATTTTGAATTTTAAATGGAAAATTATTAAACTTCTTGCCAAAATACTAATTTTTGATTTTGAACCACAGATAAACACAGATGAACACAGATGAGATTTGGTTTTTATCTTGGTTTCGACTGACTTATGCAAGAAGTTTATTGGATTTCACATTTACGATGATGTAATTATAGAGAGTTGATATGATTTAATAATAAAAATCCGGTTTGCATCAACCCAACAACTACACCGAGGATACCTCCTAAATTGACGATAGCCTGTAATTCATTTTTAACAATTCCCTCAATTGCTGCTTCTAAATCCGCAGGAGAGGTACTATTAACTCTGTCAATAATTACTTGGTCGATATTAAGAATCGGAATTACTTGAGCAACAATTGCTTCTAAATCTTTTTCTAAATAACGTTCCAGAATCAAGGCTAATTCTTGACTGACGACTTCCAAGGAAGTCGTGACAGCAGGGGAAGATTTGAGTCGATTAATCAGCAGGGTGGCGATATTATCCCAATCAACGGAATCGCTTAAACCTTGGAGTAAGTCACTACCCCGTGTTTGTAAGTAATGACGAACACTTTCTCTGGTGGTTTTCCGTAGTTGACGGACTGTAGTGACTGGTAAATTTTGGAGAGTGACATTTTGCAGAAATTTTTGCAAGCGATCGCGGACTTCCAAGACTTGTATCACTTCTTTGATACGAGCATTAGTATCGGATTTTTCATCCAAGCAATAGGTTCGCAGACGAGCTAATGTATTCCGCAACCCAAACAAATTCGCGACTACCCAATAAGTACCGCTGCTTTTTTCTCGAAAACTTTCATCAATAGCTTGAATTGTCCGGTCAGTTAAAAAGTCAATCACCGCCATTCTAATTACATCTGGAGGTAAAACGACTTGCATCAGCCAATCTGCTAATCTTATAGCTTGTTCTTCACTTAATTGAAATTCTAGCAATACCTGGTCAAAAATTTGATTTAGTTGCGCTTCTAAAAAGTCTTCTTTCCGTGCTAAAACCTTGAGAAGTCTAGGCAAAGATTCCCCTAATAAATCGCGCAAAATCCCCGCTAAAATTTTGGCACTCTTTTCTTCTTTTGCTGAGCCAATTTGGTCTACTGCTAGCTCTAGTAACCAGAGAATTGCTCCTTGTACCCGTTCGGTATGCAGCAATCTGCGAGCCAAATTTTGTAGTTCTTCTGGAGTCAACAAAGACCCCATAATTGTCTGGGAAATATTCTTCGCTAAGCGTCCCTGGTTACGGGGAATTAACCCAGGAGTAAAAGGTAATCTTCGTTTACCGACATAAATGGCTTGGTAGGGACGAAATAACATTTTGATGGCTATATCGTTGGTAAAATAGCCAATAACTCCACCCATTACCGGTGGTGCAATATAAAGCCAGAGATGTGACCAATCCACAGAATTTTAGATTTTGGATTTTAGATTTTAGATTTTAGATTTTAGATTTTGGATGAGTATTTTCCTCGTTAATTACCGGAAATTGGCGGTGATTACATAAGTCAATCCCATCTCAAATTTTCCATCAAAAATCTAAAATTTCGTGATAACCAATACTCCCATCATACCGTTGGCGATGGGATAGTGGGTGGCGCTAGCGAACCCAGCTTGTAGGGATAACTCTACCTGTTGCTCGCCACGGGGAAATCGGTCTAAACTGGGACTGATGTAGGCGTATTCTGCTTTTAAACCCCTGTATTCAGCAAAAGGAACGACAAGATAATCGAGATACCACTGCTGGAAAGTCCGCATCTGGGAGTTACTGGGACGGTGAAAGTCGAGAATTGCCGCTTTTGCTCCTCGTTTGAGAACACGGTGTAATTCGTGGAGACAACGAGGGATATCTACAACATTTCGCAAACCATAACCCATCGTTGCGCCATCAAAGTAGTTATCCTCAAAAGGTAAATTCAGGACATCAGCTTCTACCCAAGTGATGGGAGGTTCGGGATACTTGATTTTTGCTCGTTGTTTGGCGACCTCTAACAGTGCAGGGGAGAAATCCAGGCCATAGACCTTACCATTTGCTCCCGCACGCCTTGCCAAGCGCAGGGTTAAGTCCCCACTACCACAACACAAATCTAGACAGGTATCTCCTGGTTGGATTGCACTCCACTTAACCGCCATTTCTTTCCAAATCCGGTGTTGTCCCAGACTCAACCAATCGTTCAACTGGTCGTAGACTGGGGCAATGCGGTTAAAAATTTCACGGATGTTATTACTCATTGGTCATTGGTCATTGGTCATTAGTTATTAGTTATTGGTCATTAGTCATTAGTTTCTCCATTACCCAGTCCCCAGTCTCCAGTCCAAGCGTCCCTAATACCAGGTCAATTGACCTGGGACTACTGATTAACACGAGTAGCACTCAAAGACATTGCTATGAGTTGAGATGATACATGAATTAATTTCAACTCGTCTTCTCGCAGGGAATAGGGTTGTTTCCACTGCAAAGACAACACAGCTATTACTTCGTTGCGCTGGGTAATAGGGATAATTAGGTGTGCTTGGGTGCCGGTTTCTGGGTAGTGAGTAACGCTAGTTAATTTTTCGTCTTGCAATACATCTACAGAAACTTGCATTTCTTGGCTAGCGATCGCTGCACTGGTAAGTGGATCTTCTGCTAACCAATTTTCCACTATCCCGGTGGTGCTGTAAGTCCCTTGTGCTGGCATCAAAGTGTTGTTCTCGACCAGTTGTAAAATACAACTATCGGCAGCGAAAGCTTCTCCTACAGCTACTGCTAGAGGATTGAGAGTTGCTTCGACATTGGGGGCTGATTTGGTTACTTCTACTAAAACGCCCATTAATTCCATTTGAGCATGGGCGCGCCCTAATTCTTCTGTGCGTTGCTTGAGTATATCATAGGTTTCCGCTGCCCTTTGAACTACTGCTTTGAGTTCCACCGGGTCCCAGGGCTTGGTAATGTACTTGTAGACCTGACCAGAATTAATTGCCTCCACCAAGTCTTCAATATCAGTAAACCCAGTCAAGATAATTCGCACCGTATTTGGGAATTGGGGTACTGTCTTGCTGAGGAACTCCGTGCCCTTCATTTCTGGCATTCGCTGGTCAGAGATAATCACAGCAACTTCCCCTTCTGTTGCTAGTATTTCCAGAGCTTGCAGCCCACTATCGGCTTTGAGTACTTGAAAGTCCCGCCGGAAGGTACGATAAAGCAGATCCAGATTATCTGGCTCATCGTCAACCACCAGCATCTTCTGTTTTCTTGGTTTTTCTAGAGTCATTAGTTGACGGTGGATTTTATCTAGAGCCTGTTGAGCATTATCCATATAAAATATTGCTTTTAAATGTTAACTACTCGATGATTTTTTGTTTTACTAAAGTTAGAAATAATTTACAATTGCTAATTTCTCAGCACTGTACAGTAGTTAAGGATATAAGTATTGATATAGCTAGTCTACAGCTAGAATTTGTAAACATCTGTGTTTGTGAGACAATTTTTCGTTTCTAAGAGATTCCCATACTAGTCTATGACGCAACTACCACCTAATACCCCCAATCCAGATAATGCAGCGAGCGAAGATGTAGCTAGTGGTCTACTGCAAAAGCTGCGGCACAAGCAAGGTAGCTGGGTGGAATGGGGACAAGCTTGTGCCCAGTTGCAAAAAGCTGGTTATAGTTCCCAAACAATTTTTGAAGCGACGGGTTTTGAGCCGGTTCATCAAAATCAGGTAATTGTAGGGTCGCAAGTTTACTCCTCCCTAGAAACATCTGGGGCACCAGAAACAGTGCGATCGCACTTTGCCAAAAAAGGTAGCGATATTTTGTACGAATTCCGCTTGCTATCTGGTGGCGAACGCGCTGCTGCTGCTGAATTAATCTTAGCGCTCAAGCTGGATGCTGATGATGCGCGGGATGTCGCCAAAGCCATTAAAGAGTTCTCCCGCTTCCGCAACTTACCACCAGGATTCTCTAACCATCCAGGAGACGCCGTAGCTTATCAATGTTGGAAACTGGCTCGGCAAAACTCCGATTTCCAACAACGTTCCCGCCTCATCGCTAAGGGGTTGAAATTTGCTCAAAGTACCGAAGCTCGGCAACAAATCGAGCAGTTATTAGTTGATTTTACAGTTGTACCCAAGCGACCAGCACCCACCCTACCCTTTTATCGTCCAGACTCAGAAGAGGAATTACCACGACTGTTACCTGTGGCGGGAAAGTTACCCTTAACAGCAAAAGACCTGCAAGCAGTTCCCATATTAGAAGAAAGCGGACCGTTTCGCATGGTCAAGTTTGCCGGGGAACAAGCTTGGGTAGCTGTCCCAGGTTGGAGGGTGATTTTAGCCGCCACTGACCCAGTGGGAATATTAACTCACAGCGATCGCTTACCCAATTACACCTCCACTAACCCCGAACCTGTGCTTGTGGTTGTAGATCGTGCTGGACGCCAATGGGACAGTAATAGTTACTTTATCGTAGAGAACGCTGGAGAATTAGACATCCAGTGGTTTGAAACCGCACCAGATATTGCCTTGCTCGGACGAGTGGTGGTAATTGTGCGTCCGAAGAGAATTGTGGATGAGGAATTAACTAAGGATTCCTGGCAGATTGATGAATAGCGGTGGAACTTCTGTTTATCTGGATGCGACAACAAGGCTCCCTCTGTACCTGAACAGTTAGCGGTGAGTTATTAAACCTGTTGCAAAAGGTTTAATAACTTGGTTTTCGTTGACGACTTTGGTAGATAGTTTTTGTAAGAAATCTTGGCGAATATCGGCAATTTTGTGATGCAGCTTGGCAATTCTAATCCGAGTTGCATTTTTACATTTTGAGTATGAAGGTTGACGTGCTAATTTTTCCTGAAGTTTGGGAATTTTTCTGTCTAAGTTTGAATAGTTAGGACTTTCGGCTTTGGTTCCGTCTGACATTACAGCAAAAGTCTTAATCCCCAAATCAATACCGATGCTTTGGTTCTTAGCATCGATTTGAATAGGTTCAACTTTTACCACAAAACTTAGAAAATATCGTTTAGCACTGTCTTTGAGTACCGTGACCGAAGTAGGCGCAGACGGTGAGCAAGTTCGAGTCTTGGCGGTTTCCGTCGAGTCGAAACTTGGGAACCCAGAGGGTAGTTCTCTAGACCAAATTGGTTTTACATTGCCAATTTTTGCAAGATAGATATCCTTCCCCCTAATTGAGAATCCACCGATTCTAAACCAATTTCTCCTGTTGGAGTCATCTTGACGTGAACGTGAAATGAAACCCAGGTTTTATATATATAAGTCAAAATAGATAATAAACCTCAGAAAGATAAGACTTTGGTATTCATATTTGGCAACAAATGCTTTGTAAATCTTTATGCTCTGCTGGAAGTTTAGAAATATTTTCAATTATCGACGCAATATCAGCGTTTGCGATGTAGTATAATTTTTCATAATCTTAGGCGACGTATAACTAAAATTCTCAAAAATTTTCACTAGACTTGTAAAATCCAGCAAATGACCCCAGAAATTGCTAATACAAGTATTACAAGCAATAAAAATCGCCAAAATTAGTGTAAAGGAATGTAATTTTTTTTGTTGCAGAATCTACACAAAAGAGCTTATAAGACTTAGACACTTGATATAAATGAATGATTGTGGTAAAGACTGAAAGGAGTTAAGCAGTGAAAAATTATGAAGCGTAAGTTCTGCAAGCTGAAATAAAGGGTGGGTACTAGTAACCCACCCCCTTAGCTATCAGTTAAATCAGTTGATCATCGATAACTGACTACAACGGACGATAAACCCGATAGTTAATCTCCGGGAAAATATTGTCCATCATTTCGACTTTTTCCAACCAACCACTGTCAATTTTGCCGATTTTTACATCTTCGTAGAGCTTGTTAAAGCGCATCAAGTGCGATCGCGTCCTTCTGACAGCGTAAGGAACCATTGTCCCTGTCCGCATAATAAACGCCCAGTCAGAAGATTGAGCCAAAAGCAACTCCCGTGCGGCTTGGTTAAGTGCCCGCCAGCCCAACTCATCCTCTGGTTCTAGGTGAGAAATTTCAATCATCCGCTCGGCGGCTTTGTGGAGGTGGGGATAAATCCAGGTATTTGTCTCATTCAACCAATACTCGTGGAAGCCCTTGTAACCCCAACTCGACTGGGAAGGACGACAAACTTGCTGAGTCGGATGAGTTCGTAAATAGTCCGCCAGGTGGGTCATTTGATAAGTGCCTTGGTCATACCACGACTTACGGAATAGGTAATCGATAAACCAAGGACCCTCATACCACCAATGTCCAAACAACTCCGCATCGTAGGGGGAGACGATAATCGGCGGACGTTGCATAATGCCATACAAATGCTCCACCTGCCGCTCACGGTTATACATAAAGTTAGCAGCGTGTTCCGCCGACTTTTCCCTTGCCCAGTAGGGGTCGTAGAGTGCCTTATCGCCCAGACCTAAGCCACGTCCGGTAATCTTGTGATATTTAATCCCTGTGTTTTTCCGCTGACCATTGGGCATGATATAGGGTTTGATGTACTCATATTCAGCTTCCCAGCCCAAATCTTTGTAAAACTCGCGGTATTCGGCTGCACCTGGATAGCCGACCTCAGAAGACCAGACCTGTTGAGAAGATTCGTGGTCGCGTCCAAAAGCTGCCACTCCAGTTTCAGTGAAAATCGGCGCATAGCTACCAAAGCGGGGACGGGGACGAGCGTAAAGGATACCGTGTCCATCAGTCAGGAAGTAGCGCAAACCCGCATCAGCGAGCATCCGCTCTAAGCCTTCGTAATAGGCGCATTCCGGCAACCAAATACCTTTTGCTGGGCGTCCAAAAGTTTGCTCGTAGTGTTCGCAAGCCACTTGTAGTTGCGCCCAGACAGCTTGGGGATACATCTTCATTAGCGGTAAATAGCCGTGAGTCGCACCGCAGGTGATAATTTCTAAATTGTTTGAGTCTTGGAACTGCTTAAAAGCCGTTACCAAATCACCTTTGTAGCGTTCCCAGACTTCTCGCGTGGCGTTGAAGGAGCTGGCGTTGAATTCCGCTAGATATTTAATATGTCCATTGTGGGCGTTATGTTCGGCTTCCAGTTCAGCCAGTTCTTCCAATTTGGCTAAGTGTTCGTCGTAGCGTTCTTGTAACAAGGGGTCACGCAGCATTGACACCAGCGGCGGCGTCATGCTCATCGTAATTTTAAAGTCAACTCCGTCTCGTTTTAATCCTTCAAAAACGCGCAGTAGAGGAATGTAGGTTTCAGTAATCGCTTCATAGAGCCACTCTTCCTCCAGCACGTAATCACTTTCAGGGTGACGGACGAAGGGCAGGTGTGCGTGGAGTACTAGAGCAACGTAGCCAATAGCCATAATTAATTATTCGCGGGTAGTGTGAGTCGGTAGAACTTCGGGTGTCTGGCAGAAATTTACAATATTTTAAGACTTTATGGTCAGCCTCGGAGAATTAGAATTCTAACTTAGTACTGAGAGGTTCCTGCTCAGTCGGGAATCTTTGTCTAACATAGGTTTGTCTGTTCCTGGAAAACTCAAGAAATTTTAACCATGCTCAAGCAATTACCTTTTGCTGTGTATCTGGCGGCGATCGCCGTAGTACCCCTACAACCCATCGCATTTGCAAATACACCCAAACAATCAGCCCCACAAGCACAGTTAAAACAACAACAAGAACCTGCATCTGGGGTGGTGAAGCTGACACAAGCCGACTTACCAACCGGATTTCAGGAATTACCACCGGAATTTAAGTCTGTGCTGGCTTCCCAATTAGCAGCTTTTAAACCACCCCAGACTCGCAACCCAGTCCCACTGGATAATATCTTCGCCTTTGTGGAACCTAATAAGTTGCAAACGGTGTTTGGGTTTAGTGATAAGTTAGAATCGCCGGTCACACCAGAAACCTTTGATGCTGGGTTGCAACAACTACAGCAACCACAAGTGATGCAACAGGTGATCGACAAGTTAAAACAGCGGTTGCAAAAAGTTCCAGGGGTGGAGATTGTAGACTATCAATTACTTAGTCCTCAGCCAAATCTCGGCAACAGAGCAGTAGGGATGACTTTGGCAATGAAGATGAGTAATCTCCCTACCCCCTTGCGGATGGATATTGCTGTTTTCCGCCGTGGTAAAATCATCGCAGCTACAGGCGTGGGCTATAGGGATAACAGCAAGCCGGTTGTGTCTATTAATGATGTTGCCGCTAAACTAGATTCTCGGATTGTGCAGTCTTCTGGCTCTGCTGAAGCTCAAGTGACAAGACTAATAAGGGAGCTTTACTAACGCCCATTTTGAGTATTTTATTGCCCTAACTAAGTAATATTACTACTATGTGGGCAGATGAGAGTAAAGAAACTTTGTTCTTCACCTCAGCTATGGTGGAATTTAGTTAAGCAGATGTTATATTTAGCAAAACGCTCGCAACAGCAAGGGGGACGTTAATGAACGTGTCACATAATTCGTGTAATCTATTAGAGCGGTGTGAGTAGTCTGTATCTGGGTAAATCCAGATGGTTTCCCCAGTAAATCAATTAGACATTAGAGTAAAAATTAACCATATCAGTTGAGGTTAGGGGCGAAATACTACTTAAGCCAATCCTCAAAAGATGACCAATATTCTTCACAATTGCAACTATTCCAGCCAACTTCAATGAGCCAATCCGCAAAACGTTTATCGCCGCTTCAAGTTCTCGCCTTCAGTGGCGCTCTTGCAACTACAGCTACTCTTTCATTATTCTGTCCAGCTTGGTCTCGTTCCGTGCGTGGTGGGTTTCAAGATAGTCCCAAAGCACTTGTAGATCAAGTCTGGCAACTAGTGAACCGAGAATATGTTGATGGCAGTTTCAATAAAGTTGATTGGCAAGCTACCCGTCAAAGCTTGTTAAGTAAGAATTATACATCTCGTGAAGAAGCTTATGCAGCTATCCGCAAAGCTTTAGAACCCCTAGGCGATCCATATACTCGGTTTATGGACCCCAAACAATATGAAGCCCTCAGCAACCAAACCTCTGGGGAACTATCAGGTATTGGGATTCGCATGGAATTGAACGAGAAAACTAAGCGTCTTACTGTGGTGGAAGCAATTGAAAATTCCCCCGCATTCCGGGCTGGTCTGCAATCAGGAGATCATATTCTGGCAATTGATGGTAAACTAACTGCCAATATGAAGGTGGAAGATGCTTCCAAAATGATTCGCGGTAAAGCTGGTACCCCTATTACCTTGCGGATTGGCAGAGAAGGAACTAAAGAATTTGATTTGCGACTGACAAGGGCAACTATTGAGGTTCCCACAGTCCGCTATACCCTCAAGGAAGAAGGTAAGCGGCGGATTGGTTATATTCGCCTGCAAGAATTCAATGCTCACGCACCAGAACAAATGCAGCGTGCTATTCGCGAGTTGAATAGTAAGCAAGTCGATGGGTTTGTGTTGGATTTGCGCGGTAATCCAGGGGGTTTGTTGCAGGCGAGCATTGAAATTTCTCGGATGTGGCTCGATAACGGCGGTATCGTCCGTACTGTAGACCGCAAAGGGGAGAGAATAGACGAAAAGGCAAATCACACCGCACTCACCAAGCTACCTTTAGCAGTACTGGTGGATGGCTACTCTGCTAGCGCTAGCGAAATCCTGACTGGTGCGTTGCAAGATAATAAACGGGCGGTAGTGATTGGTAATCAAACCTTTGGTAAAGCTTTAGTCCAGTCAGTACACGAACTTAGCGATGGTTCAGGTTTGGCTGTCACCATTGCTCACTACTATACACCCAAGGGGACAGATATTAACCACAAAGGGATTGCTCCCGATATCAAGGTAGATATGAACGAGTCGCAACAGCGGCAGTTAGTCTCCAATCCGACTTTGCTGGGAACGAAGGAAGATCCTTGTTATTCTAGGGCAATCTCAATTCTATCTAACAATAGTCTTGCCCAACCAATCATCGTTCCTACTCAACCATCTTCCCAACCAATGTCCCGCTCCAACAATTTGGGAATGTAGATTGTCCGGGGAGTGGGGACTGTTATTAATCCCTAATTCCCCATCCATCCTCCGTCATCCTGAAGCGTCTATTGTATGGGTGTGAACTCCGCAGAAACAACCACTAGCTACAGCTTTTTACCCAAGATTTCAGTGGTTGTTCCTGTTTATAACGGTGAGGCTGATTTACCAGCCCTGATTAGCTGCTTGCAAGCACAAACCTATCCCCACAATCAGGTGGAATATATTTTGGTGAACAATAACAGCAGCGATCGCACCACAGCCATCTTGCAATCAGCTACAGACAATTGTGCAATTACAATTCACCCGTTAACTGAAACCCAAATTCAAAGCTCCTACGCTGCTCGGAATACAGGTATTCGCGCCGCATCTGGGGAAATTGTAGCATTCACCGATGCCGATTGTCGTCCCCAACCCCAATGGTTATATGCTTTAATTCAGCCTTTTATTAAGCAAGATGTTGTGATGGTTGCTGGAGAAATTGTCGCCTTACCAGGAACCACCCTATTAGAGCAATACGCCGACCGCGAAGAAACGCTGTCCCAAAAACACACCCTTGCCCATAAGTTTTTACCTTACGCTCAAACAGCAAATGTAGCAATTCGCCGCCACGTATTTACAAAAGTAGGTTTATTTCGTCCTTACCTGAATACAGGGGGGGATGCCGACATTTGCTGGCGCATTCAACAACAAAATCTCGGTCGTTGGGAATTTGCACCCAATGCAATTGTACAACATCGTCACCGGACTACACTCAAAGAACTGGAAAGTCAGTGGCGACGCTATGGTAAATCCAACCGCTACCTCCACGAACTGCATGGGGTGGAACTAATGCGGGAAATAAGCCTCAGTGAGTGCTGCTGGAGTCTAGGACGCTGGATGGTGAAGGAAGTACCTCGTACTATTCTAGAGCTTCTGAGAGGTCATGCAACGCTCTTAGATTTATGTCATACCCCGATTAGCTTGTTTACTGCTAGAGCGCGGTTTCTAGGACAACGGGATGCTAAATTACCAGAACAAGCCAAGATAATTCAGTGGCTGGATTGAAATTCTACCAACAATCTTAGTTTATAATCCCTGTCAAATCCAATATAAATCCAGGTAAAACATCCGCGACCGATAAACTAGGAAGAAATTAGACCTATGAGCAAAAGTAAATTTTATCGGCGTTTATCGGCGTTTTATGCGCCAAGGGTGCAGGCTTCGCCTACGGCGGTTAATTATTTAATATTTCGGAATGCACGCAAGAAGTCTATTGTTGAACCTCAACTTCCTGTCCTAGTCGGTAAATTTCTACCGTTCATAAAAATCTAGACAAAACTACCCAAAGGCTGACAAAGCTAGACAAATACGTTTGTAAACAAGCATCCAAAGTCCTAAATAATTAATTCTCCCTCAGATGTGCGTTCTAGGCGAAAATCTCGATTGTTTAGACACAGTTGGAAGAATTGCTCATCTGTTAGCTCGATGGCGGGGTGTAAATTGAGAATCAGAGCATTCATCTCACAACCTCCGGGTGTGTGGAAACCGATTACCCATTACCTATTACCGATTATCTTCGGATAGGCGATGCGCTTGTGATGAAACTGCTGCCAAACGTCCACGAAGATTTCGGCAATTTTTTTCATTTCCTCACGGGTTAACCCACAATCTATCATTTGCTTATCTTGCCAGCGGGCGCGTAGAATATTATTTACCATTGCTAAAGCTTGTTCTGGGGTGGCGTCTTTTAAGGAACGCAGCGCCGCTTCACAGGAGTCTGCTAGCATGACAATTCCCGTTTCCCGTGATTGGGGAATCGGACCATCGTAGCGAAAATCTGCCTCATTGATTTGGATGCTGGGTTCTTGTTGCGCTATTTTCTCGGCTTGGTGATAAAAATAGGCAATTAACATTGTGCCTTGATGTTCGGGAATAAAAGCTTGAATTGCTGTGGGTAAGCGATATTTGCGGGCTATTACCAGTCCTTGAGTGACGTGCTTTTTAATGATTTCGGCACTTTTCCAAGGGTCTTTAATGTCTGTATCGTGTTTGTTTGGTCCGCCCATTTGATTTTCAATAAATCCTAAAGGGTCGTGCATTTTGCCAATATCATGGTACAATGTGCCAGATCTGACGAGTTCAACATTGCAGCCCAAGGCTTTGGCAGCGGCTTCGGCGAGGGTAGCGACAAATAATGTATGTTGAAAGGTTCCAGGGGTATAAGTCGCTAGCTTTTGCAGTAGGGGACGATTGGGATTTGCTAGTTCTGATAACCGGATGGAGGTGACTAAATCAAATAGCTGTTCTAAATAAGGACTTAACCCTAGCGCTACGATACTCCAAGCTAAACCAGACAAACTAAATAAGGCGGCTTCTTGGAGTACTGTGTAAGAAATAGAGCCAGAAGCTGCACTAATCAAAAGATTAATTAGTAAGTAAACACCACCTTCAGTTAACCCAATCGCAATTCCTAACAGGGCTAGTTCTTCACGCGATCGCAGCTTTCCTGCCATCCAACTCCCCAAAATCCCACCAGCGGCGCCTGCAAGGATGTGTAGCCAGCCTATTTCTAGGCTTATGGGTAACAAGACCATCAGCAGTCCCACGACTGTCACACCCAAAGTAGAGCCGTAGAAGCTTCCCAACAACAAAGCAATAGCACTCCAAGCAGTATAGGGTACACCCATAGTTACCAGCAGTGGTGTACTCAAAGTTAGCAGCAATACCAACAAACAATCCCTTTGGCGCAATCTTACCTTAGTCTGTCGTTCCACAAACACAAAAACTCCCACAGCCCCGGTAACTGCTATCCCTAACAGCAGCAAACCCCGACCGTTGATTTCCCGACGGCTGAGTCCATAATGATCTAGTACGACAAAATCCCATTCGGTAATTTCCTGACCCTGATGGACAATCACTTCACCTTGCTTAACATCCACCATTACCGGGGTAACTGCTGCTGCTGCTTTCGCTGCTTGGATACGGGTTTGTTCGACATCTTTCTTTAAATTTGGTTGGAAGACCGACAATAGCATCTTGCTTGCCAAGGGTTCAGCTTCTTTGGGAACTAAACTTTCTAGATGCAAATTAACTGCATCCTGTAAAATCTCCTTGGGCAGTCCGGCAGGGATACCTTGTGCTAAAATACGAGTCGCTGATGTATGAATTCCGGTTTGTGTTTTTAGCCAGTCCTCGTCTGAGAGATTCAGCAACGAATTATCGTAGACGGCGTTAGGGAGTTCATTGTTAAGTTTTACGAGTTTTCTATCAGCTTGAGCATACTTCTCCCGGATTTGGCTGATGTTACCCATCAAAGTTGACAAATTTTGGAAAGAAGAGGTGATACGGTAAGCTTGCAGTTCTGATAACGCTTGCGAAAATTCCGGAGTTTCCTGTTTGAGGATGAAGTTGGCGGTAGGAAGTCGGTAATTCTGCTGAGGATTGTCTTGGAGAACTTTCAGCAATGCAAGCCATTCTGTTTCTGAACAGGAACGTAGGTAACGTTGGCTTTGCAGGGACAAAACAACAGTTTCTCCAAACGGAAAAGCGCCAGCAACTCCACGAATTTCACTACCCTGATGCAAAATTTTCTGGAGATTTTGCTCAATTTTCTCGTTCACACCAGCATCGAGCATCAAAATTGGTAGGGACTTGGTGCTGGCAGCTTCGCGATTTGCCTGTGTTTGTTTTTTATCTTCGATGCGATCGCTCTTTGGTGCCTTAATTGTTTGTGGTGCTACGGTTCCGACTTTCAACTTCGGTTGATTGTATAACCGATGTCCCATCACACCTGTTAGGGATACCACTGCGATTACAAACATTGCTGGAGAACGATTTTGACCTGTACGCCGGTAAAATTTGGCATAAGTGGGGTTGACTTTAGCAGGCTGCTTTCCAGCTTTGCTAGTTCTATTTCGACTTTGACGCAGACGTCGTAGCGCTTGGTGTCTTCGCCGCCAGTGAGTCAACTGTTGGGTCAAGGACTGAAGTAATGGCAGCGTTTTCATCACCTATGACCGTCCTTACGGTTGGGTCTAAACGTGTAAAAATCTGTTGGTTTCCCCGGACAAATCGCCTCTGGAAAAATCGGTATTTTAGTATATCACTTAACATATGGGGCGATTTTGAACTCATGGTCGTGTTTACTCTACTCGTCTTTCATTTGCGATCAGCAAAAGTGAGAAATCAGTAAATAGGATAGCAGTCATAGCGCTAGAGGACTGTAGCTTTCAAGCAGGGAAGCTCTGGACGCAAAAAACAGGGCTTTGACTGGCGAATAGCTTAAGAATGCGGAAGTTTATAGTCCCCGCTCTTTAGGGTGGGGTATTGGTAGATTGGTAGATATACAATGGCTTTTCATTAGACATTACTACCTACCAACGAGCATTTAACATCTGATACCACCTTTAAACATTGCAGACTATCATTGAGCTTACCTATTGCTAAAAACAGATTGAGGATTTTGAATCTTGTGAGTTGTGGTAGTTTTATAGTCCTCGCCCTTAAGAGTTGGGTCTGAATTTAGTTTACCTTAGGTCAACCTGATAACATCAGGTGTCGAAATTGCAGCTTTTTGGCTGAATTCCTGGTTATTTAAGGTAATTTGATACATACCTGCCCAAACAGCAAACAGGCATTCTGCCAATTCTAACATTTCTGCTTCATTGTTCATGCCCCATTTAGTAGAGACGCGATTAATCCTGTCTCTAGCTTTTTTGGTTGTGGTTGGATGCCACCTTAAGGGAATACCTATAGTGCTGTTATATGCTCCTGAGATAGCAGCCGTTAGTACTGATGTCAGACCGTGGGTTCCGACAATCTGTGTTCCCCGTTCCACTGCTAGACGGAAGTCATCGGGAGTACTCAAAAAACAGTAAAAAGCTAAAGCAATAGCAGCCGCTGGCTTTTGTTCTCGGTTCAACTCACTGTTTGCTTCCTCCAGTCCGGCTCCCTGTGCTAGTAATTTATTGACTTTTAAGAAAAATTGTGGTATACAAGTTTCTGTATTTCCTAGAAAGGAAATCGTTTGCTCTATGAGGGTAACGGGGTTGAGGGTTTCACCGACAGCCTGAGCGATCGCATAGCCAATTGCTAAAGCACCATCTCGAATTATCGGCTGATTTTGCCAGAGATTAATTGCCTTAAGTAAGTTTTCCCGGAGTTTGACTGGATTGTCGTGAAAAAATAGAGCTACTGGTAGCACCGACAGAATTGCTTTTGGCGACGACTCCTCTATCGCCTGAGATTGCGGATATACTTGTTTCTGGCGATTCAGCCAATCATCTATATCCAGAGTTCCCTGTGATATTATACTTTTGGCACCAATAACAGCAATTTCACCCCACTCAATCAAAGGCTGGTGAGATTCCATTGCTTGAATTTCAGATAGACCTAGAGTCTCAAAAACTCTAGCTTCAGCTATTAATGCTCCTAAGAGACTACCGCGAAATCGACTTAACACAGAGAACTTCATGGAATATTTTGATTTATGAGGTTTGAATTGAGTTAGAGGTTAGTGATGATTTCCGGGGTGGTTTCATCTGCTTTGGCTCGTCAGAAGCGGAGGAATTAGCAAATACTCCTTCACTTCTATCCTGAAAACTCAAAATTCAAAACTCATAATTTTGACTGCTGCTTTAAGTGGTGAATTAAAGCCTGCAATCCCAATACATAACTTTGGACACCAAAACCACTGATTTGTCCAATAGCGACGGGTGCAATAAACGAATGATGGCGAAACTCTTCCCGGCGATAAATATTACTCAGATGCACTTCCACCGTCGGTAAATTTACGCCTGCTAGAGCATCCCGCAGCGCTACGCTGGTATGGGTATATGCTCCAGCATTAATTAAAATCCCGTTATGTTGTCCCCATGCTCCATGAATAGCATCTATCAATACGCCTTCATGATTAGACTGGACAGCAGAAACTTTAGCCTTTAGGTTACTTGCTTCTGCTGCCAAGATATCGTTAATTTCTGCTAGGGTAACAGAACCATATATTCCTGGTTCTCGCTGCCCTAGGAGATTCAGGTTTGGTCCATGCAGTACCAGAATGCTTACAGGCGGGAATGTTTCTGCTAGCACAGCCACATACTACCGTCGTCGGGACGAGCGCTCATGAACTGGAATGGGAATTAATTCCGGTTCTGGCTCAGCTTCTGGTCCTAGCAAGGCTTCTATGAGCTTGCGTGCTAATTCCTTAAGCTTTTCGAGTACATTTTCGATGTAATCCATTGATACAGACGGCTCCTGTAATACTACCTGAATCTTTGAACCCTTAGCCGGGGATGAGCCAGTTCTAAATCTGGTGTTGTATTGCCTATCAATTCTTAGACTATCACATTGATAAACTATAAGGCTGCATGACAGCAAGGGCACTATGTCATGGGAATTTTATTATAGCTGGGGAATGGGGTTAAGGGGACAAGGAGGGCTAATAACTAATGACGAATGACCAATGACGAATGACCAATGACTAGTGACTAGATTTTGGCACTTTTTTTCGGTTTGCGGCTACTACTACTTTTAGTAGATGACTTGTTAGTTGATTTAGTGGTGGAACCATTGGATTTAGCAGTCTTGCGAGACGATTTTGTTGGGGTTTTGGCATTAAGTAATTCCAGTGCCTCTTCTAGGGTGATGTTCTCGACAGTTTGACCTTCGGGGATACTCACGTTAGTCTTACCGTACTTGATGTAGGGACCATAGGGGCCGTCATAGATATTAATCGGGTCGTTGGAGTCTGGGTGATTACCTAATTCTCGCAAGGCTGCTTTTGATTTACTACTGCTGCGTCCTCCCTTTTTCGGTTCCGAGAATATCTCTAAAGCCCGTTCTAGGGAAACACTGAGGACATCATCACCAGCTTTGAGGGAACGGTAATCTTTGCCTTCCTTCCCTTGGTCGTGGAGGACATAAGGTCCATAGGGTCCCAAACTAGCTTGAATTTTCCCACCTGTTTCGGGATGAACACCCAAGTGACGGGGTAAGGAAAGCAGTCCCACAGCCACTTCTAGAGTGACGGTTTCTGGTTTCAAGGATTTGGGTAGGGAAGCACGCTTGGGTTTGGGATTTTCTTCGCTGGCTTCTCCTAATTGGACGTAGGGACCGTAGGTACCACTGAGCAGAAAAATGGGTTCTCCTGTTTCGGGGTGTCGTCCTAGTTCGTCCGGACCGGAGGTTTTTTGTCGCAGTAGAGTTTCTACCTTTTCTGGGTCGAGGTCAGCGGGGGTAAGGTCTTTGGGAATGGATGCTGTTACTGCACCTTCTGGTGATTCTGCTTCCAGGTATGGTCCAAATTTACCAATGCGGATTTTGACGTTTAGTCCTTCCAGTTCTACGGTACGAGCTGTGTTGGGGTCGATTTGGCTTTCCCGTTCTTTGACCTGGGTTTCTAGTCCTTTGTCTCCCAAATAGAAATTCCGCAGGTAGGGTAGCCATTCAGCTTCCCCGGTAGCGATATCATCGAGGGTTTGTTCCATTTTGGAAGTAAAGCTGGTACTCACCAAGTCGGGGAAGTGTCCCTCCAGTAGTTCGGTGACAGCAAAGGCGGTAAAGGTAGGAATTAGGGCATTACTTACCAGTTGGGAGTACCCCCGGTCGATGATTGTACCGATGATGCTAGCGTAGGTGCTGGGACGACCGATACCTTCACTTTCCAGGGTTTTTACCAGGGATGCTTCTGAGTATCTAGCGGGGGGTTGGGTTTCGTGACCGACGGCTTCGAGTTTCTTGCAGTTGGGGCGATCGCCTACTTTCAGGTTTGGTAATATGACTTCTTGGTCTTCTAGAGCTGCTTCTGGGTCGTCGGAACCTTCCACATAAGCGCGCAAGAAACCAGGGAAATCAATCCGCTTACCAGAAGACCGGAAACCAGCGTCTTCGACTTGCAGTTGCACACTGATTTGGGTTTGTTTAGCGTCTGCCATTTGACAGGCAACGGTGCGTTTCCAAATCAAATCATACAGGTCAAGTTCCCGACCAGTTAAACCTGTTTCCTGGGGTGTACGAAATTCGCTACCAGCGGGACGAATTGCTTCGTGAGCTTCTTGAGCGCCTTTGCTTTTGGTGGTATATTGCCGGGGTTGGGGGCTGAGGTATTCTTTACCGTAGAGCTTCTCTACACAACTGCGAGCCGCAGCAATTGCTTGTGCCGACAAATGCACGGAGTCAGTTCGCATGTAGGTAATGTACCCCTGCTCGTACAAACTCTGAGCAATCCGCATGGTATCCCTTGCTGAGAGTCGTAATTTCCGGTTGGACTCCTGTTGCAGGGTGGAGGTAGTAAAAGGGGCTGCGGGTTTACGGGTGACGGGCTTTTCTTCTAGCTTTGTCACCGTCCAAGGTTTACCCGTCAAGCGTTCTTTGAGAGCATTAGCCTCAGCTTCTGAAAGCAGCACTACATCGCGACCGGCAGCAATTTTCCCGGTGGCTGGGTCGAAGTCGCTACCATTGGCGATTTTCTTACCTGCTAGGGTTACGAGATAGGAGGTAAAGGGGCTGTTGTCCTTTGCTAAATAAGCCTTCAAATCCCAATAGCTACCTTGATGGAAAGCTCGGCGTTCTCTCTCCCGTTGTACCAACAATCGCACAGCAACGGACTGTACTCTTCCAGCGGATAAGCCCCAGGCGATTTTCTTCCACAATAGGGGAGAGAGGGTATAACCTACCAATCTATCCAAAATCCGTCGTGTTTCTTGGGCATGGACTAGGTTTTCGTCAATTTGACGACAGTTTTTCAATGCTTGCTTGATGGCTTCGCGGGTAATCTCATGGAACACCATCCGCTTGATGGGCACTTTCGGCTGCAATATTTGGTATAAATGCCAACTAATGCTCTCTCCTTCCCGGTCTTCGTCCGTGGCTAGAATTATTTCGTCGGCTGCTTTGAGAGCTTCTTTGAGCTGTGTAACAGTTTTCTTTTTATCTTTGGGAACCACATACAGCGGTTCAAAGTCGGCGTCTACGTTTACCCCCAGCTGGGCCCATTTTTCCCCTTTGACAGCGGCGGGAATTTCACTAGCTGATTGGGGTAGGTCACGGATATGACCCATAGAGGCTTCCACTCGATAGCCGGAAGGTAGGTAGCTACGAATGGTACGAGCTTTTGTGGGAGATTCGACGATGACAAGAGTTGACATGGAAAGTTCAAAAAATAGTAGCTTCTAAGCTAAACAGTCAAAATTATTTATTTTCAGCAAGTTGTCAAGAGTGAGCTTAACTAGAGGAGGTTTATTTTATCCTCACCAAGTCCCATGACAGCGGTAAATCCTGGCAGGTTGCTGGGAATTATTTACGAGAGGATAGGGTCAGATGATAGTCAACCTTATTCTCAAGTTATCTCAATCTTTAACTTATATGTGCCACAATTGGCGACCAAGGTTTTCTGTGACTTGCTAAAAATTAATACAACAACACTTTTTAGGATTTCGAGGGATTGTGCCAAAATAAACTTAAATCGCTGAGCTTGGCAGGTAGATAAATCCATGCTATCAATTGTTTCAGCAATGTGATTTGACTGCCAGCGCCGCAATTGTCAGCACAAAAACTGCCTGGGTTGACTTTCCTTGACTTTAGCAGCTATGTAAATTTATGGAGTCCAGCACTCTGTTGGCGAATCTTACCTGCAACAACTGTAAACAAACATTACACGAGCATTTATGTGTAAATTATGAAACAATCCTGGTTGACTGGGAGGAAGACTCAGCTATCTCTACTCCCTAAAATTAATAGTATAGTCAGAGTGGATTACCAATGTGAGCCAAAAGTTTGATACTCTCAGGTCGCGTATACACTGAGATTCATTAGGTTAAACCTAAAAGGGATAGTCAAATATCCCCCTAGACGCTCAAAACAACTACCAGCGGAGGTGTCGAGATTGCGCTTACTTTTGGTGAAAAAAATGCTTCGGAATCTGTCACTAAGCCAATTTACGGTACGCTCAGTCAACCTGCCATTGTTTGCTCTTTCTCGTCATACTGCCGTTAGGAAATCTAACCGTTGTTTCACAGGAGCCGGGATTTCTCCGTACTAGGATGCTTCAACATGTAGACAATAATTCTTACTCACCGCTTAATTTTAACACAAGAACACGGCAATTAAGTGGCGTCGCACGTGTCGCTTCCTCTCAGGTCGCGTATACGCGCTCGTTTCCCACTTACCGCGAGGTCTTATGAGGCTTGGTTAGTTGGAGACCAAATTTTAATCTACCGAAAACGCGCACAGTGTGAAGCAAGAATCCCCCGGCTAGAAGCCGTGGGGAGTGTCAATAGATAGCGTAATAGGAATTCACAAAAATAGTGATATTATTTGGTTTCCGGAGGGTTTCCCAGACCTAGGTAAGATAATCGAAGACTTCGACAGAATTTCTCTGCAGAATTTGGTTTCTATCACGCTGATTAGTTCGATTTCAGCCGCTATTTACAAACAGCAGATATTTTGTATTAAATTATACTGATTTTTGGCATATGAGAGATGATGCTCACGAAACCAATTGCTGAGATTTACAAAAAATTCATCAAGATACAATAGACTTAACCTGAAAAACGTAAAGATTATGTTAAAGTAATGTTCAGAGCCGTGAATCCAGAGAATGTTTGCTTGTGAGTACAATTTCCAAGATTTTCCCAGGATAAACGTATCTGCACCTGTCTGAGTCTGGAGAAATTTTTTAATGTCTATTTATGTAGGGAACCTATCCTACAAAGTCACACAAGAAGAGCTAACTGAAGTATTCGCAGATTATGGCACTGTAAAACGAGTCCAACTGCCTACAGACCGAGAAACCGGACGTTTACGAGGTTTTGGGTTCGTAGAAATGGAAACTGACGATGCTGAAAATGCTGCCATTGAGGCTTTAGATGGTGCAGAGTGGATGGGTCGGGTGATTAAGGTTAATAAAGCTAAGCCACGGGAAGACAACCGTCGTTCTGGTGGGGGTAGCTGGGGCAGAAACAACAATGGTGGTGGATATTCAAGACGCTACTAGAGGTTTAATAAGCACAATTTAATAGAAAGATTTATCGTGGGGCGTAACAAAATTGCGCCCTTTTTTTAAATTTTACCAGAGTTTACATTTTTATCCAGTGCGATCGCACCAGATGTTGCACCTAGCTTGAGAATCGCAACACCTAAGACAGCCTCTCAACGCAGGAGTTAGAATAAGCGCTGTATTAACCTGTTGCACCATCTGCAATTATCCTTCAAACCCCCTAGGACTCAAAGTCGAAGGGCTAATAGCACCTAGTCCATTGAAATGGACTCAAACCTATATCCAGGAGTTAAAGAATCCTTTCGCTATCACTCAGGGGTTTGTAACTCTAGGAGGCAGGTCTTGATTTTACTCTATAAGTTTATCATAAAAGAGGCATCAGTTTGCCTTAAATCTAACGCTCCTGGGAGGTTTACCTGTAGCACTTACTTTTACAATTTTTTGGATATTTAGCTCAACTTTATATTACTTATTTATTGAATTTTTGGCGGCAAAAATCATACTTATGTCTCAGTGGGTGTTACTGCCATCAATCGCTAATTACACTTTGTAATTAGCTAAATTATAGCTCTAGTCATATTTAAAATTTTCATAAAGCCGCTATCAATAGTTAATAGATATCAATCATATTCTAATATACTGATCGCATATTTTTTCTCTAGTTAGTCCTCGTGGTTAAGCACGGGATATTATTATGATATTTAAAGAAGAAGTCGTTGTTAGAGCGGCGCTGATTTTAGGTTCAATTTTGAACAATTGGGGATTTATTCCCCTGGAAACTAGCTTATATTCAGGACTATTAACCACACAGAATATCTTTGGTCGTGATGACCGTATATCTATGCAATCCCACGACTACCCTTGGTCAACTATTGGTCGTGTGGAGATAGACCGAGGGGATGGATATGTCCAGATATGTACTGGAACTCTCATCTGGAAAAATCTGATTATTACTAACGCTCACTGCGTTCTAGAAGAGGAAGATAAAGGAACTGTAAAGCCGGAATCTATTAAATTTAAGCTGAATGTTGTTAATGACCAATCTCTTAGTGTAGCGGGGGTTAAAGAAATTTTTATCGGAACACAATCACCTCATAACGAGAGAGCGAAAGATTGGGCTATATTGAAACTCGATAAGCCATTGGGTAACAAATACGGCTGGATGGAATTTGGGTTTTTTGACAGTATCGAGCAGCCTATTCGCTCATTGACTATGGTAGGTTATTCTCTAGATTTTCCGGCAGAAAATCCAGCTTATACAGCGGGAGTTCATCAAGGATGCCGTATTAGAGGCGAAAAAAATGGATATTTACTGCATGATTGTGACATGACTCAGGGTGCTTCTGGTGGTCCAATCTTTTTCTTACGAGATAATGGTGAAGCTGTAATTGTGGCGATTAATGCTGCACAATATATTATCCCAGGTGGTAGGCAAAAAGCACCGATGTATACCCCTAGAACGGCGAATATTGCTGTTATGGTGAATAGTTGGTTGCAAGCTGTTAATGAGTTGAGAACGCAAAATCGTTGAATTTGTAAATGGGGAATAGGTAATAGAGTAATACCCCGTCCTTAAGGACAGGGTTTAAAACCCGCTGAGACATGAAATATTTGCCTAAGCGGAGTTAAATATATATTAAAATTGCCAGTGCTGACCTGTGTACGTCTACCATCTCGGATCGCTCTGTTCGAGAATTTAACCTCGCCCTGACAGTAGTTAAGCGAAGGAAGCGATAAAAACTCCGCAACGCACCAGCCAACTGTAATTGTGAGTACGTTTTTTCACCTGACACCGCCCTGCTTCGGTGAAAAACAATGGGTCACAGCGACACAACCCCCAGCCGTTACTCTCTGTATCTATGTCTACTAATTTAACAGGGGATATTGGGTAATAAATCTGGCTGATGGAGTAATTTGATTAACTTGATAACACTAACTTAATATGTAGAGGGTATGCTCAAAAAGAATTAGTAAACCCCTCTTTACCTCCCCCTTTTGAGGTAGCTTATATCTTGCACCACCATGATTATTGATAATTTTGTCCGCCACACCTGCTTATTACTGCTTATTACACGCTCAAATCGCTATTTTACGTTGTGAGGTAGTGCCCACCCTACGGTTCCACTCTGTAAGTGAGTTGAAAACCAAAAATCGTTGAGTTGGTAAATGGGTAATAGGTAATAGAAAAAATTAAATTACCGTAATTTGTACATAATTTTATGAAAGATATATGTAGGGTCACAGAGGGTTTTGTGCCCTGATGTTTACTTATTATTAGGAATAGATTTGTCAATGCATCACTCTGTAACATCCCTTACCCTCGCTACTTTGCTGTCTGTTGTCCCTCTATCCTCTCTGGGAGCGGAAAAGTCCTCGACAGGGTTTCCTCGCTCTTATAGGGTCACACAGCAGCCACAAAACCGCAAAGCTGAAGCGGATAGGCTTGTACAAACGGGTGAACAGCAGTATCGTCAAGGACTGTTACGGGAAGCGTTACAAACATATCAACAAGTCTTGACAATTCGTCGGGAATTAAAAGATAGTAACGGCGAAGCGGAAACTCTGAATAAAATTGGCGAGGTTTATAACTGGTTAAGTCAACCTGGGGAAGCGCTTAAAGTTTTGCAACAAGCCTTAGCGATTCGTAAACAGGTGGAGAATAAGCAAGAAACTGCAGAAATTATCGACAATATTGGTGCAGCTTATCAAGGATTGAAAGACTATACTAAAGCGTTGGAATTTTTGCAGCAAGCATTAGCGATTCGTAAAGAAATAAAAGACAAGCCAGGTGAAGGGGAAACTCTGACTAATATCGGGGTTGTTTATATTAGTCAACAACAATTTCCCAAAGCTTTAGAAGCTTTACAGCAATCGTTGGTAATTCGCAAAGAAGTTAAGGAAAGATTCAGGGAAGCGGAAACTCTTGGTTGGATAGGTTTAGCTTATTTGGGAATGGGTGATAAAGCTCGTGCTACTGAATTTTTCCAGCAAGGATTAGCAGTTAGTAGAGAAACGAAACATCGCATCGCGGAAGGTTATATTCTCTCGTTTACCGGATTGCTTGTTAGTAATAATGGTGATTTGCAGGGAGCTTTAGGATTTTATCAACAGTCGCTGGCGATTATTAAAACATCGGGTAATCGTGAAAATGAAGCAAGTGTTCTTTACCAAATTGGGTTAACTTACCGCCAGTTAGGTGAGAATAACAAAGCATTGGAGTCTTTTCAGCAAGCTTTAGTCATCTTCAAAGAACTGAAAGATAAATCAGGTGAAGGAAAAACTCTCAATCAAATAGGGATAGCTTACGACAATCTGGGTGAGAAAACCAAAGCCTTGGAATTTTATCAGCAAGCATTAGCGATTTTTAAAGAACTTCCCGACAAAGCAACACAAGGGATAATTCTCAGTAAGATAGCCTTCGGTTACAAAAATCAGAAGGAGTATCCCAAAGCGATAGAATTTTTTCAGCAAGCTTTAGTTATTTACAAAGAACTGAAAGATAAATCAGGTGAAGGAAAAACTCTCAATCAAATAGGGATAGCTTACGACAATCTGGGTAAGTATGATAAAGCAGTGGAATTTTATCAGCAAGCTTTAGCAATTTTCAGAGAACTCCCAGATAAACAAACGCGAGCAGATATTCTCAGTAAGATAGCCTTCGTTTACAAAAATCAGAAGGAGTATCCCAAAGCGATAGAATTTTTTCAGCAAGCTTTAACTATTGCTAAACAAATCAATAATCAAGCCCAAAAAGGAGCTACTCTCAACAATATTGGGCTAGTTTACGACAAGCAAGGACAATATCCCAAAGCCTTAGAATTCTATCAACAAGCTTTAGTAATTCGCCAAAAAATCGGTGATAAAGAAGGAGAAGGTGTAACTCTCAACAATATTGGCGGAGTTTATACAAGCCAAGGAGAATATCCCAAAGCTTTAGAATTTTACCAAGAAGCTTTAGTAATTAGTCAACAAATCGGTAACAAGGCTGGAGAAGGAACTACTCTCAACAATATTGGGCAAGTTTACGACGACCAAGGACAATATCCGAAAGCTTTGGAATTTTATCAACAAGCTTTAGTAATTAGGCAGAAAATCGGTGATAAAGAAGGAGAAGGCGGAACTCTCAGCAATATGGGCTTAGTTTACTCCAACCAAGCACAATATGCCAAAGCATTGGAATACTATCAGAAATCTTTAGCTATCAGTAAACAAATCGGCGACAAATCAGGAGAAGGAAATAGCCTCAACAATATTGCGGCAATTTACTACAGTCTTGGACAGTATGCCAAAGCATTGGAAATATATCAACAATCTTTAGTTATTAGCCAAAAAATCGGTGACAAAGCAAAGGAAGCGATAACTCTCAACAATATTGGCAGAGTTTACGACGAACAAAAACAGTATGCCAAAGCATTGGAAATATATCAACAATCCTTAGCCATTAGCCGAAAAATTGGTGACAAAGCAGGGGAAGCAGTAACTCTCAGCAATATTGGCAGAACTTACAACCATATGGGAGAGTCAGCTAAAGCCTTGGAGTTTCATCAGCAAGCATTAGCTATTTCCCAAGAAATCGGTATCAAAGCCTCTGAAGCAAACACTCTAAACCATATTGGTAAAGCTTACTTCGACCTGGAAAAATATCCCCAAGCATTAGAATACTACCAACAATCCTTAGCCATTGCTCAACAAATTGGCGACAGAGAAAGAGAAGCAAAAACTCTCAGCAATATTGGTGAAGTACTCACCAAACAAAATCAACCCCAGCTAGCGATAGTTTTATACAAACAATCAGTCAATACCTATGAAACCATCCGCAAAGAATTACGAATCATCCCCAAAGAACAACAGGAATCTTACACCCAAACCATAGCCGAAACCTATCGGAATTTAGCAGACTTACTCCTCAAACAAGACCGAATTTTAGAAGCACAACAAGTTCTCGAATTGCTTAAAATTCAAGAATTAGCAGATTATTTGCGCGATGTCCGGGGAAATGATAAAACAGCCCAAGGTGTCGAATATCTGCCATCAGAAAAGAAACTACTAACTCAATTCAACACCAAACTCACCGAAGCCGTGAAACTGGGGAAAGAACTCAGCAACTTACAAAATATTCTCCAGGAAAAAGGCACCCTCACACCCCAGCAAGAACAACGTCGCATAGAAATAGAAGCAGCACAACGTCAAACTCTCCGAGAATTTCGTGACTTTATCGACTCTCCCGAAGTCGTCGCGATTGTGCAAAAACTCAACTCCACCACAGAAGGGGAAAACCTCAACCCCAAACTCCTACGCGGTTTACAAGACAACCTCAAACAACTCAACCAAGACGCCGTTCTCCTCTATCCTCTCATTCTCGAAGACCGTTTGGAACTGCTGCTAGTCACCCCCTACACCCCTCCCATCCGAAAAACCGTCGCTGTCAAACGCGAAGAAATCAACCGTACCATCGCCGAATTTCGCTCGATATTGACAAATCCGAATAATGATGATACAATACCAGCGCAAAAACTCTACAACTGGTTAATTAAACCATTAGAACCCGCCTTACAAGAAGCCCAAGCGAAAACCATCATCTACGCACCAGACGGACAACTGCGCTACATTCCCCTAGCTGCATTGCATGATGGTAATCAATGGCTCGTGCAGAAGTATCGCATTAACAACATCACCGCTCTTAGCTTGACTGATTTTGAAAAGAAACCCCAGCCGTTAAAAATTCTCGCCGGTGCTTTCACCCAGGGAAATTACGACGTTCCCGTCGGAGATATAACCCTCAGCTTTGCCGGATTGCCCTTTGCAGGGAAAGAAGTAGAAACACTGGGACAAATAGTGCCCAATACAACTAAGCTTCTGGATTCTAACTTCAGTAAAACTCAGACTTTGAATCAGATGGGTAAGTATTCCGTACTTCACTTTGCTACCCATGCTGCTTTTTTGTTAGGAGTGCCGGAAAATTCCTTTATTTTGTTTGGCAATGGCGATCGCGTCAACTTCCGGGATGTCAAGGAATGGAACCTCACCAATACTGACTTAGTAGTGCTGAGTGCTTGTGAAACCGGCGTTGGGGGACAATTAGGAGACGGAAGAGAGATTTTAGGCTTTGGTTATCTCATGCAAGAAGCCGGTGCCAGAGCCAGTATAGCTTCATTGTGGTCAGTTTCCGACGGGGGTACCCAAGCCCTGATGAATGCTTTCTATGGCGCTCTAATTTCCCGTAGGGGCGGGGTTTCCCCGCCCAGGGTTTCCCCGCCCAGGGTTTCCCCGCCCACCAAAGCCGAAGCCCTCCGCCAAGCACAAGTAGCCTTAATTACCAACGATTACTCAATACTGGGCGAACAGCAGCGGGGAATAGCCGTACTAGCGCGGGAGGGAGTGCGTAAGCAACGGCGGACACGGGTAACAAATCCCTTGGCACATCCGTATTATTGGGCGCCGTTCATTTTGATTGGGAATGGGTTGTGATTGGGATTGGGGATTCGGGATTGGGGAAGGTAGAAATATCAACCGATTAAGCCAGTAATCTGAAAAAACCATAAAATTAACTCAACAAGCGTTGCTTTCCATAGCCAAAACCTATACAAATCATGGATTTTGCTAATCTCGTAGCCCAGTTAAATGCTGGGACTATTCTGCCAGAAGGGATTGTATTAATCACCGTCATGGCAGTTTTGATTGTTGACTTAATTACCGGACGTAGTGCGTCCCGCTTGGTTGCGTACCTAGCGGTGGTGGGTTTACTTGGTTCTATTGGTGCCTTGTATTATCAATGGGATAGCACTTCTCCCATTGGCTTTCTCGGTGCTTTTAATGCCGACGACCTGAGCATCGTGTTTCGCGGTATCATTGCGCTGTCGGCAGCAGTGACGATTTTAATGTCGATTCGCTATGTCGAGCAAAGCGGTACAGCTTTAGCAGAATTCATCGCCATTTTGACAACAGCCACCCTAGGCGCCATGTTCCTGTCGGGAGCGAGTGAATTGGTGATGATTTTCATCTCGCTGGAAACCTTGAGTATCTCCTCCTACTTGCTCACAGGGTATACTAAGCGCGACCCCCGCTCCAACGAAGCGGCGCTAAAATACTTGTTGATTGGTGCTTCCTCTACAGCAGTATTTCTATATGGCGTTTCCCTACTGTATGGCTTGTCTGGAGGACAAACCGAACTGAGTGCGATCGCATCCGGTATTGCTCAAGCAAACAGCAGTCAATCCTTGGGTCTGGTCATCGCCCTGGTATTCGTTATTGCTGGTATTGGCTTTAAAATTTCCGCCGCACCCTTCCATCAATGGACACCCGATGTATACGAAGGCGCACCTACCCCAGTAATTGCCTTTTTGTCCGTTGGTTCCAAAGCAGCAGGTTTTGCTCTCGCTATCCGCTTGTTAACTACCGCTTTTCCCCTGGTTGCAGAAGAGTGGAAGTTTGTCTTCACAGCCCTCGCTATCCTGAGTATGGTCTTGGGTAACGTCGTCGCTTTGGCGCAAACCAGCATGAAACGGATGCTGGCTTACTCTTCCATCGCTCAAGCTGGTTTCGTGATGATTGGTTTGATTGCCGGCACCGACGCCGGATATGCCAGTATGGTATTTTACATGCTGGTTTACTTATTCATGAACCTGTGCGGCTTCACCTGTGTAATTCTATTTACCCTGCGTACAGGAACCGACCAAATCAGCGAATACTCTGGTTTGTATCAAAAAGACCCGCTCCTCACCCTCGGTTTAAGCCTTTCGTTGCTTTCCTTGGGAGGTATTCCCCCCCTAGCTGGGTTCTTCGGGAAAATATACCTGTTCTGGGCTGGTTGGCAAGCTGGGCTTTATGGCTTAGTCTTGTTAGGGTTAATTACCAGCGTTGTCTCCATCTACTACTACATTCGTGTCGTCAAGATGATGGTAGTCAAAGAACCCCAAGAAATGTCCGATGTGGTGAAGAATTATCCGGAAATGAACTGGAACTTACCCGGATTTAGACCATTGCAAGTCGGTCTGATTGTCACTCTCATCGCTACCACCTTGGGAGGGATTTTATCTAATCCCCTATTTACCCTAGCGAACAATTCTGTGACCCATACTCCGATTTTACAATCCACTGCACCTGTGACTACCCAGGTAAGTGTAGTTTCTCGTGAACAAGCTGAGGAATTGTAAGTTTAGTTAATTACTGAACCAGAAATTTTATTTTTAGCCAGACTATAGAGTCAGGCTTTTTTTATAGGTTATTGAGGGAAGTTAACCGCCGATTAACGCCGATTAACGCCGATTATTTATCTGTGTAAATTTCGTGTTAATCTGTGGTTAATTACCTAAATTATTGGCAAAATATTAGGGTTTTGTTGGATTATTTTTCTGGTGTTATCCCATTTTCCAAAATTCGCCATCCGTAGGGGTAAGGCATTGCCTTACCCCCCTATCATGATATAAGTGAAACGGGGTTAGTAGAGAGTAATTTATTGCTCTCTTCAGGGTTAAATCCATTAACTTTATTAAGCTCCCATCCCCGAATATCTCTTTAAACCCTTTTTCCACAACCAACGGTTCCACAGTAAAAATAATAATCCCCAAGCAAAAATCATCAAAAATCCCCGCCCCAAATCCACAGGTATTCCTACCAAAATACTCACGGGAAAATCAACCAAATAAGGGAAGGGTGTCCACAATACTAGATTACGCACAGCTTCAGGAAACACGTCCAAAGGTGCAATCATTCCTGATAAAAACAAATAAAATAAATACCAGAAATTTTCCAAAGCACTGGCTCTTTCCGTCCAGAAGGCGAAAATAGCAAAGGTGTATTGAATAAGAAATCGCAACGCAAATGCTAATGCTACTGTGACAATAAACAGCAATAAATTACTTAAACTTGGAATCCAAAAGGCTTGGGGATAAAGTAAGAAAAATAATCCCACTATTAAAAATGAAAATGGCATTCTCGCTCCTCTTTCAGCAACATGTCCAGCAACATGGTGCCAAACTGGATCTAGTGGTTGCAACAAGCGGGGGGAAAGCTTTCCTTCCACTATCTCCCGCTCAAAATCCCAAATTACCCAAACAACGGTGAACTGTCGGACAATAAATACTGCCAAAAAGTAACGCGCAAAATCTAAAGAAGTCAAACCAAACTTTCCACCTTGCGCTGCTTGTATCCAAACTCCCATCATGATAATAGGGAGCGAATTTGCTAACACCCATAAAATTAATTCTGCCCGATACTCGACCATATGGGCATAGTACACTTCTAGGAGTGTTGTGGTTTGGCGGAGAATTTTGTTCATACTTTTGGGTGTGGTGATTTTTCAGGATTTACGATCCGTTAGAAGAGGTAATTTTAGAATGGAAAAAATAGAACGCTATCGTATCTATATCAAAGAGTTGTTGAGTGAGTATGCCAAGCTGAACAAGTCGGATGATGAAGCTGAAACGCAACTAGTTTTTGATACCGAACGCGACCATTATCAAGTTGTGTATACAGGCTGGAAAAATCGGCGTCCTATGTATGGATGTGTGCTACATCTAGATATTAAAGGCGAAAAAATTTGGATACAGCATGATGGTACGGAGATTGGGATTGCTGATGAATTGGTAAAGTTAGGAGTGCCAAAGTCGGATATTGTTTTGGCATTTCATGAGCCTCTGATGAGACAATATACTGAGTTTTCCGTAGGTTAATAAGTTTTTATTTTGGAGGTTGGTTTGAGATACGAAACCCAACCTATAACTGTTGACTGAGGGTGGGGAAACCCCACCCCTACGAAACCGTTCCTGTTTGGAATACTCGTCCAATCACTTCTTCCACGGGAGGTTCGGTAACAGTTAAATCTACTACCTCTAATTCGGCTAAAATTCGCGATACTGTGCGGGTAAGAATATCACTTTGCACCATGAAACATGCTGAGCGTCCATCGAGCGATCGCAAGTCCCCATACAACAGCAACTTTTCTTTGGGTAAAGTTTGTCCTAATTCTACATGCACTTCCCGATAAGGAGCGAAGCGTTCTAGCAGTCCATCCAAACTACCGTCATACATCAATTGTCCTTGGTGAATCAACAGCACTCGTTTGCACAAAGCGGTGATATCAGCCATGTAGTGACTAGTCAAAAGTACGGTTGCTTGATATCGCTGATTATACTCCCGTAAGAAATCGCGCACGTTTACCTGAGCATTGACATCCAACCCCAAGGTAGGCTCATCTAAAAATAATACCTGTGGCTGATGCAGGAGTGCTGCCAATAGTTCAGCCTTCATGCGTTCACCCAAAGACAGCTTCCGGACTGGTTGGTTCAGCTTCCCTTCTAGGGAGAGCATCTCGGTTAATTCCCCCACCCGTCGCTGAAACTCTTTGTCGGGGATGTTATACACAGCAGCGTTAATCTTCAAAGAATCCATTGCTGGTAAATCCCACAGTAGCTGCTGCTTTTGTCCCATCACCAAGGTAATTTTGTGCAAAAACCGCTCTTGGCGCCGAAAAGGGACATAACCAGCTACCCTGACTTTCCCACTGGAAGGATGAACCAACCCCGTGAGCATTTTTAAGGTAGTGGTTTTACCTGCACCATTTGGTCCGAGAAACCCCACCACCTCCCCCGCTGCAATTTCAAAAGACACATTTTGAACTGCTTTTATCTCCCGGTAAGTGCGGCGAAAAAAATGGGTGATAGTCCCCATCATCCCTGCTTCCTTCACCGCCACAGGATAAAATTTACTGAGATTTTCTACCTCAATTATCGGCATAGTTAGTCATTAGTTATTAGTTATTAGTTATTAATCATTAGTCATTAGTCATTAGTCATTAGTCATTAGTCATTAGTTTCCAATGCCCTATGCCCTATGCCCATTCCCTACCTCAACCTTCCAGACCGGAGAATACTAACAATTAACCATAAACCCAAAAAACTTGCTACCCCAAATAATACATTGCTCAAGAAAGATAATTCACTGGTTTGGGCATTACTAGAAATAATTGCTGCACCCATTATCAGTGAACCTACCAAGATACTAAAAGAGAGCCGATTGGCGGAATCATCTACAGTACGGCGCATTCCGTCTAAACCTTTGAGTGTTAAATTCCACTGCAAAGTTTCGGAAGTTACTCTATCTAATAATAACTCAACTTGACGGGGGGATTGTAAGGACAGACTTTTCAGATCCAACGCAGTTCTTAATAAAGATTGCAGAGGGCTGGAACCAACTAACTGCCGTCGAAATAAATCTGTAATTAATGGTTTAATTTCATCAAAAAGATTAACTTCCGGATTAAATGTCCGCGCTACTCCTTCTAAATTTGCCAGAGTTTTAGCATACAAACCCATATTACTGGGCAAGCGAATTTTATTATTCCGAGCTACTTGGAGAATTTCATAAAATACCTGACTAAAATTCATTTCATTCAGGCTGACATTGTAATATTTCCGCAGCATCCGGTCATAGTCATTTGCCAAATTAGCTAAAACTATTGGCTCAGCCGAATCAGCTAATTGTACAGTTAATTGGGCACACCTTTGAGCATCTAAATCTACAATTGCCAATATCATTTCTGTCAATATTTGCTGGGTCCGGGGGTCGAGTCTGCCCACCATACCACAATCAATTAACGCAACCCGACCATCTTTGAGATAGAATAAATTACCGGGGTGGGGATCGGCGTGAAAGAAGCCATCAATGTACAACTGCTGAAAGAAAGTGCGAAATAGTAGAGTAGTAACTGCACTGCGTTTGGCGGCAGGGTCTGTACCATTGATATCGCTACTCAGATCCGCCGACAGTAACGGCACCCCATCCAGCCATTCCATTACCAGTAATTTTTCTGTAGTCAGGTCCCAGTGAATTTTAGCGACTACTATCTGTGTGGGGTCGAACCAGCGGCTTTGGGATAAATTCTGCCGCAGTTGGTCAGTGAACCCCGCTTCGCGAGTAAAGTCTAATTCAGCCCGTAAAGCGGTAGCAAATTCCTCCGCAATACCACGGATATCATAGGTTTGTCCAAAGTCGGTAAGGGCGACTAATTCAGCAATCCCTTTAATCAGGGAGATATCCTGAGCAACTATGGCATCAATCCCCGGACGCTGGACTTTCAGGGCGACTTCTCGACCATCTGCTAGGGTAGCACGGTGTGTTTGGGCAATGGAACCAGCCGCCACGGGTACCTGGTTGATGGTAGTGAAGGTTTCTTCCAGAGGTCGCTTGAGTTGTTGGCGGATTAGGACTTCAATATTTGCCCAAGGAACTGGCGGAACTTCGTCTTGGAGGGTAGAGAGTTCTTCGATGTAAGCAGCGCTTAGTAAGTCGGGACGGGTGGAAAGCAGTTGTCCTAGTTTGACGTAGACAGGTCCCAAATCGGCGAGGATGTTCTTTAAGACGGCGGGGGTGGGTAGCTGAGGTTCCCCCGCTTTACCACCTGTCAGCAGCCCTCGCATGTAGTCCCAGCCGTGACGCAGGACTACTTCAATGATTTCTCTTTGACGCGGTACAGTTTGGGTGAGGAACATTGTGTTTAGGGAATGAGCGATGGGGATGGGGGCATGGGGGATGGGGCATGGGGGATGGGGAATGGGGCATTGGGCATTGGGCATTATTGGGCATGGGCATTGGGCATTGGGCATTATTGGGCATGGGTAATAATTTCTCGCCTTGTCTGCCTTGTCTGCCTTGTTCTCGTTTGTTCTCCTTGTCCCCCTAGTCCAAGCGTCCCCCTAGTCCAAGCGTCCCCATTCCCCAGTCTCTTAAATCGGGATACAGCAGGGAATGACGATACAGCCGGAGCTAGCGTTAGCATGGGCTGTTTTCAGCGTGTGGCTGGCGGCGGTGCAGTTTTTGAATCTTTGTAAAGATAATTGTAAGGCTGTTGTTAAATTTTGTGTGGTTAGCATTCGCTTGGTGTATTCCGAGCAAGAATCCCCACCGTGTAGTAAACGATGGGGACACGAGAAGCCTTTATGCGGCGAAATATACCTTTGATAGATGCTAATAGAACTGATTGCTACTGTATTGGCTAAAGGCGCTATGCTGCTGGCTGTCATGGTTGTAAGTTCCAAAAGCCGACAGTTTGGTTATAGCGGAAAAAGTAGCCATTGCGCCTCTGCCAAGGGTTTTAAGTCTTACTAGGGAATGGGTAATCGGTAATCGGTAATCGGTAATCGGTAATCGGTAATAATTTCTCCCCTATCCCCCTATCCCCCATTCCCTGTTCCCTATTCCCTGTTCCCTGTTAAGAGTTCCCTTCATAGTAAATTGCTGTATTTTGGGTTACTTTGTAAGGCTTTGAGAATCTGTTTGATTTCTTGGGTCCGCTGTTTGTTGACAATCAGGGTGACATTGCGATCGCGGACAATGACAACATCTTCTAAACCAATTGTTACAATTAAATCGTCTTCGCTTTCCGAATAGACAATCGCTCCCTTCGTATCTAGTCCCACGTGGTTGCCGACTTCAACGTTGGGATTGTCGTCTGTTTTCAGTAAGCGTTCGATAGCATTCCAGTCACCCAGGTCATCCCAACCAAAATCTACTGGTAAAACATAGGCGAGGTTGGTTTTTTCCATCAAAGCATAATCGATGCTTTTTTTTGGTATTTGTGGATAAATATCAGGTCCATGTTTTTCTAAGGGTGCAATGATTTCAGGGGCGTGGGTATGGAGTTCATCAAGAACCACACCAGCGCGAAAGATAAACATACCACTGTTCCAGCTAAAGCGTCCGGTTGCCATAAATTCTTCTGCTGTTGGGCGGTCTGGTTTTTCGGTGAACCTGTTAACGCGATACGCTGGAAGGGAAACAAAATCACCAATATGTTCGCCTTGTTCAATGTAGCCGTACCCGATATGTGGAAAGGTCGGCTTAATACCAAGTGTCACAATAGCTGGTTTGCTAGCTGCCAGTTGGGAAGCTGCTGTCAGAGTATTCTCAAATGCTGTTTGGTCTTCAATCCAGGGATCGGCGGGGAAAAAGCCAATTACGGCATCTTCCCCATAGCGCTGTTTGATTTCTAAGGTAGCCCATGCTACAGCAGGAGCAGTGTCTCTACCTTCGATTTCAATCAGTAAGTTATCAGATGGAAGTTGGGGCAGTTGTTCGCGCACTCCATCTGCTATCTTGCTAGCAGTGATGACCCACAAGTTTTCCCAATCACCAGCCAAAGGCAATAATCTATCAGCGGTGGACTGTAGCAAACTCTTGCCACTACCATCAAGACTTAAAAATTGTTTGGGGCGGTGTTGGCGACTCAAGGGCCAGAACCTTTCACCTTTACCACCAGCTAGAATTACGGGAATCAACGATGTATTCATTTTGTCCTTCGTATATCGTAAATAACACTACAAGTTTACTGTGACATTTTCCACTGGCAATTATGACGGCTTGGATTAACATACTGTAGTTAGCGGTTAATGTGTGGGGAGATAGCCGTGGTCAAAGAAGTAGAACGAGCGGAAACAAAAACAAAGCCACAAGGCAAGGTAAATGCTACTCATAAACACAAACAGTATCTTGGGACCATTTCCAGGAAGAAACAGCAAAAACTGCAATCAGCAATTGTTGTTCCTCGTTCTTCCGGGTGGTTATCCAAAAGCTTGACGATTTTTGTGGGTGCAACTTTAGCGGGGATGTCGGTAGCGAGTTTAGCGCTATTCACACCCCAGTGGAGTAAGAGAGATGCGGTTGATGAAGAATTAGACTTTGCTAACCTTGGGGAGGCTCAAAATACGCCATTACCGGCGGATTTATGGCTGAATATCTCGGAGTACAAAGTCTCCAGACCAATGAATATATTAATCCTGGGGACAGCATCAGTTGCGGGGGCACCTGATGGTTCACCGGAAAGTTTCTCTGGGAAAAGCGAAACCATGCTCCTGGTACGCTTCAATCCCAATAACAATACTATCCGGGTACTTTCTATCCCCGCCGATAGCATGGCAGCAATTCCAGAAATGGGATTGACTAAACTAGCTACGGCTAATGCTCGTGGTGGCTCAGTGTTTGCTACTAGGGTGTTGAGTCGGACTTTAAACAATGTCCCCATAGACCGCTATATCCGTGTTTCTCCTAATGGGTTGCGGGAGTTGGTGGATAGCTTAGGTGGTGTTGATGTTTTTGTACCGGAAGATATTGTCGCTAAAGATAAGGCTGGTAAAGAATCTATTGACATAGCTTCAGGATGGCAAACTCTGAGTGGTGAACAAGCACAAGAGTTTTCCCAGTTCCGGGAAAAATCTCCTGGGGATCTGCGTCGAGTCCAGCGACAGCAGTTATTGCTCAAAGCATTACGGGAACGTCTAACTTCTCCGTTAATCAAACCGAGATTAGCGCAGTTAGCTAGGTCGATGCGAAATTACTTCGACACTAATCTGACTTTAGAAGAAATGTGGGCGCTACTCAATTTCTCTGTTTCAGTGGATGGAAATAACTTGGAGATGTTCCTCCTACCAGGTTCTCTGAGTCCTTTAAGTCAAGATCCCGATAGCTATTGGATTGATTTTGCTGGTCAACATCGCTTGCTGCAAGATTATTTTGGGGTGAATATTGCAGGTGTTCAACCAGACGTGCGATCGCTTTCCCAAATGAGTATCGCTGTCCAAAACACCTTGAGGACACCACAATTAACCCAAAAGGTGATTAACTTGCTCAAAAGCCAAGGCTTGACGCAAGTTTATCCAGCTGCAGATTTACCAAATAACCAAGGTGACACTCAGATTATTGCTCAACAAGGAAACAGACAAGCAGCCGAAGAACTGCAAAAAGTTTTGGGGTTGGGTAAAATTGAAGTCTCAGCTACTGGTGATTTGCAATCTGACCTGACAATTCGCATCGGTAGAGATTGGAAGGCAAAATAATTAGTCATTAGTCATTAGTCATTAGTCATTAGTCATTAGTCATTAGTCATTAGTCATTAAGATTAAACACTAGACAAAGGGCAAAGGACAAATGACCAAAAATAATGGGATACAAGCCTCTGTCCACCCATGAGCCGCTTTCTGATAAAATCCTATGAGTCGCCATAGGACATTGGGAGACTTTAAACGGGCACAGAGGGACGATAAGACCACTTAGTGGCGCCTCCCAGTGAAGTGTCAAGAATCACCGACCATCCACGGGCGGTGAGTATGTCAAAAAGGAAGAAAGATGAAAACAATTTGGCGGCGGTTGCTGGGTGTGTTGGTAATTTGCTCTCTGGCTTTGATCTGGGTAATTATGACCGCTCATCCAGCTTTTGCACAACTTAAAACAATCAATTACAGCAATACGCTTTTAGAACGTCGGGACTTTTCTAACGCTGATTTAAGCGGTGCAGTTTTTGCCGCCGCTGAAATGCGGGAAGCGAATTTCGCTGGTGCAAATCTCACAAATTCCATTCTGACTAAGGGAAACTTACTTAAAGCTAATCTCGCGGGAGCTAACCTTACAGGTGCTTTGGCGGATCGGGTGACATTAGATGGAGCAAATCTGACTAATGCGATTTTCCAAGCAGCTACTATGACTAGCACCCGCTTCTACGATGCCACGATTACTGGTGCTGATTTTACCGATGCTCTGATTGACCGCTATCAGGTGTCATTATTGTGTAAACGTGCTGATGGTGTCAATCCAGTTACCGGGGTTTCCACCAGAGACAGTCTGGGGTGTCGCTAAAGTCCCCCTTACCATTGTTTAAAATTCTCACTAGATAGATCCCCGACTTCTTAGAGAAGTCGGGGATCTGGTTTTTCCTAACCCTTGACTCTGGAGTTTTAATTTGACACTCCCTTGCTTGAAAGACAAGGGATTCTAGCGGTGGTCTAATCGGGGGATAAATCCACCCGATTAGACCGTTCACACTATTTAGGGACTGTCATTGACCCCACCCTCTGTATCAGCTATAGCCATTGCAGCTACAACCCCCTGAAGATGCAGAGGGCATGAAAAACCAATCCATTGCCCAATATTCTGTGAGGCATTCCAATCAGCATTGCAACGATAACCGTCAAATCCCCTGAACCAGTCGCCATTGCGTTTTCCAATCACACCATTACCTATGGGTGTTTTTGTGGTATAAGGGTCGGGTTCACATTA
>JAYKJH010000200.1:0-9654 GCA_035285345.1 Nostocaceae cyanobacterium | reverse complement strand
ACCGACGATAGCACGGCAATTGCCAAGGGTTATGCCGAAAAATATCCCCATAAGGTGCGTTATCTAGAACACGAAGGTCATCAAAATCGCGGCATGAGTGCGACGCGGAATTTGGGCATCCGCAACGCCAAAGGCGAGTACATTGCCTTGTTGGATGCTGACGATGTTTGGTTGCCTGATAAACTAGAACAGCAACTAGCGACAATGGAATCGCACCCAGAGGCTGCCGTAGTTTTTGGACCGACTCAATATTGGTACAGTTGGACGGGACAACCTGAAGATATCAGCCGCGACACAATTCGAGAACTTTGGCTACCACCCAATAGGTTGTTCCATCCACCGCATCTGCTCCCTCTGCTATTGCAAAAAAAAGTCAATACCCCTGCCACTTGTAGCGTGCTGATGCGACGCCAGCTATTTGCAGACATCGGCGGATTTGAAGAGGGTTTCCGGGGCATGTATGAAGACCAAGCCTTTTTTGCCAAGGTGTATCTTAAAGCACCTGTGTTTGTAGAAAGCAAATATTGGGATAGATATCGCCAGCACTCCGATGCTACCTGTGCTGTTGCCGAAAAAACCGGACAATATCGTCGTTTTAAGACAAATCCAGCACACCTGACTTTCTTAAATTGGATGGCGGAGTATTTGAATAAAGAACAGGTGAAGGACGCCAAGGTTTGGCAAGCTTTGCAAAAAGCTCTGTGGCCTTATCAGCATCCCTGGTTATACTCCTTGTTGTACCCTTTACAACGAAGCTTACAACTCATCAAATATCGATGGCGACGCCTACAGCACAGTCACGGATAGTGGCAACGGATAGCCTGCGGCAAAACGGATGTAACGGATAAGTTATCTATGTTGCTCACAAATAACCCAGTAGTCAGTACTCAGCGCATGTTGCCAGGTTTCAGTGTCCCAGTAGATGAAATATTAGCTTGAAATGGCAACCGCTGCAGCAACCGATACTGTACCACGATTCATCACGAGAATGCGATCGCTCATAAATTTCACTAGACCCAAATCGTGGGAAATAAATATATAAATCAGAGAAAATTTTGTAGGGTAAGCATTGCAGAGACCTTCTTCAAACCCTTATTTTTAGGTTGTTGACAGGGGTGGTAGATGGTTCCAATCGAATGGTGCTGTCCGGTCAGTTAATCAAAAAAACCCCGTAGTAGGGGTAAGGCATTGCCTTACCCCTACTATTTGTATCATTATTTTAGTGAAATGGTATTACATCCAATGGTCACATCTTCTAGTTGCATACTAGCGCTATCATCATTTTCAAATTATGATAACCTGCTTAATCCTAGTGTCTATTTAGTAATCATCAGATTTATTATCCGGATAATTAAACATTTTATAATCTAGGAAATAGTTGATTATTAGAATAATCAAACTTGGTTAATTTTTAACAAAAATCAGGTAAAAAATCGCACTATAAGCGGCTAAATTAACCATCTATATTAAATTTTTAGAGCCTAAAAGCCTTGCCTAGTCAAGCTTAGCAGCTATAAATCGCATATTACTACTTCAGACGTATGTGAATATAAATTAAAGTGGTGTACAACTGAAATAACCTTAACTTAAGGCATAAGCCCAAGGGCATAGCAATCTATTAGAGTAGTGAACAAGTTGTAGTGGAACTATTTTACGTATCCTCAAGTTGATTGCTATAGAAAACATATAATCCCTTTAACGACAAAGGATTCAGTCATTTCCGTTGCTTTGTTCGTTCCCTGACTTGGCTTGAGTCCAGGTAAATACACTTATCTGACTTGGAGAAAAAAAGATGGTATCCAAAAGTCCCGTTGGTAGGGAGACTGTTTTTGCTGCCATTGTGCTGGCTTTAATTTCACTGACAGATGATTTGCATAGTCGTTTTTGACAGGAGAGTAAAGAGTAAAATGAACCCCCAGACCAATGTAGATGTTCCTCCGTCTGCAGACATTTATCGTCCGACTAGTAATCACCCCGTATCATTTTATGATTACTTGGCTTTACTCCCAGCCCTTGTAGCATCTCTTACACCTTTAATCCTGGGTTTAAGAGCGAAAAAGTCTAAACCTGATAAATATAGGACTTACGTACAAACTACGGAAGAATCGAACCACGAAGACACGAAGGACACGAAGGAATAAGAGTTTCAGAGGTCTTTTGCGATTTCACCAAATTCGCGATACATAAAAATCTCCGTAGGGGTAAGGCATTGCCTTACCCCATGATAAACTGCTTAATCCTAGTTTTTATTTACTAATCATCAGATTTATTATCCGGATAATTAAACATTTTCTAACCCAGGTAATAGTTGATTATTAAAATAATCAAAATTGGTTATTCGTTAACAAAAATCAGGGAAAAATCGCACTAGACGTAAAAAAAATCATCATTTAGAGGGAAGAATTTATCCAGATAAAATTTTTATAGCCAGAGTTAATAGATTCTTAGAGCCTAAAAGCCTTGCCTGATAAAGGTTTTAGGCTATAAATCGATATTACTACTTCAGACGTATGTGAATATAAAATAGAGTGGCTTATAAAAGTCATAGGGCGCAAAAGTGGATGTCGCCCAAACAAAAAACAATCCATCCTTGGGATTGGTGTTAACCAGGGTTTTATTTCGCAGCTACCAAAATTATACCTGCAACTTACATCTGAAAGATTCTCTGTTGCAGGTATTTCATCAGACAAAGTAAGGTCGCGAAATAGCTAATTAAAAAGCATGACTGCACAATTGAAGCCCTACAACCAAAAGAATTTACCCAGTCTGAAAGTGCATTTGTTAGAAAGGCGTATAAGTTGCATGACTGTGGCATCTATTGTGGAAGCAATTCATACAGCTTGTGTTGCAGATGCGAAAATCACTGTAGCGAATTACAACGTCCATAGTTTCAATTTATCCATGCAACTGCCGTGGTTTTATAACTTCTTGCAGACTGCGGAAATTGCTCATTGTGATGGTTTTGGCATTATCAAAGCGGTTCAGTGGATGGGTAAAGATTTACCCCAAGATTACCGTGTTTCTTACTCGGTATTGATGCCCTACTTACTAGAACATTGCAATCAACAGGGATTCTCGATATTTCTGTTGGGGGCAAAACCTGATACCTTAGACGATGCCTTGGAAAACATGAGATGTTTATATCCTAACATCAAATTTGATGGGCATCACGGCTATTTTGACAAGGATTCTACCCAGGAAAATTTGGCTGTAATTAAGAAAATCAACCAGATTAAGCCAAATATTATCATCGTGGGTATGGGGATGCCCATTCAAGAAAATTGGCTCCGCAGATACCGGGATTTATTAGATGTTAATGTCATGTTACCTGGTGGTGCAATTATTGACCGGCTAGCAGGTATAGTTTCCGACTGTCCGAAATTTATTTCTAATCTAGGTTTGGAGTGGCTGTATCGATTACTGCGGGAACCAAAACGTTTAGCGGCTCGTTATTTGTTGGGTAATCCAGCATTTTTATTACACATTGCTCTGGGTAAGTTTTATGCATCACCCGTAAGGGTAGAACAGATGCCACCAATGACACCTGCTACCTTGAAAACGAAAGATACTTTACACCTCGCAATACCCAATGAATTGCTAAGAAGGGATAAGCCTCACAAACGTCTTGGTGATTATTTAATAGAAGCAGGTCTGGTAAATAAAGTGCATATCGACTTTGCTTTATCGGAACAAAAAGCAACTGGTCTGCATTTGGGAGAAATTTTAATTAGCAAAGGATGGATTCGCAGAGAAACGATTGAGTTTTTCTTGAATCAAGTGGTTGTACCCGCCTCAAGTCGTAGCTACTAACAGTTTTTATCAGCAATAACTTCCTGGTTGATTGTCACCCAAACTGTTAACTAAGAACAAAAGTTAATCGCTTCATTAAATTACATCTTTCCTATCAACCTGACATTTTACTCCTAACACTAGCAGGCAAGTATGTGAGGAGTAAAACGCTCCAAATCAGTCAGAACTGTTGCCAAATCAATCAAGTTTATCCCCAAGCATTAGGAGGTCATGCTTTGCATTATTCACCTCTAGTGACTGTAGTCATACCTACATATCGTAGAGCGCAACTGGTGAAACGAGCAGCCGAGAGTGCTTTAGCGCAAACACTGGCAGAAATTGAAGTTATTGTTGTCATCGATGGTCCCGACGAGGAAGTACGTAGCACTTTAGCAACCATAGAAGACGCTCGTTTAAAGGTCATAGAACTACCAACAAATCAAGGGAGTCGTGCTGCTCGAAATGCAGGTATAGCAGCAGCTAATGCGGAATGGATTGCTTTTCTTGATGATGACGATGAATGGCTTCCACAAAAATTACAATTGCAGTGGATGGCGGCAAAAAAATCTCAATTTAAGTATCCTATCATCTCCTCCCATATTATTGCCCACATGCCCCAGGGAGAATCAGTTTGGCCGAGAAGAATTCCCCAGCCATCGGAACAAGTCAGTGAATATTTGTTTGTTCGCAATACTTTATTCCAAGGTGAAGGACTAATTCACACATCAACAATTCTCACAGCCAAAGAATTATTGCAACAAGTTCCTTTTGACATCAACCTCCAAAGACATGATGACTGGGACTGGCTATTACGAGCAACTACAACCCCAGGAGTAGGGATAGAATTTGTCCCCCAAGTGCTATCGGTTTGGTATATCGGAGAAGCACGTCCCAGCCTAAGTAAAAGTAGTAACTGGCGGTTTTCCCTAGAATGGATTCAAAGTAAACGGCATTTAGTTACACCCAGAGCCTATTCATCCTTCATTTTGGCAGAAGTCAGCGCTCGTGCTGCTAGCGCTCGTGACGGTCAAGCATTCTTCATTCTGCTCCTAGAAGCCATCCGATTTGGTAAACCCCAACCCAAAGATATTGGTTTGTTTTTAGGTATGTGGCTAATTCCTCCCCAGACAAGAACATGGTTGCGGAATCTGTTGCTCAAAAAGCCTAGAGCATTACCAATTTAACTATTTTTCAATTCAAAATTCACAATTATTAAAGACATTTTTGCATTGATAATTTTGAATTTTGAATTGTTAGAAACCGCTAGTAAAGTATCAGGAGAAAGAAATTATTCATGAGTATTAGTCCCGAAATTAGTGTAGTCGTCCCGGCTTATAATGTGCGTGACTACATTGCAGACGCACTCCTTTCTTTGGAGTCTCAAACTTTCGAGAATTTTGAAGTCCTGGTTGTTGATGATGGTTCCACCGATGATACCGCTGAAGTAGTGAAACCTTTTATCCAACGGGATGCTCGCTTTCGGTTATTACACAAACCAAATGGTGGTTTGTCTTCCGCACGCAACTTTGGTATCCGTCATGCAAAAGGTAAATATATTGCCTTATTGGATGGTGATGATACTTACGCTCCAGCGAAATTGGCTACCCATGTAGCAGTGCTGGAGAAATTTACTGATGTGGGTGTAGTTTATAGCGCTTCCAGAATCATGCGTGATGATGGACGCCTCACCTGGATGTCCCTCAGTGGTAAACCAATTAAATCTGACCCCCTCAAGGCTTTACTGTGTAAAAACTTTGTCGGACACGGCTCTAATGCTGTGTTCCGTCGAGAAATAGTAGATCAAGTTGGGGAGTTTGATGAAGGGTTACGCAGTTCTGAGGATGTAGATTTTTGGTTGCGGGTAGCAGCTACTAGACGCTGGTGTTTTTACAGAGAAAAACGTGCCCTATCTTACTATCGCGTCCGTCCTTCCGGGTTGTCGTTCAATGTAGCGCAAATGCAACGATCTAACGAACAGGTATTGGAAGCTGCTTACCATCGCACACCAGAGGTAGTCAAACCGATGCTCCCCACAGCTTACGCTTACATGTATCGCTACCTAGCACGGTTGAGCTTACAAGGAGGTTCTCTCTTAACAGCGCGGAAATTTATTGACCAAGCTTGGGAGTGCGATCGCTCAATTTTTTACAGCGATATTCGTTCCCTACTCACCCTGATATCTGTGCTATTAGCACCTATAGCCAAACTAGCAATTGGTCGTTCTCTTGGTGCTATTAAATCTCCACAACAGTAAGTATATCTCTGCCTATTGTGCAATATTTTCTCCTGTTCCCTAATGAAGTTTTCCAAATTAAAATTTTCCCTACAGCGCATCAAGCAAAGTTCTTTAGCTAGACATACCTTATGGATGTTTATTTCCAGAGGGTTGCGAATATTTGCTCAAGCTTTCTATTTTGTAATCATTGCTCGTGTTTTGGGAGTTGAACAATACGGAGCGTTTATTGGTGCCACAGCATTAGTAGCCATTCTTTCTCCTTACGGTAGCCTTGGTTTGGGCAATCTTATCGTTAAAAATGTCACGATTAACCGCAGTTTATTTGGGGTTTATTGGGGCAATGCTCTATTTATGATTTTTGCTTCGGCTGCTATATTAACGGGTGTATTAATCGGAGCATCGCGGATATTTTTACCCGCTACGATTTCTTGGTGGCTGATATTTTTGGTGGCAATAACCGACTTATTGTTTATCAAACTTATCGATATATCAGGACAAGCTTTTCAAGCATTTCATTGGCTAAGTCGCACCGCCCAATTAAGTGCCTTACCTTATATTACGAGAGTCCTAGCTGCTTTATCGCTCGTGTATCTTTTCCCCCAACCAGATGCCGTAGATTGGGCATACGTGAGTCTGGGAAGTACAGCAATTGCGGCAATCATAGCAGTTAGTCTCGTACATTTTAATTTAGGAGCGCCTAAACTCCAGTTATCGCGAATTAGACCAGAAATTCTAGAGGGATTTTACTTTTCCATTGGCTTGTCAGCCCAAACAATTTACAACGATATCGACAAGACAATGCTGGCAAGAATGGCATCTCTAGAAGCTACAGGTATCTATGCAGCCGCCTATCGGTTAATTGATGTTTCTTTTGTACCTGTAGGTTCTCTTTTAGCTGCCTCCTATGCAAAGTTTTTTCAACAGGGAGCCAGTGGCATTACAGGCAGTTTAAAATTCGCCAAAAAACTCTTACCGCTGGCAGCAATGTATAGTGCGGTAGCAGGAATTAGCTTATTTTTTCTAGCTCCTGTTGTCCCCTATATCTTAGGTGATGAATATCGCGTAGCAGTGGAAGCATTACGCTGGTTAGCACCACTACCTTTTCTGAAAGCAATGCATTATTTTGCTGCAGATACCCTGACAGGTGCAGGTTTTCAAGGCTTAAGGAGCGGAATGCAAATTATTGTCGCCATCTTTAACGTCTTAATAAATCTGTGGATTATACCACTATATTCATGGCGCGGTGCAGCACTATCTAGTTTGGCTTCAGATAGTTTGCTAATGCTCTGTTTGTGGTTACTAGTAGCTTTTTTATGTCAAAAAAGCGTCAAAAAAATCCAAAATTAGTCCCAATATCAGGAGGTTTTTTTATGACAGATTTAACCATGATTAACCAGGTAAAACCAGAAGTTATATTAGGAAACAAAACTAGTCAACCTCTCGTCAGTATTATTGTCAATAACTACAACTACGCACAATTTTTGTCGGAATCGATTAATAGCGCATTGCAGCAAACCTACCGAAATATTGAAATAATTGTCGTTGATGATGGCTCTCAAGATAATTCCCGCGAAATTCTTGCTAAATACGGCAACAAGATTATTCCTATCGGCAAACAAAATGGTGGACAAGCTTCTGCTTTTAATGCCGGATTTATGGTGAGTCATGGAGAAATCATCATCTTTTTAGATGCTGATGATTATCTATTTCCCGAAACCGTAGAGCAAGTGGTTTCTGCGTGGAATTCCCAACTAGCAAAAGTGCAATATCGCTTGCAAATGGTTGATATCTCTGGTGACAACATTGGCATTTATCCACCCCCAGAAAGAAACTTAGATTCTGGTAATGTCCTCTCAACTTTGTTAACTAAAGGACGTTATGGTACTCCCGTTACTAGCGGTAATGCTTTCAGTCGCGCTGTCTTAGAAAAAATCTTCCCTATTCCCGAAGCAGAATTTCGCCTTTCCGCTGATGGTTATGTAGTTAATCAAGTACCTTTTTACGGGGAGATATTATCTATAGAACAACCACTAGCTGCTTATCGAATTCATGGTAATAACCTTTGGGCTTATAGTCAAAAGGTTGACACAGAAAGGTTTGCTAAATATGTCAATCACGACTTACAGCGCTATCAACTTTTAGCCAGTAAGGCTGCGGATTTGGGATATAAAATTACCCAAGATTTTAGCAATCGTGACTATATTCATCTAAGATATCGGCTGATTTCCCTGCGATTGCAGCCCGAACATCATCCCGTATCTACTGATAAGCCGCTGGAATTAACTTTTAAAGCCTGGGGAGCAATTTGGTTGTATTCCGACCTGAATTTATTCAACAAACTATCCTTGAGTTGGTGGTTTATAACTATGGGAATTCTCCCCCAACCTATCAGCCAATTACTACTTACTTGGCTGATGTTTAAGGGAACTCGCCCAAAATTTATCGCTCAAGCAATTCAAACCGTAAAAGCTGTCAAAACAAAAGTGAGAGTATTTACAAAATTAGCCATGAGCAATTAGCTATTTAAATTATCAGGGTGAAGGGCAAATTTACCAATGAAATTACCCAGTTACCAAGAGGTAAAACAAATGCACATTATTGCTATGCCTGCCTTTAAAAATCGTCAGCAAAATCCCTATAATTGGTTGCTTTATAGCTCGATTAAACAATTGGGGATAAATGTAGATGAATTTGCCACTCATCGATTACTAGATAAGAAATATAACATCTGGCATCTGCATTGGCCAGAAGTGCCTTTAAATCACAAAAATCAATTCAAAGCCTTGATGAAAATTAAAAGTCTATTCCTGCAAATGGACTGGGCAAAATCTCAAGGAATAAAGCTAGTATGGACAGCACACAATCTAGCAAATCATGAGAGACTTTATCCGGAATTAGAAGCCTGGTTTTGGCATTCTTTCACCCAACGCTTGGATGGTTATATTAGCTTAAGCCATTCCGGGTTAGAAGCCATACAAAAATGCTTCCCTGAATTAAAGAATATTCCAGGGTTTGTTATCCCGCATAACCATTATCGCGGCGAATATCCTGATGAAGTAAATCGTGAAGAAGCGCGGCAAAGATTGGGCATTTCTTCTCATGCTAAAATGGTGCTGTTTTTTGGCAGAATTCGCAGCTATAAAAACGTACCGCAACTGCTGACCGCTTTTCGGAAATTTTCCGATCGAGATGCTTTACTTTACATTGCTGGTAGTGCAGAAATGCCAGCATTAGCAGAATTATGCGCCAGGGAAATTATTTTAAATTCTCGTTTGCGAATCCAGTTGAATTTTGTATCTCAAACAGTCACGCAACTTTATTTTCGAGCAGCAGATTTAGTAATCTTACCCTACAGCGAAATTTTCAACTCTGGAGCCGCTTTATTATCACTTTCTTTTAATCGCCCGGTTTTGGTGCCTTTACGCGGCGCAATGGCTGAACTACAAGCTCAAGTAGGTCAAGAATGGGTACGTACCTATGAAGGAGTAATTAGTCCTGATGATATTAAAACAGCATTGGCATGGGCATTAAATACACCACGTCCCCAACAGGCTCCCCTAGAAGATTTTGATATCAAAAAACTGGCACAACAGACTATAGATGTTTACCAAAAAATAGCTATTTAATAG
>JAYKJH010000199.1:0-42464 GCA_035285345.1 Nostocaceae cyanobacterium | reverse complement strand
TGTCAATTATCTTGCTGTAGGCGTTTTAATTCTTCCTGTAGTTCTAGCACCTGGTTACGAAGCAGATCTACATCACCTGTCTTAGATGAGGACGTTGATGTATTAGTTGCTGGTTGTTCGTCTTCCTCAAGAATTTCTATGCGACGTGGTTCCGAGGGAGGTTGTTTCTCTGGACTTGTACTAGATGGAGGCTGCTGCTGGGCTTGTTTCATCATGTCTTCAACGAAACGGCGGGCTTCTTCTGTGGTCATTTCACCACGCGCTACCATTTCATCCGCCAGCTTTTGAGCTTGCGATCGCATTTCTGACAATGTTCCCCCGGCTTTTTCACCTGCGTAAGAAGCCAACCCAACACCGAGGTAAAACGCTTTTTTTACAACATCTCCAAAACCAGGCATGGCTGCTTGTGCGCTACTAAAAACGGGGCGACCCGGAGACTACGCCTACCACAAGCATCCCGTATTGCTGCTACCTTCCGGTTCTGACAAGGTTTGGGCGTTGCAGTTGCATAGATCCAGGTCTAAAACAAGCATAACACTTGATTGGTGGTTTTGAGTTATCCGTTTTGAGTTTTTCGCTCAATCTTTTCTGTTGTTCTCAACCGTTCTCCTTGTCTGTCTTGTCCTGCATTTCTATTCGACTACGACGCACCATTCATACAGCCGATAACTGACGCAGCCGTTTTGCACTAAAGGATCTTGCTCGACAATGGTTTGCGCTTCGTCCATAGATTCGGCTTGAAACAGCATCATTCCCCCACCCCGACACCCCCAGTAACCTGTTCGCGCTTGGTGTCCTTTGGCGATTAAGTCTTTTACATAGTCTTTGTGCGCTGGTACATACTGGTCAAAAGTGGCTTTATCAACTTTTCCTTCCTCAATCTTGACAAACCAAGGCATTTGCTTAAATCCTCTAAAATTTCTAAGTAATCTTCTGCAACTGCGTTGCCGTATGTCATATCATTTTTAGCTGCTAAACTACCTTGTCTCCAGAAAAAAGCCTTTTTTTCATTGCCCTTTTACAGCTTCTGAGTTAACGCTGCTGCGCCATGATGGTAGGCGGTGGAATGTGAAGAGTCAGTCCATTTTGGATTTTTGTCTCACCTGATATCTTGTACTAGGGGAGGTATAACCTCCTAGTTTTCGTTCCCAGGTTCAACCTGGGAACGAGTCAAGATGTCTCTCACGCAAATTCGACTTGCAGGTCACGGCTGTTTTTCTCCGTCAGAAACGGCTAAACTCAGAATATTAATTATCCTTATTTTCATGATTCAGATAACAGCAGAGTACGACTAGTTTGTTGGACAGGGTAGCTGGGTTGAGGAACGAAACCCAGCACAATCCTGTAATTGTTGGGTTGCGCTAAGCTTAACCCAACCTACGACTTGGAAGAAATATCACCAATAGTTATATTCCCTGCTGTACCTATATGGATGCCAATATTCCCATCACCAACATTTCCCACACCGTTATTCACTAGATTACTAATACTACTAATTTTTTCTTCCGCTTCCGGTTTCACAGCTTCCCATCCTTGGGTTGGTAAACCTTTCCCACCGTGTAACATTGCGACGGGGAAATCTTCGGTTGCAAAATCAAAGAAAGGGGTTTGTTCTTTACCTAATTTCTTGACAGTTTCCGGAACGGTTTTAGCAAGATAATTCATTAAATGGGAAACCCGCACTACCTTATCTCCTGGTTGATTGGCTGCACCTTGTAATGCTTCCAGAAAATGGTAGGTATAGACGCTCATTTTGCCATCACGACGAATCCAAGATGATTGCTTTCCGGTGGAGGAGGTGAAAACTACTTTTCCTGCACCTTGTTTTAAGTCGTCAATGAAGTTTTTGGGTAAAGCTGTTGCTTCAAAACCCTTACCCAAGGGTGAACGGTTGTTCGTTCCTTCTTTAGATGATGCCATTCCCTGAGCGTGACAACTATCGATAACTACCAGCAATCTTTTGGCGGGAATTTGTTGTAGCTTGGCGTTAAATTTTGCCGCAGATAAGGCAGTATCGGCAATATGTCCACGGTCAGTATCGTGAGGGATAAGATAGTAATCTCCAGATTCATCTAAGCAACCATGACCAGAATAATAAATCAATATAGTTGCTTCTGGGTCATTTTTCGCTTGTTTTTGCAGCCAGTTTAAACCATCTAAAATATTTTCACCAGTTGCGGTTTCATCGTGGAGTAACCGCAGGTGTTGCTCATCATCAATATAACCGCATAAATTTGGGTCAATCAGGAGAGTTTTTAGGGCTTGGATATCTTTTACTGTTACAGGTAATGATAGTTTAGTTTCTTCGCATTCACCCACACCGATGAGTAAAGCGTAGTTGTGAGAGAGTGAGGTTGACATGGTAAGGATTGGGGTTAGTTGATAGTATTTGAGGCTTTGTTGAATGGTTTCTAGTGCTGTGATTGCATTAATGGCATTACTTCCTGAATTTGCTGTTATAAAACTCTTGGTATTTAAAGCTTGAATTAGCTGAAAAATTGTTGTTTCTGATTTAATTTCTCCCAGGGCAGATGCGGCACTAGAACGCACATGATACTTCTCATCTTCCAGAAGTTTAATTAACCCGGTCACAGCGGTTGATGATTTAATTTCTCCCAGGGCAGATGCCGCGCTAGAACGCACATGATACTTCTCATCTTCCAGAAGTTTAATTAACCCGGTCACAGCGGCTGATGATTTAATTTCTCCCAGGGCATATGCCGCCCTAGAACGCACATCACTATCCTGATGTTCCAGAAGTTTAATTAACCCGGTCACAGCGGCTGATGATTTAATTTGTCCCAGGGCATATGCCGCCCTAGAACGCACCCAACTATGCTCATCTTCCAGAAGTTTAATTAACCCGGTCACAGCGGCTGATGATTTAATTTCTCCCAGGGCATCTGCCGCCCTATAACGCACATCCCTATCCTCATCTTCCAGAAGTTTAATTAACCCGGTCACAGCGGCTGATGATTTAATTTCTCCCAGGGCATATGCGGCGCTAGAACGCACACGATAATCCTCATCTTCCAGAAGTTTAATTAACCCAGTCACAGCGGTTGCTGATTTACTAATTCCCAATAACCTAATTTCCAACAATGGCGGCAAATACAACCCATAAATCAAGCCAACAGTTTTCTCCTGCAACTGTGATTTTACCGCTCCAGCTAACCTCGCGCCTAACTGCCAATCCACCTGTAACCCTAACTTCACAACTCGCAGCGCTTGGGCTTCATCATCCAGCAATTCCATCATCAATACAGCGGGTTCTGTCCATTTTAAATAATTCAAATAATCCCATTGCAATTGTTCATCACTCAGCTTTCCTACTTCCAGCAATAACTTTTCAGCGGCGTAATATTCTTGAATTAATTGATGGCGAAACTCGATTTTATTGTCTGCCCCTAATTGAATCAGGTGATGTTTGAGTAAATCCTCTAACCAAGCAATGGCACAATCTGCGGCACAATTAACTTTACCTTCCAGAAATTCGGTGAATATTTCCTCTACTTGCTGTCGGGATATAGCAACGAAAAATTCCGTACTTGCATTCACACCTAACCCCCCTACCCCCTTCCCTTGTAGGGAAGGGAGAGAATTATTCAGCCCCTCCCCTCCCTTGAGAGGGGTTTGGGGAGAGGTCATCATCACCCAGGCTAAATGCTGCAGTAACCCCTCCCACCACCGTCGAGACTCATCGGAAACAGGAATATCCTGCTTGATTTGACGGTCATAAATTTCTGTAAATGTCCGAAACACCGAACCCAAATTTGGCGGTAACTTATTCCCATTGCTGGCAAATACGGAACAGAGCATCATTAACAGCAAGGGTGTTTCCCCAAACTCCCTTAACCTTCCCCCCAACTGCTGGAGCATCACCTCCCCCACATCTGGGAGATACCCGCGCACAAACTCCTGCATCTGGGTTTCCGTCAGGGGCTGCATTTGCAACTTTTTGCTGATATCTAAATCACCACCCAGCCCCAAATCCCGCGTGGTGAAAATCATCGGGGTGGTTTTGTGGAAGTCTTGGCGAAATTTCTGCAAATCCCGTCGTGCTGCTGCAGATGGTAATTCATTCACCCCATCCAGCAGCAACAAGAATTTCCCCTGTCGCATTAGGTTTTTTAATGTTTCGTCGTCAATGGGTAAACTTCCGTCATGACGATGGAGGAAATCTTTTATCAAGTCGAGGATAGAGGTTTGGTAATAGCGGAGTTCGACGAGAACCGGAATGGCACCGGATGGGTAGCCGGAGGTCGCGGATAGGTGATCTGTTTTCTTCACAGATAACTTATCCGTTTCATCCGTTTGCCGTAGGTCATCCGTTGCCGCATCCGTTGCCGCATCTGTTGCCACCGTTGCTTCTTCCAATAACAACCGCGCTAGGGCTGTGGATTTTCCGGAACCGGGGCGCCCTATCAACAGTACATGTTCTGCTGCATATTTCCGCAAGCCTTCCAGAACGTTGAGAACTTCCTTTGCTTCCTCTAGTTCTGTTGGTTGTTGCTTCTCTGCTGGGAGTGCGATCGCTTTCAAATCCCAGAGCAAGGGTTTTCCACCAACGTCATGCTTTTTCCCCACTACGTCTGTAATGGTGTAACATTCCCACCACTGAGCGTAGTTAGTGCAAATTGATTTCAGATAGGGCTGACCGTCAATCACCACCACTCCTTACAAGTTCACCTCAAAACTTGCACCCCAATATCTAGCGCTAGAGTATCAGACGTTGCGCTTGCTCTTGTTGTTTTATATTTGATGATAACTCAGGGAAAAATCTTCATAATCAACGTCAGATTCACGTAGGATGCGTTAACGAAGCCTAACGCATCCTACAGTTGCTTCAGGGATTTGCGTTCCCTACAGTAAGCGATCGCTTCCCTGGTGGCAGACTATAAAACTCCAATGGACGTAACTGGATTCGAACCAGTGACCTCTACGATGTCAACGTAGCGCTCTAACCAACTGAGCTATACGTCCGCAACTTTATCAGTATAACACTTTTTTAAATTTTATCAAACCCCCAAAAGTACTCATTGATAAGTTGAGGATATTTCATATCTTGCACCACGGGAGGTAGAACCTCCCAGAACTGACAGGTTGAACCAGGGAACGAGAAACGAGAAATTTGGGCTGCCGCTGTTGAGTGCCAGATGTCAGCTTGAACAGCAAGGAGCCTCTCACCTACCTGAAGGGAGGTGATGAGAGGAATTGCGAGGCAAAAACGCGCACACCCCTTAACTAAATTAAACCGCAGGTTTAACAGGTTGAGGGGTAGTTGAGTTTTTGTCAATCTCTGTGTTCGGTAATCGGTCTACCCAATCTTCAACAATTTGTGTCACAGTTTTATCTTTACTTGCTGCATACTGCCTTAATTTGTTTAATCTACGTTCCGACATCCGCACATTTAATCTAGTATTTTTCATGATTGTGTTTACCCATTGTTGTCACGTTTAGGCTATCATATCTATAACAGGAAGTAACAAACGAATGAGGATAGCTTACCAGTACAAACTACGTCCAACAAAACAACAAGCGCAAGAAATAGACCGATGGTTGTCTATGTGTTGCGCTCAATACAACTATTTGTTGGCTGATAGATTCAACTGGTATGAACAAAATCGTTGCCCAGTCAACGCTTGTCCACTTGTATGTCACTTACCGGAATTACGGGATAACCCTGAGTATTTTGGGCAGAAAAGAACACTTCCTAAGCTTAAAGAAACACATCCACATTACAAAGATGTTTACTCTGATGTTTTGCAGGATGTGGTTAAGCGGGTCAAGGTAACTTTTGACCGATTCTTAAAAGGTGACGGCAACGGTAAGCGTAGCGGTAGACCAAGGTTTAAAGCGCGTAATCGTTATCGGACTTTCTTGTACCCAAGAGTTAAGCCTAACTGCATAATCAACGGTAAAATATCATTGCCTAAATTGGGAAATATTAAAGTTATTTTGCACCGACGAATCCCGGATGGCTTGAAAATCAAAACCGCGTCTATCACCAAAAAAGCTGATGGTTATTACGTAACCCTGAGTTTGGAAGATGCGACAATCCCAGCAATTAAGCCAGATTTTAACCCAGATTCCATAACTGGCATTGATGTTGGACTGAAAGAGTTTTTGACAACTGCTGATGGTGAAACTGTTTCTATTCCCCAGCATTATCGAAAAGCTCGGAAGCGTTTACGAGTCATACAGAAACGTGTTTCCAGACGCACTCGTAGCAGTAAACGCAGACAAAAAGCCCTTTTACAGTTGGGTAAGCAGCATAAAAAAGTTGCCGATAAACGCAAAGATTTTCATTTCAAAACGGCTAACAATTTATTGAAAAAATATGATGTTGTTGCTGTTGAAGATTTGAATGTTAAAGGACTAGCGCGTACTCGATTGGCAAAGTCTGTACTTGATGCTGGATGGTCAAGCTTTCTGTCGATACTGACAAACAAAGCCGAAAATGCTGGTTTGTTGGTTATCCCGGTTAAAGCGTCTGGTACAAGTCAAGATTGTTCTAATTGTGGTGCGAAAGTTCCTAAAAAGCTGCATGAAAGATGGCACAACTGCCCACAATGTGGATACAGTCTTGACCGTGACCATAATGCAGCAATAAATATAAGAAATAGAGCGGTGGGGCATCCCGTTCTTAAAGCCAAGAGTCTCCTAAGCGATAGCCGGACTGTCTTGGAAGCCTACACTGTACTCGAAGAGTCAGTGTAGGAGTATGTCACACGTAAATGGCACTTGGCTGGGTACCTATTGGCAAGATGGAATTCCTACCCGGTTTGAAGCAGTCGTGATTCAAAGCGGCAACTCTTTAAGTGGTTCTATTCTAGATGACAGCTATTTAGGAGAAGCTCGATTGAGTGGGGAGGTAATTGGACGTGGTATCAGCTTTACCAAGCGTTACTTGACTTCTTCACCTGAGCCAATCAGATACGTCGGGACTATCTCCGAGGATGAAAACCTGATGCAGGGACAATGGAATATTGGACGAGGGTATTCTGGTACTTGGGAAGCTCATCGCAGCGGAGAGACTCTCATGGCGGATCTGCAAACTCAAACAACAGAGCAAGTACCCTCAACTATGGGTATAAATTAACCAATAAGTAGGGGCGAGTTCACGGCTAAAACCCGACTCTGGGAATCTCTGGAGATACAGTAATGTCGCTTAGCTGACTAATAATTAATGACTCATGACTAAAGAACAAATTTTGCAATGGTTGCAAACACTTGCAACGGTACTAGCAGAGAACAAAGAATATTTAACAGAATTAGATGCAGCCATCGGTGATGCTGACCACGGTATCAATATGGATCGCGGCTTCAAAAAAGCGATCGCTCAGTTACCCACCGTTGCACATCAAGATATCGGCAGCATCTTGAAAACCGTAAGTATGACATTGATTTCCAGTGTCGGTGGTGCTAGCGGTCCACTGTATGGCACCCTGTTTCTGCGAGCCAGTACAGCAGTAGGAAGTAAGGAGGAACTGACGGAACAGGATATGCTCAAGCTGCTACAAGCAGGATTAGATGGGGTACTCCAGCGGGGTAAAGCGCAACTGGGAGACAAAACAATGGTGGATGCTTTAACTCCGGCTGTGACGGCTTTTGAGCAAGCTGTGGCTGAGGGTAAAGGTATGCTAGAGGGAATGCAACAAGCAGTAGCAGCGGCGGAGCTAGGAATGAAGGATACTACACCGATGCTAGCAAAGAAAGGTCGCGCTAGTTACCTAGGAGAACGCAGCATCGGACATCAAGATCCGGGAGCGACTTCTGTTTATTTAATGTTGCAGTGTCTGTTGGGAGTCCTGAGTGCTGAGTCCTGAGTCCTGAGTGTAGGGGTGGGGTTTCCCCACCCTCTGGAATTATTTCTTTCCCTATGTATGGCAAAGGAAAAACTCACCACTCAAGACTGTTCTGTAGGCGCCAATTTAATCGTCGGATCTGGCATAAAACTGTAGCGCAGGTAAGTTCCCAGCGTCACAAACAAAATAATAACAACCGCACCAATCCCGATAGGACTAGGAAGCCAAAACACCACATCTATGTGATTTAATTGTCCTGGAATCAACTGCCAAACTAATTGTTTACCATCATTCCTACTTTCAGCTTGGAGAACAGTTTCTGATTCTTCTTCTACCAGCTTCGCACCCCAAGGAGTGTTGAGGGTAAATTCTAAATCTAAAACGGAACCAGGATTAACTAAGACGTTATTGTCAGTAGCAATCAGAGAGAGGGAACGCAAATCTAAGTCATAAATTAAGCGATTCCTCTCCATCAGTAAAAAATTATTTTGATTGACAATTAAATTTGATTCAATTTTCGGTAATTCGCTCTCAGCTTCAGCGTTCTTTCCCTGACCTTTTTTAGTTGCTGTAGGTTGGAAAAACTCATTAAATTTGACTTGTAATTCTTTGCCATTATTGAAGGGAATGCGAACAGCAATTTCTTCACTTGACATCCGCAAAGTTTTGCCTTGCAATTTGCGGGCACGCCGTTCGATACTATTTAACCATTCACTAGCCTCCTCGCCGCTAAAACTTACTAGCCGTTCTCCCAATTTAATATGCTGCACTATAGTGCCGTGGTTGGGACTGTCAAAATTCACCCCCAGATCGTAGTTGACACAACCCGAAAGCAGTAGGGAAGCAAATAGTATCACCCAGACAAACCGCGATCGCTGCCAAATACCCCTGATAAAATTCGGGATTTTAGATTTAAGATGGGGGATTTTTGTAGAACCGCGATTCATGGTATTTCTACTGTTTCTTAAACCCGATGTTTTCTTTACCATAATCTATTCCCAAAGTCAACTATCTCATACACTCGCCCAAATCAAGCCACCCAAGATGAAAGCGCTGATGAGCAGTGCCACCCAGATAAAGCGATTATCTCTGGTATTGACCTGAGTCAAGTCAATAGGTTCTGGTTGAGGGGGCTTTTTTGGTTCTGAAGGTTTGCTGCTGTTATTAACAGCGAAACGGCTTTTAGTTTCATTGTCTGACAAAGATGCCAAATCGGGAATTTGGGTCATCCATTCTGCCGGTCGTTTAAGTTGGGGGGCTTCTAAGATATAAAGCAAGCGTCGCGCTTGTTTATTAGTTTCAGCGTGGGGATGGCGTTTGAGTTGTTGACACAGGGAGATAGCCTCCTGTTGGCGTCCGGCGGCTTGATATGCTGTTACCAGCCAAATCTGTACCTCACCTCCCAAGCGGGTGTTACGCACCAGCAGAGCGCTTGCTTTCTCCAGATGTTCGACGGATTCGCGGTATTGACCCCTTTCAAAGGCTTCTCTGCCTGCTTGGTACTCACGTTTAGCAATTTCTAAGGTTTCTGCACTGGTCATGAGTCGTTAGTCATTAGTCATTAGTCATTAGTTATTAGTCATTAGTCAGCAAGGGACAAATGACAATCAACTGCCAAGAGCAACGTCAAATTAGACGAACTTTTCAAATTTTAACGAATACTAACAAATCCCCGACTGCTTGAAGAAGTCGGGGAGCTAACTACCCACACATGTTCACTTTCTAACTTTTTCTGGGTAGGATTCCATAATCCACAACAGAAATTTGGCAATTTAACTGAGAAACTCGGAAGCGATGATCATGGAACCAATACCAATATCGGTAAAGATTTCCAATAGCAGAGCGTGGGGAATCCGACCATCGATGATATGAGCAGCTTTCACACCTTGAGCGAGGGAGCGCACACAACAATTTACTTTCGGAATCATTCCACCGCCAACAATACCAGTTTCAATTAACCGGCGAGCTTCTTGAATATCTAGTTTCTGAATCAGGGTGGAAGTATCTTTGTAATCTCGTAAAATCCCGGCGGTATCAGTAAGCAGAATTAATTTCTCTGCACCTAGGGCGGCTGCGATTTCTCCTGCTACAGTATCAGCATTAATGTTATATGATTGACCGGCTTCATCAGCAGCTACACTGGAAACTACTGGAATGTAGCCATTTTTAACCAGTGTATCGATTAATTTGATATTCACGCTGCTGACTTCGCCTACAAAGCCAATATCGTCTTGACCTTGAGGACGGGCTGTAATTAAGTTACCATCTTTACCGCACAGTCCCACGGCGCAACCACCAGCATGGTTAATCATGGCAACAATTTCTTTGTTAACACGACCACCTAACACCATTTCCACTACTTCCATCGTGGGGGCGTCAGTTACCCGCAAGCCGTTCTTAAATTGTGGTTCAATGTTGAGTTTACCCAACCAGGTGTTGATTTCCGGACCTCCTCCATGTACGACTACTGGTCGCAGTCCGACACAGGCGAGAAACACAATATCACGGATGACTTTATCTTTGAGCGTGCTATCTTTCATCGCCGCACCGCCGTATTTCACAACTATGGTGCGACCGGAAAACTGCTGGATGTAAGGCAGAGCTTCGCTGAGTACTCTTACACGGGTGGCTTCTGCTTGCCTGATATATTCGCTGTCTTGAATAATCATGGGGTAGCCTTTTAGACAGAAAAATTACTTGGTGTAGTGTAAAGGACTTTGGCACTAGTAACAATAGTTTTAATGCATAAATTGCAACTCGTGCTTCATTTATCAGAAATTTTTTAACTCAACATTAAGAATAAACCAGAAGTAAGGTTAAGTTTTGCTTACCAGTAATATTGGAGTATATTATGTTTTATCGGTGGTGTGCGATCGCATCGTTAGCAACCCATAATTTATTTGGCGTTGCTGATGAAGAGTATAAATTTAGTTTCGCGCTGCATACGCTGCATACGCCAAAGTAAGGGTTTTAAACAGATGTCGGCAAATTTGTGAGTAATATTACGACAGTTGAACGTAATACTAATGGGAGTCTACCACCATCCAGCCAGTAATTACCAGTCAAAGCGGACAAAGCTGGGATGCTTTATTGTGGGTTATTGGCGGTGTAGCTGTGATTGGTGCATCTACAGCCTACCTGTACGAGGCTCAAAAGGCTAGCCGTAAGAGTTGGAGTAGCAGTTACAGCAGTAACTATAGCAGCGGTGATGAAAGTAGCACTCAATACATTAGTAGCTACTACGCTGATAATGCATATAGTAGTTCTGATAGTGGTAATAGCTACAGTAATAGCGATGATGGCACTAGTTACAGCAGTAATGACGGTGGTAATAGCTACAGTAATACCGATAGTGGTAATTAGTCAGCTATTTTCTAGTTCCCAGGTTCTACTAGAGAACTAAATAAGAAAAGCGAGAACCGAAAAAAACTCAATTTTAACTAAATCAAACAATGCCTAATGATGAACTAGAAGAATAAATACGACAATTAATAGCAATAACTTGTGGTCAGCCACGAGGCAGATGTAATTGCTATTGCTAAGGCTTGAGAAACTAGTAACAACCGTAAAGAATTGCAAAAAACCTTGCGTAATCCAAATTTTTATGCTGATGGCGCTACAGGCAAGATTCAGTTTTTGCCATCGGGGGATAGAAACCATGAATCAATAAAATTGGTCAAAATTCAACGTAATAGCAAGTTTTCTAGCGGTTATGATTTTGCACCTATAAATCAACGTGTGTTAAGACAGTAATACTCATATTAAAGGTTTGTAGTTATTGCTTTAGCGAAGACAGCGCTTACTACTAACCAATACCAAAATCCAAAATCTAAAATCTAAAATTAGATTTACCATGCAACCTCCCATTTATAACAGAAGAAGAAACAGAGATATCTTTCGATATATATCATTAGCATTTACCGCCCTTATTTTGCTGACATTGTTTTTTGCTCCATCTGGTAAAACTCTGATTTCGGGAGATGTTCAGGTTTCCCCACAACAAATCACACAAATTCAACCTATTGAATTAAAACGCCAAATCATTGGTGCTTTAAGCATTGATGTGACAGCCAAGATACCTAATAATCAATGGCTAACTTACGAAATTCAACTAACAGATAATCAAGGAAAATTACTAGCAGGTGGACTGAAACAAGCTTGGCATGAATCAGGGACTTGGTATGAAGAAGGAGAGTCAGGTTCCTGGCAAGAAGATGATTTACAAGCAGGGTTAGATGTCCGTGCCCAGCAACCAGAACAAGTTACCATTGGCTTGGCGGTGCTAGATTACACAGATACTTCTGGTAAAGATATCAACCAGCCTGTATTATTTAATCTCAACGTTCGTAATGGAGTTGTGGATACCCGCTACCTCTGGCCGGGTATCATAGGTACGATAATTCTGACATGGTTGTCGTTTAAAGCTACTCCCGGCTCAATACTTACCACAATCTTTGCTGTCTTGATTGTGTTAATTGCCATTGTCACTATTACTCAATGTTTGACTCCGCAATCAGCGTTAGTTTTGCGACAAGAAGACCAGCAAAATTACTGGGTACGTAGCGGTACAGAATTATCCGGGAATTACACCCGTGGGATTTGGATACCATTACCATCAGTCCGCCAGTCCTACGAAGATTTTCAAGGCGGTGGTCCGGGAGCAGGAAAGTAGGAGAGAGCTACCTACAGGCGATAGTTTCGCTACTGCCTTGGGCAGATTGCTCGTCAAACCCCCCGACAAGTTACGAAATTCGATACAGGTTAAAGAGTGATTGAAAAAGAACCAAAGGGTCATTTAACCCGGCGTCAACGCTACCTATTATTAGTAACAGCAGCAGTGTCTTCCAGTTGCGGGTTGGCGGTGGAATTGCTGCTGGGAACCCTTGCTAGTTACTTAGTAGGAAATCAAGCGCTAGCCTATGGGGTAGCAGTGGGAGGTTTTTTAGCAGCGATGGGTGGCGGTGCCTATCTCAGCCGCTTTGTCGCCACCTCGGAAGGCGATATCATCCACGAACAGCAGCAATTATTGACGGCTTTTGTCTGGTTAGAATTACTGATTGCACCCATGAGTGCCTTGTTACCTATGGCACTTTTTGCCCTGTTTGTGATTGAGGGACCATTCTGGATTGGGCTATTCCTAGCAACCTTGATCCTCGGCGTCTTAGCGGGGATGGAATTACCCTTGCTGACGCGACTCCTGGAAATGGACGAGGGGGTGCGGGATGCCCTTGCTGGGGCACTAGCGCTAGACTATCTTGGCGCCTTGCTGGGTTCCCTACTCTTCCCCATTCTGCTATTACCCACCTTGGGATTATTTCCCTCCGCCGCCGTCATTGGTGCATTACCAGCCTTGATGGTTGTCTTTCTGGGGCGCTGTTTTCCCCAGTTGCGCTTCTGGAAACCTTGGGGCTTGATATTAAGTATTTTGCTGTGCGCTTTAGCACCCTTCACCATCCCCATCAGCGATAAATTGGAAAATACCCTCTACAAAGCCCCAGTTGTCACTCGTATCCAGTCCCCGTACCAGCACATCGTCCTCACCCGTCGGGGAACAGATGTGCGTCTGTTTTTGGATGGCGACTTGCAATTTTCCACCCGTGATGAGTACCGTTACCATGAAGCTCTAGTCCATCCAGCGATGAGCGTCAATCATACCTCACCTAACCCCTCTTTGCGCCACCACGTCTTGTTGATGGGTGCAGGGGATGGTCTAGCGCTACGGGAAGTGCTGAAATGGCAAGATGTGGAAAGGGTGGTATTAATTGACCTAGATAGAGAAGTGGTGAAATTGGCAAGCCATCATCCGTTTTTAGTAAGAACCAACGCCGGAGCATTTACTGACCCTCGTGTCCAGGTAATCCAAGCGGACGCTTTCAAGGCTGTACCTGATTTAAAAGAAAGCTTTGATGTAATTATTGCTGATTTTCCCGACCCCGATCGCGATGCCATTGCTAAATTATATGCTCAGGGTTTTTACCAGCGTTTATTGTATCGTTTAAAACCCAATGGTGTACTAGTAACGCAAGCCTCTAGTCCCTTTTTCGCCCCCCGTGCCTTCGCCTGCGTTGTCGAAACTATCAAATCTATTGGTCTAAATACATACCCTTACGTTATTGATGTACCGAGCTTTGGTCCTTGGGGGTTTGTGTTAGCAACCCAGTCAGAGATTCAACCCGCAAAACTTGAACTACCACCAATTTCCACCCGCTTTTTAAATCAGCCAATGTTACAACAAATATTCACTCTCCCCAAAGATATTCAACTAGGAAACGTAGAAATTAACCGTCTCTCCCATCCAGTCATTGTGCGTTACCAAGTAGATGCTCGTTGGGAATCATATGACTAATAACTAATGACTAATAACAAAAAATGTTAACACTAATTTGGTTAGCAATTGGGGTAATAATACTTGTTTCCATAATTTTAGTGTGGGAACAACAAGGAAATATTCTCCCATTTAGACAAAACCAAGCTTTGTCACCCCGGTATCGGAATGTTTTTAACCTGGAACTGGGGGATATTGTCCAATATGAAGGTGTAGATTGGGTAGTGGAAGGAAAGCTCACCTATAGCGATGGTGACACCTGGTTAGAATACCTTCTTCAAGATGGTGATAATATTCGCTGGTTATCCGCAGAAGAAGATGACTGGATAGAAGTTCAATGGTTAGAAATATGTACAGAATTAGAGATTAGCGGTAAACCTCCATCTCAGTTAACCCTAGGGGACATAACTTACAAACTAGCAGAGTCTGGTACTGCTAAAATGACCCGTCTGGGTAACACCTTCAACCGTCAAACTCAATATTGCCAATACTTTGATTATAAAGGTAAGGGAAATCATGTCTTGTCTGTCGAAATTTGGGATGGAGATATTGAAGTAACTATTGGACAACGCATTTCCCCCAGTTCCCTCTCCCTTCTCCCCGGTGACGGACGACGGGTTTACAATGACTAACCAAATTTAGATTATCGATAAATTTCAACTTTGACAACCCATCTACAATCCCAAATCCTACATTGAAAGACTATCTAAAATCCCATCATTTTTCTGCCATTCTTACTGCTTCCGAGAAAGTATATATCTGGAAGGAAGACGATTTTATCCACATGCTTAAAGATGTAGTAGAACGGGCTGGATTAACAACTGTTGGGGAATTAGCATTTACCTTTCAACCTCAAGGAATCTCCGCAGTAGTCTTATTAGAAGAATCCCATGTTGCTCTGCACTTTTGGCCGGAAAAAGGTAAAATAACAGTTGATATTCATGTTTGCGACTATCAGCAGAGTAATAAATTGAAAGCGGAAAATCTTGCTCAACTTTTAGAGATGGAGATAAGCGGTAGTACTAGTCAGTGGAATTATCTTTACTGTCAAGAATAGAGAAACTTATATAGCGTTTCTCAATCACATGAGGTACATCCTAACCCCTATCCCCTAGAGAGAGGGTAGGGGGTGAAAATCCAACCCAGCACTCAGTCTCCCACAGGTTACGATTTTATACACATTAATTAAGTCTCGCGCAAAGGCGCAAAGAACGCAAAGAAAATCTTAGCGCCTTAGCGCCTTGGCGCGAAACTTTAATTAGAGTATTCTGGAGGAGACGTAGGCTGTTTCAACACACTAGGAATAGCTTCTAGCACTCGTTGAGTAATTTCTTCTGGTCTCTCCCCCTCCCTGACGGTAATGCGTAAGTCAGCTTGGGAATACATCGGTTGACGTTGTTGGAGAAGCGATCGCAACTTTTCCTTGGGGTCAACATCCTGCAATAATGGTCTTGTAGTATCCTCTGCTAACCTAGCATACAGTAATTCCACTGGTACATCCAGCCAAACTACCAAACCATGTTGTAAATAGCTCCAATTTTCCGGTTTCATCACAATTCCGCCACCAGTAGCTATACACAACTTCGTATAAACAGAAACTTGTCCTAGCACCTGAGTTTCTAGCTGACGAAACGCGGTTTCCCCTTCTTCAGCGAAGATTTCACTAATGGATTTTCCGGCTGCTTTTTCGATGATTTCATCAGTATCTACAAACCTGTAACCTAGTTCAGTAGCGAGTAAGCGTCCTACTGTTGTCTTACCAGCACCCATCATCCCGACTAAGTACAGGCTTACTCCTTGTAATAAATTTTTCACCCTGTGTTACATCTCCGCGTTTAACAGCGTTTCTCTAATATAATTCTTAAGTTTCACTTCAAAAAGTGTATTATCTATTGACGGTTCTAATTGTGTTTCTTGATTGGTTTTAAAGTTGTGTTCAATTAATCTTTCAGCGATATACTCCATCATTACAGGAGTCGGGATAAAATTATTTGCCTGTCTGACAATCAGGCAGCGTCTCTGTAATAAATCTATTGCCTCTAATATCAATCTTTGTGAAACTCGTGGTACAATATCTTTTTGCAATTTACTCACTGATACAAAATCTTGATTCACTGCTAGCCAACAGATAATTTGCTTTTCTAAATCAGATAAGCGATTGAATTGTTGGTCTAAAGCATCACGAATATCCCCAAATACTAAAGTTCCTTGTTCCAAAAAATCATGGATATTACCGCCAAATAATTCTTGAATAGCAGTAGCAACTAATTTCAGAAATAATGGATTGCCAGCATAGCATTTAATTAATTCTTTAGCTATAGGTGCTGAGGAGTTCGTAAAGCCTTTTGTTTTCATAATTTCCCAGCTTTCCGAGTTACCTAAACCAGATAATTTTAACGAGCGAACGGGTAAATTTTCGCCTTCAAAAGAGCTAATTGCTGGCGGTTTTTCTCGACTGGTTAGTAGCAAACAACTTTGGTGACGAGAATCTCCCAATCTCCTAATCAGTTCCCCATAAACTTCATAACCAGGACGATAACGAATCGGGGGGAGAATATAATTAGCTTTGTTTTTACTAATATCTAGATTATCTGCTGGTGTTTGTTGCTGGTTACTCTCCAAAATTGAGTCAAAACTATCTAAAATAATCAGACAGCGTGAGGAGCGTAATGCTTTAATTAATTGAGAAATACTATAGCTAAAAGTTGTAGATAAACTAATATCAGTTTGTGGTGATAAAAATTCCAGGAGTTGCTCTAGAATAACCTCCAAGGTCGGGGATAAACGGAGCGATCGCCAAATAACATAATCAAATTGTAATTGAATCTGTTCTGCCAGCTTGATTGATAAAGCAGATTTACCAATCCCACCCATGCCTAACAGTACCACTAATCGACAGCGGTCTGTGACAATCCATTTTTCTAATTTCTCTAGCTCTTGCTTGCGCCCATAAAACAGACTAGCATCGGTTGCTTCCCCCCAATCTTGTTTTTTGGCAGATTTATCAGCTATCACATGATTGCTGATAAAATTATCACTTATGGGTTGGTGGCTAACTGCACTTTGATGAGCCGAATGTTTTTTATAACCTGCTTTTTCTAATAGATGAGTTACACGACTCCAATTTTTAATTTTTACTACATCACCTGCATAATTACTGAGCATCTCCTCCATGTATTTGTATAATCCGTTAGATAAATATACTCTCACAGTACTGCTAGTGCGACTTTGATACACAGTATCAGCAATTTCTCCTGGACTATAACCACAAAGCAAACCTCTGAGAAATTTTTTTTCAACTGGGGTGAGTCCTTTACCCTTTGCGTCCGCTAAGTCTATGTATAATTTTTCCAGATTCCAATTATTTCTAGCTTCTATAAATTCTTCTTCTATGTTATTAGAATTAAATGTCATCCCTCTTATTGAATTGAAGTAACTAGGGCTACATTCTACCTAAACAATCGTAAAGATTTAGTAAATAAATCTTGAATTTCTAACGAATTTAATAACAATTGTTAGGTGACTATTTGCAGAGTACTTCAGTATCTTTAGGCTTAACCCAAAGTTTATAGAATTTCAACGAAACTTTATTAAAGTGCCGCTAGTCAATACAATTGATATTGAATTGTGTAATTCTCGCACTACATTTACTCTGTCTGAGCGACAGTGTTCAGTGTTTGCATCTTTGGAGTTCACTTGAGCGTCCCTATCCACCAGGTGTTGTATCTGAGGTTTAGATGTTATGACTCGGATTCGTGATGTTGTCCAAATGGCTCTTACTACAGGTTATTTGACGGTAGATGCCGAAAATCAACTGCGACAATTACTCGCTCAAAGCTATGAGCAAGAAGATTTTAATGCATTTATGAGTTTGCAGGAAGCAGCTATGAGCGGTAAAGTCAGGCAAGAGTCTCGTGAACGTCTAAAATACCTAGCTTTTCAGAAGTTACATTCCCAAACAGTGGAAAAATTAAGTTCCCTGTCTTGTGAAAATTTAACAGCTAGCAAATAAATGCTTATTTACGCGGACGCTCATCTTCATCAAAAAAATCATCATCTTCATCGTCCAGAAACCCCCAATCGTCATCATTGTGATTGGGTTGATTAGTTTTTGGGTTAGGGGGTTGATTAGCTGTGGGTGGTTTATAAGGAGGGACAATGACCCGATAATCTGCATCATAAATCGATTCAGTCTTCCCTGCGCCGGTATTTTTTGGCTCTTTGTAGCTGTAGGAGTAAACTGAACCAGACTTGTAGGTGTTTTTTGGTGCTTGGGTACGCTCGTAGGAGCGAGCATCTTGGAGAGGCTCCTGTGATGAGGGAGGATTTGGTGTTTTATCTACTGGTTTGGTTTGTGGTTCTTGGAAATCCCAATCATCGTTATTCTTGTTGAAATCCCAATCATCCTCTGGTTCAGTTGCTTCACTAGCGCTACTACTAGGCTGTGGTTGTGGTGTACTATCAGTGGCTGGTGGTGGTGTAGAGCTTCTATAGGTGGGTTCTTCTTCTCTAGGACTACGGCTGCTAGTATACCTTGGGGGAGAAACTTGTGGTTGGCGCCGTCGCGGTTGCTGTCCGACCGAAAAGTAAGTGGACAATTGAAATAGGCTACTTATCAATAACGAACTACACACACCCGCGCTAACACTAAACAATATCCACAGCGCTAGGGGTTGCGCTGTAGTCTTGATTCCCAAAAACACTAAAGGTAGCGCCGGAGACCAGTTTTGCACTAACAGTAGCGCTAACCCTCCGAACACCATAATTAATAACAGTAGTCGTATGACAGCCATAGTCAGTAGTCATTGGTCATTGGTCATTGGTCATTAGTCATTGGTCATTAGTCATTAGTCCCCAGTCCCTAGTCATTAGTCCCCGTTAACGGCTACCTTCCCAGCGCTGAATCGGGATGCAGTCGATATCTAACTGATCTAAAGCGCGAGCCACTACAAAATCTACCAAATCTTCAATAGTTTGGGGATGATGATACCAAGCAGGAATGGCCGGGACAATTCTGGCTCCCGCTTCTGCTAGTGAGGTTAAGTTCCGCAGGTGAATCAGGCTAAAAGGTGTTTCTCTGGGAACAATCACCAGTTTTCGCCCTTCTTTTAACTGCACATCAGCCGCACGTTCGAGTAAATCGGAACTTAAGCCAGATGCTAGCTTAGCAGCTGTACTCATGCTACAGGGAATTACCAGCATTCCCAAAGTCCGGAAAGAACCGCTGGCAATATTTGCTCCAACGTCACCCCAAGGGTGGCAGTAGAGTTTACCGCCTGTTTCTACTCTAGCTTGCTGCCGCCAAAACTGTTCTTGTTGTACTGGTTCCACAGGCATTCTGATATTATTTTCAGACTGCCAAACCATGTATGAGGATTTACTAGCAACTAGTTCAATGGCATAGTCAGCTTCTAGAAGAAATTTGATAGCGCGGACAGCGTAAATCAGTCCCGATGCACCTGATATGCCTAAAATTAGTGGCTTAGTGTTATTTTGCACTTGCTAGTTCCGCGTTGGTTGGATGAAACAGAAATTACAAGGTATTAGGGATGAGGAAACAGTTTATCCCCAGTCCCTAGTCCCTTAATTAATCGTCGTCGCCGTAATCGTCGTCTAAATCGTTGTCTTCCAAGTCATTGTCTTCCAAGTCATTGTCTAAATAGTAGTCTGCTGGTTCACCATTCCTGACACCTTTAATATCACCAAAGCCATCATTACCCACCGTCACCAAATCAATTTGCTGACGGTAGTAATCGACACTTTTCACTTGGACAGCAACGCGATCGCCCAATCTGTAAGCGGCACGATTTTTCCGCCCAAAAAGGGCTTGTTGTCTAGCGCGATACTCATACCAATCGTCTTTGAGGGAACTGACATGTACCAGTCCTTCCACCCGTAGGGGTCTACCATCGCTGGTGGAAACCTCAATTTCCACAAAGAAGCCGTAAGATTGGACACCAGTAATTACCCCATTGAACACCTCACCGATGCGCTGTTTCATCAGTGAGGCTCTTTGTAGCCCTGCTAAATCAGCTTCGGCTTCTTGCACGTCTTTTTCGCGGTCGTTAATCTGGACAATTACCCGTGCTAAATCACCTTCGATTTCTTCTTGTAAATCTGGTGGGAGAACGTTCCAGGTAATTTGACCGTGACAAGAGGACTGATGCAGGTTAACCCGTTCTTTAGCGCGGGTGGTACGGCGATCGCGTCCTTGCTCAAACACAGCGTGCAATATCCGCTGTATTTGTAAATCTGGGTAACGTCGTAAAGGAGCATGAGCGTGGGTATATCCCTGCCCTAGCCCTAGACCAAAGTGAGGTTGTACCTTAGTGCTATAGGACGCTGGCTTCAGGGTTTCTTGCAACAGGTAGGTTAAGACTTGCTCCGAGTCTGAGTTAGCAAAAATTTTGGTAAACTCTTGATAATCCAAAGGTTGTACCTGTTCTTCTTCCCTTATTTCCAACTCCACACCTAAATTCTGCGCCAGCTTCATCATGTCCTGAGTATCTTCTGGGTCTGGTGCAGCTTGGACACGGTAAATAGCGGGTACACCCAAGGCTACCAAGTGGCTGGCAATCAATTGATTTGTCAAGATCAGCAATTCTGTCAGCAGGGCTTGACCAATGCTGGGAGATAATTCCTCTTGCACCCCTGGATAATCGCTGACGACTACAGCACCCAACATTCCTTCATCACAGAAAGAATCCTGGCTGGGGGGTAAATTTAACTCAAAGCTACCCCTAGCGTAACGCTGTGCCTTAATAGATTGACTCAAGGCTGACAGTTGCTGCACAATTGCCACCACTTCGTCTGGCAGGGGACTATCATCAGGATTAGCGACAATCGCTGCTACATCGGCGGTACTCAGTTGCTGGTCTACTTGGATAGCCGCTGGTTGCAGGTCAAATTCCACGACTTCTCCAGTTGACGGGTCGAGGGTAATTAATAAAGACAGCGTTAGCCGTTCCTTCTTAGGTATCAAAGAGCAAAGTTGCTGTACTGACTCTGGTAGCATCGGCAGTACTGTTTCTCCCAGATACACTGACCTACCGCGCTTGCAGGCTTCGCGGTCGAGGGCTTCATCTGGCTCTACGTAGTAGGCTACATCAGTAATGTGTACTCCTAACTGCCACTGTCCGGCGGGAGTTTTTTCCAAACTCAAGGCAGTTTCCTGACAATCTGCCCGGTCTGTGGCGATAGTGATGGTGAACAAATTGCGTAAATCTAGCCGCTTTTTCAGTTCTGGTTTACTGATTTTGCTGGGTAAATGAAGAGCGTATTCTCGGACTGCTTCCGGGAAATTACGGGATAAATCATGCTTGCATGTTACCAAATCGATATCAGCCGCCGCTTCAGCATCGCTGCCGAGGATTTGTACTACCCGACCAACAGGAGGATATTGTGCTAAGGGGTAGCGCAACACCTCTACATGCGCCAGATGGTCAATTGCCTCGTCTAATTGATTACCATTTTCCTTGATGTCCAGTTCAAATAGTAACCGGTCATCTAGGGGAACAGCCCGATATTTACTATTTGCTTGCTTGATTCGAGCCAGTAAACTTTGGTTAGCCCGCTCTAAAATTAACTTAACTTCTCCTTCTGGGGAACGGCGGCGACTACCTTCTTTGAGGACTTTTACCAGTACGCGATCGCCATTCCAAGCATTGCTCAAATGGCTTTCCCGGACGTAGATATCTTCTGAACCCTCGAGTTCTTGAATGGCGAAGCAAAAGCCTTTGCTAGAGCAGCGGAGTTTAGCTTCAATTAAGCCCTCTTCATTAATTCGGCGATATTTACCCCGTTCTTTCACCAAAATCCCTATTTTTTCCAGTACTTCTAGGGCAATGTGAAGTTTATGTAAACTCAGTTCATCTTCGCAACCGAGTTTCTTTTCCAACACTTTGCGAGCAACTAGCTTGTCGTCAGTGAAATTGGCAAGAAGTGTAGCGATTGAAAATTCCATGTAGTGAATCGGCCTTTGGTCAACAAAAATCATTCTGATTGTCTAGTCTGGTTCTTTGTTGGGTACCCTCACAACATCCAGAAACCTGAATGAAATTGCCCAACGCCGGAACACAAAAATTGCAAAGTTAACCCTATTTAAAAGTAACTACCCTAGACAATCACACCAAGCGCACGCCTGATAATAATGACGCCCTAACCCAGAATTTAGGATACCAAGGGTTGGGAAAACGCTTGCTTTTAACAACTCGACAGGCTCCCAAGAGCATTGTTTAAGGAAATCACAGGTGTAGGATTGCCTCAAGGTCGGTACTTAACGAGTGTTATACTCTGAATTTTTAACTACAAGCAAATGCCGTCTATCCTAAATTGCCACCTCTGTAGAATTAGTAACAGTTAGATTAACAGCAAGGCAAGCGGTGAGGGCGAACCATACTTTCATATTGTAAATTTACAGCGTACTATACGAAACCCGCTCTTTCACGGAATTAAAGGATTAAGATGATAAATAATATGGGATTGGTCGTCAAGCAGCCTGGCGCTACCCAATACTGACTCCAGAACAGGACAAATAAACATATCCAGGTGACGGTAGTCCCGTCACAATACAACTAAAGACCGTCCTATACTCTACCCGACTCGGCTGTTAATATCCAACAAAAACTGTAATTAATGTCTTATGTTGGCGCAATTTCACAAACTCTATCCTACAGGCAGTATTATTTCGGAATTACTGCAAATTCATGAAGGCAAATATCTTGTGCGGGTGGAAGTACACATTGAGGGTGTAAAGCGAGCTACAGGTATGGCGGCAGCAGAAACCCTAGAAATAGCAGAAGATAGGGCTAGAGACAGAGCGATCGCACTAGTTTTAATTGCACCCACTACTTCTCACCAAACCCAATCACCCGCACCGATTTACGCTTCAGCTTCCCCGACCCCCGACCCCCGACCGGATGAATCAACAGGATTGACAAATACACTAGCAACACCAAATTTCCCGTCTCTACATGGTGCTGATAGACCATTCTCGAACTTTGAACCTCCACAAGAAAACTGGGGTAAAATACCAGACAGCCCAACCCTCAAGCAACCCAGTTCATCTGTTATTCATAATAATGTGAAACAATTTTTGCCGCGCCAGGGAACTCCCCAAGAGGAAACAAGCCCTGTAACTCACAAATCAACCGCTGAACCTACAAATCACTCCGATACCATCGCCCAAATCGATGTTCAGATGGAACGTTTAAGCTGGACAACAGAACAAGGACGGGATTATTTGAAAAAGACCTACAGTAAACGCGCACGTAGTTTACTCAGTGATGAAGAACTAAAGGACTTTCTGCGATATTTGGAATCCCAACCCACACCAATAGACCCATCAATGGGATTTTAAGCAGTCAATCGTAGGTAAATACTAGGGGGGCAAAGTGAAAGCCCACCCTACACAGTTTATAAGAATTTTGTAGGGGCATGGCCACGCCATGCCCTCAGATACGTGGACGTTACGTAAGTCCTATACAACTGAGAAATTGATACTAGACAACAGCCACCGGACGGCTACCAGCAGAGTGACGGTCAATCACTTGGTCAATCAAGCCATATTCCTTGGCTTCTTCTGGGGACATGAAGAAGTCGCGCTCTGTGTCTTCCTGAATTCGCTCAATCGGTTGTCCAGTGTGTTCAGCTAGATATTGATTCAGATTCCGCTTGTGGTAGAGAATTTCCTTAGCTTGAATTGCAATATCAGTAGCTTGACCTTGAGCGCCACCCAGAGGTTGGTGAATCATGATTCGGGAATGGGGTAAACTCATCCGCTTACCCTTGGCACCAGCGCTGAGCAGGAAAGCACCCATACTTGCCGCCAATCCAGTACAAATAGTACAGACATCAGGGCGAATTTGATTGATGGTATCAAAAATACCCATACCAGCCGTCACCGAACCACCGGGAGAATTAATGTACAGGTAAATATCTTTCTCCGGGTCTTCCGCATCTAAAAATAACAGTTGGGCAACAATCAAGTTAGCTACTGTATTATCAACCGCTTGACCCAAGAAAATAATCCGCTCACGCAACAGCCTTGAGTAGATATCAAAAGCGCGTTCGCCTCGACCTGATTGTTCAATAACGATAGGAATCATTCAGCCTGCTTCCGTTAATCTTTACTTAAATTGTATCGACTGTCATCAGCCATTGGTTGCTTGATTAACCCACTACATCCTCCCTTGTAGTAGTTCCATACTTACCAGGGCGGATGAAATTTTGGCTTTTGTGCTTTATTATGTTATGTTTTACTCCTACAGATTTAACAATTTTAGTTCCCTCAAAAGACAGAAGCTGATTCAGCATAGGATTGCTTGGTTATAGGCAACTATGTGTTGCATAAAAACAAAGTTTTTTCGGTTTAAATCTTGACAAGACTATACCTATGACAGTTGAAATACTGTCACGAACCGGACACAAGCAACCTTGGGAGTAAGTCAATTAAGTGAAGTTTACTCCCCACACCACAATGTAGTTTCGATTGCAACCACCAGATGAAAAGGAACATCTCATGCTTGAAAAACTGGTGCAAGCCGCTATCATAACTTTTTTACTTAATCTCTTGGCAGTATTTAGTCCACCTGGGACTATTCAAAGCCAATCGGCTCTACCACTATCTGACCGACCAGTTTCGGTAGCTAGTATCTTTAATCGGTTTGGACATTGAATTCTCAATCCCCAACTCCAAGTCACCAATCCCAAATTGGTTCGCGGTAGACTAAGCTCAGAAGCACAATCAACAGAACAATCAACGGATAACTAATCTATCCGACCATGACTAATCGTCTTGCCCATTCTCAAAGCCTCTACCTGCGTAAACATGCCGAAAATCCCATCGATTGGTGGACTTGGTGCGATGAAGCGCTCTTAACTGCTAAAGCTGAAAACAAGCCCATCTTTCTATCTATCGGCTATTCCAGCTGCCACTGGTGTACGGTGATGGAAGGTGAGGCTTTTTCTGATCTGGCGATCGCTGAGTATATGAACGCCAACTTTCTGGCGATTAAAGTAGACCGGGAAGAAAGACCAGATATTGACAGCATCTATATGCAAGCTTTGCAGATGATTAGCGGTCATGGTGGATGGCCTTTGAATGTTTTTCTGTCTCCTGATGATTTAGTACCCTTTTACGCGGGTACTTACTTCCCGGTTGAACCTAAATATGGTCGTCCGGGTTTTTTACAAGTGCTGCAAACTTTACGTCAATATTACGATACCCAAAAAGAAAACTTAGCAGAACGCAAAGCTGTCATCCTCGATGGTCTGAGACAATCAACGGTATTGCAAGTTGATACTGCTACTCCCGCAGCCGAAATAGAATTATTGCGTCGCGGTTGGGAAACCTGTACAGGAATTATTTCCCCCTCTAGTTATGGTAACAGTTTTCCGATGATTCCCTACGCCCAGCTAGCACTGCGGGGTATCAGGTTGAATTTTGAATCTCGCTATGACGCTAAACATATCTGTACCCAAAGGGGATTAGATTTAGCACTGGGTGGCATTTATGACCATGTAGCGGGTGGTTTTCATCGCTACACTGTAGACCCGACATGGACAGTGCCCCACTTTGAAAAGATGCTCTACGATAATGGTCAAATTGTTGAGTATCTGGCAAATCTCTGGAGTTTTGGCGAAAAGGAACCAGCATTTGCACGGGCGATTTCTGGAACTGTGGAATGGTTAAAGCGGGAAATGACCAGCAGCAGTGGTTATTTTTATGCAGCACAGGATGCGGATAGTTTTATCACCCCAGAGGATGTCGAACCAGAGGAGGGTGCATTTTACGTCTGGAGTTATGGCGAACTACAGCAGTTGCTCACTCCCGAAGAATTAACGGAATTGCAACACGAGTTCACTGTGACACCTAACGGCAACTTTGAAGAACAGAACGTTTTACAGCGCCGCAACTCAGGAAAACTAAGTGACAGTCTAGAAACTGTCCTCAAAAAATTGTTTATAGCACGTTATGGTGTATCAGGGGATGAGGTAACGGATGTAACAGATAGTTTATCTAGTTCGCCAACAGATATCTCATCCGCTACATCCGTTAGTCCCAGACCATCCGTTGCTAGGAATAACCAGGAAGCAAAAACTGGAAATTGGCAAGGTCGGATTCCCCCAGTGACGGATACAAAGATGATTGTTGCCACCAATAGCTTGATGATTTCTGGTTTAGCACGGGCTTATGCAGTATTCCAGAATCGAGAATATTTAGAAATAGCTACACGGGCTGCCAACTTTATTCTGGATAATCAATGGGTGGATGGACGCTTGCACCGCTTGAATTATGAGGGACAAGTGTCAGTGCTGGCGCAATCGGAAGATTACGCTTTGTTTATTAAAGCACTGCTGGATTTGTATTCCACTGAACCAGAGAATACTCAGTGGTTGGAAGTGGCGATCGCTCTGCAGGAGGAGTTTGATGAATTTTTGTGGAGTGGGGAAACGGGCGGTTACTACAACAGTGCTAGCGACGCCAGTCAAGATTTAATTATCCGGGAACGCAGTTATGTAGACAACGCCACACCCGCCGCTAATGGTGTAGCCCTAGCTAACTTGATACGCTTGGCACTACTGACGGATAATCTCCAATATTTGGATTTAGCTGAGCAAGGGTTACTAGCTTTTAGCAGCGTTATGAGTCGCGCACCTCAAGCTTGTCCTAGTTTGTTTGTCGCCTTGGACTGGTATCGTCACTGTACTGTAATTCGCACTACCCCCCAGGAGATATCCTCTCTGATTGCTCAGTATTTCCCTGCTAGTGAATTTACTATCGCCTCAGAATTACCAGAGGGTAGCGTCGGATTAGTTTGTCAAGGTTTGAAATGTCTCGCACCTGCTGAAAATCGCGAGCAGTTAATACAACAAGTCCAGATGAGTCAGACGAGGGAATAGGTAATGGGTAATGGGTAATGACAGATATCTGGACAACCGTCTTTCGAGCTTCGATGCTTTGATGCTTTTCTCTGGGCTAGACTCATACTCCCATAATTGCTGGCGATCGCACCGACCTGGATTTGCAGGATAGCGATTATAACCATTTGCACGATCCATTTCACTCAGACTCGTTAACTGATTTGAGCCATCCCGACCATTTAACCGATGGCTTTGGTAAGATGACGGACTATGGAGATTAGACCTATGAGCAAAAATAAATTTTCTCGGCGTTTATCGGCGTTTTATGCGCCAAGGGCGCAGGCTTCGCCTACGGCGGTTAATTATTTAATATTTCGTAATGCACGCAAGAAGTCTATTGGTTCTCATTCCCATAGTCTTTTGATGAATTCTGCTGGTTCTCATTGGCATCACATTAACATTAACTCGGCTGGCTCTCATTCCCATACAGTTTCTACCAACAATAGCTCTGCAATTTTAGGAAATCCAGTCAGATCTGGTTCTGGAGATGTCCGACACGGGAATGAAACCAGAAGCAAAAATCTGGCGCTGATTTACTGTATAAAGTATTGATGGGACAACACCATGACTACAACCACTCAACAAAAATTAACCTTTGACCAATTCCTAGAGCAGTGTCCGGAGGAGGGATTTTATGAACTTGTAGATGGAGAAATTGTAGAGGTGCGTTCAACAAGAAACCATGATGATGTAGCAAATTTCCTCTTGTTTGGTCTAAATGATGAAATCAGGCGACTGAACTTAAATTATGTAGTCAATAACACAGCCGTCATCAGAACTGTGACCCAAGACGGAACAGAGCAAGGGCGAAAACCTGATGTAAGTGTAATAGATCGAGATGTATGGCGTTCAAACCGCTCTGATTACAATGCTCTAGAGGAACCAATTCAGTTAGCAGTAGAAGTAACATCAACCAATTGGGATGATGACTACATCGATAAGCTGGATGAATATCAACGATTGGGAATTATTGAATACTGGATTGTGGATTACTTAGCCATTGCTTCTAGGGAATATCTGGGAAATCCTAAAATTCCTACTGTATTTGTTTTCCTGTTAGATGCTGAAGGTAAGTACCAGCGTACTCAGTTTAGAGGTGATGAAAGGATTGTGTCTCGCACTTTCCCAGAACTGACGCTAACGGCTGAGCAAGTGTTGAAAGCATAGCTATGATAAAAGAAGATATGCTCAACCTATTTGACTACGCTCAATCATATCATCCGTCTCTGTAGCAAACTAGCGCCCGAAGCCGAGCTTTTGGAGTCCCTTACTGATGTTCCCCGGAGCGAGACTCCCTTCTGGCGATCGCAACAAACTGAGCAATTACAAACACAAGGTAAGCTGGTAATTGTAGATACACCAGGACAGAACGAGGCAGGTGCTACCAAACTGAGAGAGGTGGTTTCAGCACAACTTCAGCAAAGTTCACTGGTGTTGATTGTCCTAGACTATACTCAGCTTACAGGTGAGGATAAGCTGGCGATCGCCTTGCTACAGAACAATACTAATAACTAATGACTAATGACCAATGACTAATGACTTGACTGCAATTGTGTTGGCGGGTGGTAGGAGTTCGCGTATGGGTAGGGATAAGGCGCTAATTCCTATCAATGGTGTACCCTTGTTGCAGTTGGTTTGTCATGTGGCTCAGGGTTGTGCAGATACAGTCTATGTGGTGACGCCTTGGAAAGAACGATATCAGGGAATTGTCCCGACGGGATGTCAGTTTATTCAGGAAATACCCTTATCTGCAATTCCCAATTATTCCCCCGGTCCGCTGGTAGGATTTGCCCAAGGATTAACGCAAGTACAAACAGAGTGGGTGTTATTGCTCGCCTGCGATTTACCTCGGTTGCGGCTTGAGGTGTTGCACTCATGGGTGGCGGAACTGGATCGGGCGGATGGGGAATCTATCGCATCTCTGACCCGCACGGCTAAGGGTTGGGACCCTCTATGTGGTTTTTATCGCCGTAATTGTTTATCTAGTTTACAGGAATACATTAACTTGGGAGGGCGTTCTTTCCAGGGTTGGTTAAATATGTATCCGGTAAAAGAATTTACTCTAAAAGATAAGGAAATGTTGTTTAATTGCAATACTCCAGAGGATTTAGTGGGGTTGCAGTAAAAATAATACTTCCTATGTTTTCTTTTGGATTTATGATTATGATTATTAATGTTTTAAATTATTTATAGCGTTTCCTAGTCTACTGAGGTAGAAATTTATCGGCTTAAGAAAGCGTCCATCCTCTTCTATCGGCGGTTAATTCTTTCTTGCTATACCTCACGAGCGTGGGAAGCGCTATATCACCCCTAATATTTAGAGATTTTTAGATTTATCATCTATCTTCAGATATATCTTTAATTTGTATAAATAAATATCAATTGTTTGATTATTTATAAAATTTTATATAATTACTTTTTTTTACTTTTTCAATTTCAAGAAAGAATCATATGTCATACTTTTTTTACTTGCAATGGTAGGAATTGTTTATATATACTTACGTAATAGTACTAAAACTTTTGCGTAATAACACGCAAGTTATAGTTGAGAAAAACTTATATATGTAGACAAAATAAGTAAAAACGCACTAAAACTGTGAATATTTAATAAAGAGGCAGAAGATTTAACCAACCACGTGGTTAAATTAACTAAGTAATTACACTAAGAAAAAGAGGGTAATTCATCTCAGCTTCAAGAAAAAACGATTTTAAGCGATAGTAATTCACGGGTGCTTTTTTGATGCGTAAACCTGTTCTGACTATCTTCTATCAGTTCAATCCTTGGCAACCGAGTATTGGCGGTATTCAAACGCTGATTAACAGTTTTCTCAAGTACGCTCCCAGCGAATTTGATGTCAGAATGGTGGGAACTGGAAACGATGCAAGTCAACCAGTAGGCAAGTGGCAAGCAGGAGAATTCGCGGGAAGAGAAATTAGGTTTTTTCCCTTATTAACTGTGCCGGATGACAACATTAGAAAACCGATACCGACGACGCTAAAGTACACTACAGCTTTGTTGGGGCGGTGCTTTGCTTCGGATTTTATGCATTTTTATAGACTGGAACCTACCCTAGCGAGCCTAAATTGGCGAGGGGAGAAAACCCTGTTTATTCAAAATGATATTCGCCAACAAATGTCGGCTAAAAATGATAAAAAAGCAATTTTGTGGCGGCATTTTCCCGCAGCATATTTTGCAATGGAACGGCTGTTAGTTGGTCAGTTTCAGCAGATATTTTCTTGTAATAGCGATTCGGCGGAACTTTACAGACAGTATTATCCTTGGGTAGCTGAGCGTGTAGCTTTTCTAAAAAACACATACGACGAGGAGATATTTTACCCATTGTTTGGGGAAGAAAGGTTACAAGGTAGGCGTGAACTGGCAGAGAAACTAGGTGTAAGTGAAGATACCAATTTTATCCTGTTCGCTGGACGCCTCCATCCCCAGAAAGACCCGTTATTGCTGATCCGTTCTGTTGCAGCTTTAGCTGATCCAAAAGTTCATTTATTGATAGCAGGAGAGGGGGAAATGAAGGATGAAATCAGTGCTGAGGTTGGTAGATTAGGATTAGAAAAACAGGTAACAATGCTGGGTGCAGTTTCACAACTGGCACTCGCACAGTTGCATCGTGTTTGCAATGCCTTTATCCTTACAAGTGCCTACGAAGGACTACCATTTGTTGTCCTAGAGGCGCTGGCCAGCGGAACGCCGATTGTGACGACAAATTGTGGGGAAACGCCGAAAATTCTCTCCGAGAATAGTGGGGTGGTGTGTGAGGAAAGAACCCCAGAGGCAATAGCAGCAGCTTTAACTAAAGTACTGCACCATCCAGAAGATTATCCCACTGCTGCTTGTGTACGGACTGCTCAGCCCTATGCAGCGGGAACAGTGATTAGAAATATTTACAACCAAATGCTGGAACGCTGGGAGAGACAAACTCTCTTGAGTGTCAACTCCTGAGTCTATTTACCCTTGTTTCAAATTCTAACTTTATGAAAATAGCTGTTATTGGTGCAAAGGGTCTACCACCCAAGCAGGGAGGAATTGAACATTACTGTGCCCAAGTTTATCCCCGGATGGTGGCACAAGGTCATTCTGTAGATTTGTTTGCGCGGTGTTCTTATACGAAGTCTGCTTGGGGATGGGGAAAAAATTATGACTTCCAGGGAGTGCGAGTAATTCCCTTACCAGGGTTGAGTTTGCGTGGCGTAGATGCTTTTATTACTTCTGCTTTAGGTGCAGTAGCTGCTTGTGGTCAGCGCTACGATATTATTCATTTTCATGCCCTCGGACCGGCTTTATTTTCTTGGGTGCCGAGAATAGCTTCCGGTGCCAAGGTGGTAGTTATATGTCAAGGATTAGATTGGCAACGTTCTAAGTGGGGTAATTTTGCGAGTCGGTTGATTCATCTGGGGGAAAAAACCGCCGTGCGGGTTGCCGACGAAATGATTGTGGTATCGGAGGAATTACGCTCCTACTTTCATAGAACCTACGGTCGGGAAACAGTATACATCCCCAACGCCCCTGCTACCTACCCTGAGTCAGACCCGGATTTTACCTACGGTGAAAAGCTAGGTTTGCAGCCGGGAGGCTACATTTTGTTTTTAGGTAGATTAGTACCGGAAAAGCGTCCTGATTTGTTGCTAGATGCCTTTTGTGCCCTGAAACCAGAGGGTTGGAAACTTGTTTTGGCTGGAGGTGTGAGCGATACTGAGGAGTTTACCTCCCAGATGTTAGCAAAGGTGGCAGATAATCCCAATGTAGTATTTGCGGGAGAACTGTGGGGAGCGCGGTTAGCGGAGATTGTCCGGGGTGCGGGGTTGTTTGTCCTCCCTTCGGATGTGGAGGGATTACCGCTAGCAATGTTGGAAGCTATGCACGAAGGTATCCCAGTTATGGGTAGCAACATTCCCCCCCATCAGCAATTACTGGGTAAGGATAGGGGAGTTCTGTTTCGAGCGGGAGATATAGACTCTTGTATTCTTTCCCTAAATTGGGCGCTGAATCATCGCCAGGAGATGGGAGAAATGGCTCACAAAGCGCAAGATTATGTGCGAATTAACTATAGCTGGGAGCGGATTGTGGCGGACAATTTGAATCTCTACACAAGATTATTGGACCGACCCAATCCAGTTAGGAGATTGCCATCTTCTGCTAGCGGTCTAGCTGAGGTTGGCTCCAGAGAATAGGTACTTTTCCTGCACTATAGAACTCCTATTTGATTGTTGAAAAAATCGAGCGGAAAATTTTTGTTCCCTGTTAAGAGTTCCCTGTCTTCACGAGTTGATTCAAAAATCAAATCGGATTGCTATAGTTGTACATCTCCTCATCATCGGAATTTATCAATGAATACAACCGTCCCGAATGCTCCGGAAAATTCAACCTCCACAGCAAAAAGTAAAAAGCATTATATCTTCCTGTGGCTGGGAACTAATGCTGTTATTTGGAGTATTGCTTTACTGTATTTAGCGCTGCGACCTAGCAGTTATAAAAGCCAATGGTCGATAAATCTACCCGCAACTACTCCCAAAACAAGTGTCAGTGTACCGAATATTGGGCAAGCTTCTTCTTGGAATGAATCTCCTTATAGAAGTTTCGCAGACCCCAGAGAAAACTATAAATTTTTAGCGGAAAGTGATGAGGTCCTAGAAGCAGCAGCTAATCAAATCAAAATGCCAGTGGAGAAATTTGGTAAGCCCAAAATCAAGATTATTGATAATACCACACTGATGAGGTTTGAGATTAAGGGAAATACTCCCCAACAGGCACAACAAAAGGCTTTAGCTTTGCAAAATGCTTTGCAGACAATTATCGATAAACTAAGAATTCAAGAAGTTTCTCAGCAAGACGGAATCTTAGCACAGAGTATCAGTGGTGATGAGCAAAAATTGCAAGCTGCTAAGCAGCGTCTCTATGCTTACAAAGCTACAGCTACCTTAAATTCCAGCCAGCAATTGCGGGATTTAACCACTAATCTTGAAGGGATGCGACGGCAAAAATCTGAAACTGTAGCTCAACTCAAACAAGTAACTGCAAAAATGAGGCAGATGTCCGTTAGCTTAGGTTTATCTCCCCAAGAAGCGGCTGATGCTTTAGTACTACAATCAGATAAATTATTTCAGCAATACTTAGCTAATTACAGCCAAGCTAGCGCTGATTTATTGAATTTGAGCGCTAAATATTTACCAGCTAATCCTGTAGTAATTACTAAGCAGCAAGCGAAAGATTCAGCCGAAGCAGCCCTACTTCAACATGGTCAGCGGCTGCTGGGACGACCCGTCTCGACGATTACACTCCGACAACTGATGCTTAGCGGTGGTGGTTCAACGGAATCATATTCAGAAAGAGCGCGTCTTTTGCAAGAATTAATTTCACTGCAGACACAACAGCAAGGGATGCTAGCTCAAGTTGAAGAATTAGATCAACAAATAGCTCAGTTAGAATCGCGATTGAAAATCCTTTCCCAGCAGGAGTCAAAGTTAGACAATCTGGAACGTGATGTAAAAATTGCGGAGGCTGTATTTTCATCAAATTTAACTAAGCTCAATCTCAGTAAGTCTGATGTTTCAAGCTCTTATCCGCAATTTTCTATTATTACACCACCTAATCTGCCCAAAAAATCTAGTAATCCTAGCCCTTTATTAGTACTGTTAGGAACTGGTATATGTTCGATTTTTTTGACGACGGGAACAGTAACGCTATGGATGCGCGATCGCAAACAGCAGCAACCTAAATATATTGACTGGAAACCCTCTACCAATTCGACTAACAACTCTAATTCTTCTAATTCTCTAGATAGCCTTAATTCTGTTTCTTCTAAAAAGTAATATCAAATCCGGTGATATCTCTCTAGTTTTCTGATTTAGGATTCAGGACTTAGTATTCATAATTTAGTATGAGCAGTATTCCCATCAAGCCCCAAAATCTACCAGAAGCGCTGATTTGGTATTACATCATCTTCACGTACCCAATTTATTTTTTAGGCGCCCAGTTTGTTTTAGCACCACTTTTGGCAACCTTCTTGACAGGTTATCTGATTTTCAAGTGGTGGAACCAAACTGAAGAAACACCTCTGGAAGAAAGAATTATTATCTCGTCATCAGCTTGGGTGTGGGTGATTGCTGTACTAATGATAGAAGTCGCTTTGATTGTCGGGCATTTAAATTTTAATTTGGGAATCAGGCGAATTATTACATCCTCACTACTCTGGTATAGAACCTGGGGTTTAATGGCTTTATTTCCTCTAATAGGGCATCTAAATATCAGACCTAAATTAATTTATCGTGCTGTTTGTATTTTATGTTTGCAAAGTGTACTTTTCCTACTAATTGGTAGTATAATTGGAGTTTTAGGCATTCATAATATAGGTTATACTTCTCCCTTAAAAGTTTTGGGCGGCTCGGAGAAATATTATGAAGTAAAAATTTTGCAAAGTGTTACTCAACGCATAAGTTTGTTTGCTATTTGGTCTACTTTATTGGGGATGATAGCGAATATATATTTCTTCTGTGTTCAGCAAGAAATTGACAAAAAATTGCGTTGGTGCAGCATGATTGCGGCTGTTATAATTATTGTTTTAACAAGAGCTAGAGCAGCTATATTGTGCCTAATAGTTGTTTCTCCGTCGGTATGGTTGTTCAGAAATTTTCTCCGTCCGTGGGTATGTTTTACAACAGGGTTTATTAGTTTTTTAATAGGCATATTTTCACCTTCAATAATTGAATTTATGACAAATCTTATAGAGCAGTTTCACAAACTTCGGGCAGGTTCTTCAGCAGTTCGTCATGCCATATATCGCATCACGCTAGAGCGTTGGTGGAACGAAGCCCCAATTTGGGGTCATGGCGTCAGAGAAGCCCAAGGACCCGCATTTGTAGCATTCATGCCGATTGGTTCTCATCATACTTGGTTTGGTGTTTTGTTTAGCTACGGATTAGTTGGTTTCATAGCTTTGGCATTTGCTTTTTTATGGACTTTTATGGATTTACTTAGCCAGGCTAATACTAATGAAAATACTCAAGTAGGACTAAGCATAATTTTAGTTTTATTAATTAACTCTTTCAGTCAAAATTTAGAGTTTTTTACTTACTTGTATTGGCCGGGGTTATTGATTTTAGGGATGGCATTTAAAGAAAATATATCTTTCCCTGAAACACTCAAGAAAACAATCGCAAAATACTAGGAGGCAAATATTATGTTAGTGGCATACAAAATATCCGCTTGGAATCGTCAACGCAAATTTAACTGTTTTATAGATAATTTTCAGCCCACTGCTAAACATACAATCTTAGATGTGGGTTTTCAAGATAAAGACTACACAGGTACAGAGAATTTTTTAGAAACAAATTATTTATACTTAGAACAGATTACCGCTCTCAGTCTTGATAAGCCAAAGGAATCTTTGGCAAGATATCCACAATTAAAAATTGTTACTTATGATGGAAAGATTTTTCCGTTTCCAGACCAATCATTTGATATCTGCTGGTCAAATGCCGTTTTAGAGCATGTTGGCTCTGAAGAACAGCAAGTTCTGTTTCTAAAAGAAATAAAAAGAGTAGCCAAAGCAGCAATGATTACTACACCAAATAAATATTTTCCGATTGAAGTACATACACTTACACCGCTCTTACATTTTTTTCCAAAAAAAATATTTGACAATTACCTCAGTTTTGTAGGAAAAAAATGGGCAACTGGTGATTATATGAATTTATTATCTCTTCGGGATTTACAAAGGCTATTACACCAGGCAGGAATTGACAAATATAAGATTGTCAAAAATAGGTTTTCTTTTTTCACTATGGACTTTGTAATTATTTTTTGAATCGATGTAATAAAATTTGACCTGAATATTTATTTGGCAAATTACTCAGTTTAAAAAATCAGAGATTCGAGATATGCCGAAAGTTTCTGTGATTATTCCAGCATATAATTCCATGATTTATCTTCCAGAAGCTGTAGAAAGCGTTCTTCATCAGACTTTTGAAGATTTTGAAGTCATCATAGTCAATGATGGTAGCTCCGATGGAATTGAAAATTGGGTGGCTCAGATAACAGATTTGCGAGTCAAGTTAATATCCCAAGCAAATCAAGGCTTGTCAGCAGCGCGAAATACCGGAATAAAAAATGCTAGAGGAGAGTTCATAACATTTATAGACGCTGATGACATCTGGGAGCCGACTAAGCTAGAAAAACAGGTACATTGTCTAGAGGAAAAGCCTAAAGTTGGATTGGTATATAACTGGGTCACTTTAATCGACGAGAAAGGTACATTTACAGGAAGAGTGTTCAAAAATCATGCAGAGGGTGATGTATGGCAGAGGCTTATAGAACACAACATAGTTGAGTGTGGAAGTGTAGCGATGATTCGTCGCTACTGCTTTGAAACTGTGGGATTATTTGACCGTGATATTGGTGCTGCTCAAGATTGGGAAATGTGGCTTCGTATTGCTGCTCGTTATCCGTTTGCAGTAGTCAAAGAACCCTTGGTTCGCTATCGTCAGCATCCCAATAATAAGTCGAAAAATTATGCCAAAGTGCTACAAGACTTTCGTACCATAATTGAAAGAACCTTCGAGTCAGCGCCGTTTGAACTCCTATATTTAAGAAACAGAAGCTATGGTCATATTAACCTCCTCATAGCCTGGAAGTGTCTTCAAAGTAGTGAGAGAAACTACGAACAGGCAAATTATTTTCGCCGTCAAGCTCTGATGCATTATCCTCAGATATGCTTTTGTAGAGAGTATATCCGTCTGAGTTTAGCAATTCTGATAATGCAATGGTTCGGCTCTGAGGGTTACAAGAGATTTTTAGGACTAGTTTATGCTCTGCGTCGGCGGATTTTTAATCCTAATTTTGGCAAGATTATGTGAATACTACAACCTGTTTATCTGGAGAAATTTGAAATATGCCAAAAGTTACTGTTGTTATCCCAACCTACAATTCCATGACCTATCTACCAGCAGCTATGGAGACTGCTTTGAGTCAAACATTTACTGATTTTGAAGTTTTAGTTGTCAATGATGGTAGTACAGACGGCACCGTTGAATGGGTTTCCCAGCTAACAGATCCACGGGTGAGAATGATTTCCCAAGCAAACCAAGGTTTAGCGGGAGCGCGCAATACAGGTGTTACTAATGCTCAAGGGGATTATATAGCTTTTTTGGATGCAGATGACCTTTGGGAAGCAACAAAATTAGAAAAGCAAGTACGTTGTTTGGATGAAAATCCGGCAGTGGGTGTGGTGTATACCTGGACAGCTTTAGCTGATGAAAATGGTAAACCTACAGGTAGACTAATTGCATCCCATGCAGAGGGTAATGTTTGGCGACAGTTGCTTGAATTTAACATTGTTGGTTCTGGTAGTACACCATTAATTCGTAAGCAGTGTTTTGAATCTGTCGGTTTATTTTTTCCAGATGTATCCCCTTCTGACGATAGGGATATGTGGCTGCGAATTTCCCAGAAATTTTCTTTTGCAGTGGTTAAAGAACCTTTGATTTATTATCGTCAGCATCCTCATAATTCCACAAAAAAATGTCAAGTAATGCTGGAAAAATCACGGATTTTGATTGAGCGTGCATTTCAATCTGCACCCACAGAACTGCTGTATCTGAGAAATCGTAGCTACGGTTCTGCTTATCTTTATTTAGGTTGGAAAGCTATCGAAAATCGAGATGCAGAACTTGCTCTGCAATTTTATCAACAAGCTTGCTATCACTGTCCTCAACTATTCTTCTCACCCAAGTGCATTCGTTTAGGAATAGCCATTGCACTGATACGTTTGTTTAGTCCTCAGTTTTACAGTCAAGTTATTGCCTTAGTTTACGCTTTACGTCAAGGCTTAATAACTGCTAGACGATAGATAATTCTCTAGTTCTGAAATTAAGTCTTGACAGTAGGGAAAATGAAACAACTTCATCTCATCAATAAGCTCAAGCAATCATTATCTAGTCAATATATTCGCAATGTTGGCTGGTTAGGTGCTGCAGAACTGGTGAACCGCATCTTTCGCTTAGGAGTTACGGTGACTCTAGCTCGGATGTTCAGCCCCCAAGACTATGGTCTCATGGCGGTTGTTTATACCACTGTAGAATTTAGCCGGATTTTTACCTTCAAAGGTGGAATTGGTTCTAAAATTATTCAGGCTGATGAGCAGGATGTCAAAACTATATGTGATACAGCCTACTGGCTGAATTGGATTATATGTATTTTGGTTTTTATTATCCAATGTATTGCCGCCTTTCCAATTGCTAAATTTTATGGCAATAACCAGCTAATTTTACCCCTCTGTACAGTTGCTTTTATCTACTTATTGTTACCGATTTTTATGGTTCAGTCTGCCATGATTGAACGAGAAAATCGGTTAAAAATTAAGGCATTATGCAATGCTACACAGTCAATAATTAGCCATATTCTCACGGTAATTCTAGCAATTTTGGGCATGGGGGTGTGGGCTATAGTCTGGCCTATGGTTCTATCGACTCCGGTATGGATTGTAATCAGTTATATGAAACATCCTTGGCGACCTCCTAACTTATTTAAACTGGATAAATGGCAAGAAATTATTAGTTTTGGTAGCCACATGCTCGGCGTTGAATTATTAGGTATGCTCCGCTGGAATTTAGATTATTTAATAGTTGGAAAGTTTTTGGGAATTGAAGCATTAGGAGTATACTATTTTGCTTTCAATGCTGGATTGGGAATCAGTCTCAATGTTTTAAACACATTTACTTCAGCTTTATTTCCTTATTTGTGTGAAGCTCTGAATAATATTAAACAGCTTGAAGAACGATTTTTTAGCAGTCTAAAAAAAACTTATACATTTATAATTCCAATCATTATTTTACAGTCTAGTTTAGCTCCCTTTTATGTACCGATTGTTTTTGGACAAAAGTGGGTGACAGCAATTCCACTTGTGGTATTGCTCTGTCTTTATGCTCTCGCGTCTCCTCTGAGTAGCGCTACTTATATCCTTCTGAATGCGGTAGGTAAAACTCAAATCAATCTTTACTGGAACCTCATCTATACGTTCCTATTTGGAATTGTCCTGTTAGCTACTGTACATTGGGGAATCTTTTGGGTAGTTATCTCGGTACTGATTTGTCAAGCCATCACACCTATTTTTAATATCTGGGCTATAAAATATGTTTTTACTAAATACCAAACTGTCTTAGTTAAATAGCCGTCATGAATGATGTTGATTAGCTAGATAGATAAGTTATAGTCAACAGAAAGAAACGCTTGAATATCTGAAGTGATTATTTCATAAAAGAGAAAATATGACGACATCATCAGCCATAAAGATAAAAGAAACTCTGCATAATGCTTTAGCTTCAATAGAGACATTTGAACAATGTGCTTTACTCGATTATCCTCACCATGCCAATGTAGGTGATAATCTTATCTGGTTGGGAGAAATTTTCTATTTAACTGATGTTCTCAAAACAAAAATTAATTATGCTTCAAGTATTGAAAATTTCTCAGATACAGAGATGAATAAATCTGTGGGCAAAAGTCCTATATTCTTGCATGGGGGTGGAAATTTAGGAGATATTTGGCCGAAATTTCAAAATTTTCGCGAACAAATTATTTCTAAATATCACGACCGTCCAATTATTATTTTTCCCCAAACTGTTTATTTTGCTAATCACGATAATTTACTAGCAACGGCAAATATCTTTAATTCTCATCCGAAATTGATGATATTTGTTAGAGATAATTTCAGTTATAAAATTGCTCAGAAATATTTTGATAAGTGTCAAGTAATTAAAGCTCCTGATATGGCTTTTCAATTAGCAGGTATGCCTGGTTTATCAGGCAATATAAATCATCAAAACAAAAAAAATATTTTATATCAATGTAGACAAGATATAGAAATAAATCAGATATTCGCTTCTGATTTTATAAATGATTTATCGGATTTATTTATAGAAGATTGGACTTCTTATAAATACCGCAATTACTATCAAAAAATGGGCAAAATGTGGCGACTAGCTGAAATTTCCGAATGCTGGAAAGAAGGTAAAGTAATTTCACCAGAGTTTATATCCCGGCAGATATGGAAATATTTGCATTCATCCGCTGCTAAATTCACTAACCTGTATAACCCTAGGATACATCGCAAATCATTTGGTTTGATGCATATGGGTGTTTATCAATTTAACCAGTATCGTCTGATTATTACAAACCGCTTGCATGGGCATATTCTTTGCACTCTTATGAATATTCCTCATATATTTTTGCCCAATTCTTATTATAAAAATGAGAGTTTTTATGAAGATTGGACTTACTCTAATCAGTCTTGTAGATTTATCAAAGACCCTAGGCGAATTCAGTTATCTGCACAAGAACTCTTGGATTTATTTGTAACATGAGTAAAATAATTAAAGAAGTTCAAAAACATCAAAGCGTCGGCATCTTATTCTTATTAATTTCCTCTTTCAATGTGTGATTACTGTACTTATTAATTGGATGATTTTTTAGCATGAAAAAAGAACAATTGAAGCTCATAGCACAACAAACCTTACCCGCACCTATTCATCGCTGGTTAGGTACGCAATTACTAGGTGATAAATACCGTCCGCCAGCGAAAATGGTAGATTTTGGCAGCTTGCGACGCTTGACACCGATTAGCCGTCAGTTTGGTTACGACCGAGGACGACCAATTGGTCGCTACTACGTGGAAAACTTTCTCGCTCGCCATGCTGATGATATTCACTCTCATGTGCTGGAAATTGGAGACGCAGCCTACACCCGCCAGTTTGGGGGCGATCGCGTCACTAAAAGCGATGTGCTACATGTGGTAGAAGGCAATCCACAGGCGACAATCGTCGGCGACCTCACCAACGCCCCACACATTCCCTCAGACACCTTTGATTGTTTTATTCTCACACAGACGCTGTTGCTGATTTACGATGTGCGAGCAGCAATCAAGACAGCTTACCGTATTCTCAAGCCAGGTGGAGTTTTATTGGCTACATTTCCAGGGATTTGCCAGATTGTAGGCGATCAATGGCGCGATTATCAGTGTTGGTCTTTCACCAGCCTATCAGCAAAGATGTTGTTTGAGGAGGTTTTTCCCAAGGAAAATATTCAGGTCGAGACTTTTGGGAATGTGCTGGTAGCGATCGCATATCTGGAAGGGATGGCTACAGAAGAACTACGAAAAGAAGAACTGGATTATCATGACCCCCAGTATCAAGTCACAATCACCCTCAGAGCAGTCAAAGGGTGAGGTGACACTATGAAGATACCTGGTGGCGGAAAATTGCAACGAGCAGTTCGCAAGCTTCAGAAACGCTTTGCGTCCCAGGCGGTGATATTAATGTACCACCGCATAACTGAGGTAGACTTAGACCCTTGGTCGCTGTGTGTCACCCCCAAGCACTTTGCTGAGCATCTGGAAGTTTTGCAAACATCCGCTCACCCTATAGCGCTACAGCAATTAGCCCAAGCCCATCGCGATGGTAACATTCCTCCCCGAGCAGTGGCTGTCACCTTTGACGATGGTTACGCAGATAATCTGCTATTTGCTAAACCACTGCTTGAGCAATACAATATTCCGGCAACGGTCTTCGTCACGACTGGTCATATTGGCACCCAGCGGGAGTTCTGGTGGGACGAACTAGAGCGGGTGTTGCTGCAACCAGGGAAGTTACCAGAGCAGTTGAGTTTGGTAATCCAAGGCTCTACCCACCAGTGGAATTTAGGTAAAGCAGCCGATTACAGTGCTGACGACTACCGTCAAGATTATGGCAAAAAAGCTTGGGAAGCCAAATCAGATTCCAGACTGTTTTTTTATTACTCAGTGTGGCAAAGGTTGCAACCATTACCAGCACAGGAACGACTCCAGGTGCTGGATGACATCCTCACTTGGGCTGATGCTGCACCACTAGCTCGTGGGACTCACCGCTCCCTATTACCAGCAGAAGTATGCAGTCTAGCGCAAGGAGAACTAGTGGAAATCGGCGCCCACACTGTTACTCACCCATTTCTCTCTGCCCAATCAACAGCCTTGCAGCGGCAGGAAATCCAAGAAAGCAAAGTATATTTAGAAGCACTACTGAATCGTCCTGTGAGCAGTTTTGCCTATCCTCATGGGAACTATAGCCAGCAGACACTCAGCCTGATTAGGGAAGCCGGTATAGAATACGCCTGCTCAACTGAGGAAAATACTGTCTGGAGAGATAGCGATCGCTTTCAATTACCTCGCTTTCAAGTTCATAACTGGAATGGCGAAAAGTTTACCCAGCAGCTATTGAGGTGGTTCCATGACTGAAGAGATAAACAAAAAGCCATTAGTCTCCGGTATCATGATTTTTTTGAATGCTGGCAAGTATATCTCAGAAGCGATCGCCAGCGTATTTGCTCAGACCTATGATAACTGGGAATTATTATTAGTAGACGACGG